>JAEXRM010000016.1 GCA_023440865.1 Bacillota bacterium
TTCACCGGTCTGGTGGTGGTGGCGTCGCTTCAGGCACTTCTGCTTTCCGCACTCGCGTCCTGGTTGCTGCGTCGGACCTCCGTGCCGGCATCCGAGGAACCGGCAGCACATGGCCAAACGCCGGAGGCGCCCATGCCGATGTCCGAGGAACCGGCAGCGCATGGCCAAACGCCGGAGGCGCATGTGTCAGCGGCGGACAAGCCGGCAACGGACGCTCCGGCATGGAGCCCGCCTGCCGTTACCGAGCCTTTGCCGCAATCCCTGCTGCTTCCCCTTGCATTCGTCCTTTCGGCATGTCTGCTGTGGCTTTCCCTGCCGCGCATGCAGACGCCCGCAACCGTTCTGGAGGCGAGCGGCCGCCAGGCCGCCGCGGCTTCGGTGCGCCTGGCGGGCGAAAACCGCCCTTACGCCGCATGGGCATACGCCTTGCGCGCGCAGGCCGATGCGGATCTGATGGCCGGATACGCGCTGATGTCCGACTGCCTGTTCGTGCATGAGGGCAGGCCCGAACCGGATGCGCCGCGCATCGCCAATGAGGCGGTTCCGGCCATGGACGCGGCGATTGCCCTGGAACCGGGCAATCCCTTCGCACAGGCGCTGCGCGCGGTTGCCGTGCTGCAGGGCGGGCGGCGGGAGGAGGGCATCGCCGCGCTCAAGGGCATGCTGTCCGCAACCATGATGCCGCCGGAAGCGAAATGGATGGCGGCTTCCAGCCTGCTGCCCGTCACAGGCGATCCGGAGGTCGCGCGGTACCTCGCGCTGCATGGCACGGCGGCGTATGCCGGCACACACGAGCCGGTCCGGAAGAACACCCGCGAAGCCGCATCCCGCCAGCTTGAAACGGCGGCAAGGAACGCCGTGCTGTCGGCAGGACCGGCGCATCTGGAGAGCCTGTGGCTCTTCAAGCGATATGACGCACTGCTGGCCGACGCCGGCACCGTGCTGCGCCATGATCCGGGAAACCCTTCCGCAAACCGGTTTGCCGCGCTGGCGGATCTCGAACGGTCGAACGGCTCGCCCAATTACGATGTGGCCATGGCGGCGCTGGACCGCCTTGCCGAGGCGCACGACGGCAATGACGAGGTGATCCGGTTCGTGCTGGAAACCGCCATGCGCGCGGGCCGTCCGGATGTCGCCCTTCGCAATGCGGAGCCATGGTATGTGCGTCATCCGGACTCCGCCACCGCTGCCGGGTGCTATGCCTGGGCGCTGATGGCGCGTGCCGCCGGCCAGGCCTACGGCGACGACGACCGCGTTGCGCAGAAGCTTTTGTCGGAAGCGATCGCGGCGGATGGCGAGTCCGCGTTCCTGCATTACCACATGGCGGAGGCGCGTCTGAAGGAAGGCGCGTTTGAGGAAGCCCTTGCGGAGATCGTGGCGTGGAATGCCGCAGAAAATACGGCTGACGAGAGTCCGGCGGATGCGATGGACGAAGGGGGGGCGCCTTCTGATGAGAACGGATCGGAAGAAGGCGAGAATGCAAGCGGTTCCACTGATGAGACGCAGCCGGAGCCGGCGTCCGCCGTCGGTGCCCGTGACAGTCTGTATGCCCTGGCCTACGCCTACAGCCGGCACATCGGGGAGGCGGCGGCCGACGAGGCGCTCGTGACACATGCGGGAACATGGCCGGCCTTCGCCAACCTGGTCGCGGGCATCCGCGCACAGGAAGACAAGAAGCCGGAGAAGGCGCGGCAGCATCTGGAGGCCGCCTGGGCGGGCGGCATCACCCTGCCGCGCTGTTCCCTGCTGCTGGGCGTGAGCCTGTATGAATGCGCCCTCGCTACCGGGAGTGAAACGCAGATGGATCGCGCGGAACACATGCTGCGCCGGTCTACGGCGGACGATCCGGAGAATCCGAACGCCTGGTACTCGCTCGGCGTATTGTTCGAACGGCGCCAGGCCTATGACGAGGCCCATTATGCCTATGCCCGTGCAAGTCTGCTTTCCCAGGACGATACCCATCGGCAGGACCCGAACGGCATCGGTCCCCATGCGCGCCTGCGGATGGGCATCATCGCGCCGCTCCGATCGGAGGTGGATTGACATGCTGCTCTCTTTTGGATGCGTGCTGACGCTTTTGTCCATCTTCGGCTTCCTGCGGGAAGGGTTCCGCGTTTCGACGCTGCTGTTGCTGCTTGCCGGCATTTTGGCCTGTGCGTGGGGACTTCTCCCCAGGAAGGGCAAACTGCGGCATGCGCTTGTGGCGTTGGCGACGGCCATGATCCTGAGCCTGCCGATCGTCTGCCCCGCGCCTTCCCGTGCGGTGGAGAAGGAGATCGCGGCGTTGGGCCGCACTTCGGATGTGGACCGCTACCTGGTTCTTTCAGAGACGGTGCGGACGTATCTGGCCGGGCACCCTGGCGAGCTGCGCGCCATGAACGCGCTGGCCTCCGGAGCGGAGCATGTCGGCAGGATCGATGAGGCGTTATCCTTCCGACTCGCGGCGCTTGCGGCCGGAGATGCCCGTCCGGAGTCATGGCGCCATGCCTGTGACAACGCAAGGGCCACCGGCAGGCTGCAGGAAATGGTGCCTGCGCTTGTATCGCGGTATGCCACCCATCCGACCGACCCGGAGACGAACCGGCAGCTGGGAGATGCGTACGAGGCCGCGGGTCGTCTTCTGGACGCCATGTACCACTGGACCATCACCGTCCGGGAGGATCCGACGGATGCACAGGCCCATTATGCGCTTGCCAAAGGTTTTCTGGCGCTCGGCAGCCTGGATGCCTGCGATCTGGCCCTGCAGGATGCATTCGAGACGGCAACGGAACCGGTCCTGCTTGTGGAGATCCGAACGATGCAGGATCGTCTGCTGCGGCAGAGTCGGCTGATGCGGGAGGTGTCACATGAATAGGAAAGCCCGCATTTTCCTGATGCTGGCCGTTTGCCTGCTGTGCCTTTCCACATTGCCCGCACAGGCAATGACAGATTACTACAGCCTGGAGAAGCCGGTTGTCTCCATGACCGAGAGCGAGCTGCTGATGGAGCTCGATATCGCGGACCAGGCCCGCCGTGCAGGCGACTTCTACCCGCCGGAGCGGCTTGCCGAGGTCAAGACGATGATCAACGAGCGCCAGGATCTCGACCAAAAGTACTGGGACGTCATCCAGCAGATCGAACAGCAGGAGGCGGAGCTCGGCGTGCAGGCCCGCATCGCGCAGGTCATTGCGGACGGGTACAAGGCGGGTCTGGACACGAACATGGGCTTCGACAAGTGGACCACGACGGCGCTGTATCCCATCGGCGACTACAAGGAAAACAAGATGGCGCAGACCATGCTCTACGATTTCGCGAAAAAAGCGAAAGAGTTTGAAACCGGTCTGACGCTGGATATCGACCAGGTGACGGCGAAGAACAATTTCGCCATCCAGTATGTCAAGGAGTACTACGATCCGCTGGAGAAGCTGCAGGGCGCCAAGACGACAATGGAGAAGATGAAGGCCGTCGGCAACTTCACCCAGTATGCGAAGGATGCCACGACCCTGCTGAAGCTTGCCGGTGCGGCCGGCGGCAGCGACACCATCGACCCGTTGGTGCCGGAATCCGCCGCCGGCACGGTGAATGGACTGTTGCTCGGTTCCATCGTGCTGGACCGCTTCGGCTCCGAGCTCAAGAAGCTGCCCGGCCCAACGGCCGCCATCGGCGAGATGCTCATCGGGTATTCCGTCGCCTGCAAGAATTCCGAGAAGGCGGCCAACATCGCCTCGAAGGCCGTTCACGGCCAGGGGATCAAGGCCGACTACCAGACGCCCTACAAGGAGGAGCTGCAGGAAATTCTCGGCCCGAACTCCACCATCGACCTTTCGTACTGGTCCAGCCTGTCCGAACATGACAGGCAGTATGAGATCATGACCAACGACAATGGCCTGTACTACGCGTTTGACGAGAACAAGAAAGCGCTGCCCGTCCGGCAGCCGGATGGCACAACCTTGCCCACGATGACGGACGCGCAGTACCGCGAGCTGTGCAATCTCGTCATGGCGTACGACGCGGGCAGGGACAAGTCCGCCCCGAAGCTCACAACCAAGCAGGCCGTCGAACTGCTCAACGGCAAGACGGTCAAGCTCAAGACACAGGACGGATGGCTGTCCGACGAGTACAAGGACCTGAATGGAAACGACATCCTGCGCAAGGCGGAGCAGACCCTTGTGCTGCAGAACAAGAATCAGGGGGCGAAGCGTCTCGACAAGGTGCTCGAGAGCGGCAAGGGCCTCCTCGGCGGGTTGTTTTCTGGTTTTGGCCAGAACGACCGGATGAACGACTACAAGGACTTCTTTGGCACGGTCTGGAACCCGGCCATGATTCGCCTCATGGGTGAAGATGGCTATCCGCCCAACCAGATCGACCAGTTCCAGCTTTTCCTCGGAAAGGCGGAGGCGCTTGCCGGGAAGGGTTTGTCCTGGGAGGATGTCAAACTGGAGATGGCCAGGGAGATCAACCGGCTGAAAAAGCAGAAGACCAATGTGCCCAGCCCTGGACCGACGCCTTCAGGAAAGCCCGGTCCCTCGCCGACGACCACGGCGAAAGCGACCAATACGCCAAAACCCAGCCCGACGGGAACGGTCAAGCCGTCCCCCACGGCAAAGCCGACACCGAAGAAATCCCCGTCGCCCACGCCGCGCAAGAAGTCGCCCACGCCCACGCCGACGGAATCGCCGACGAAGAGCGCGTCGCCAACCGCCAGCAGTGGTGGTGGCGGTGGCGGCGGCGGCAAGGGCGGGGCCGGCGGGTTCGGCCTCGGGAGGCGTGGCGCGGGCAGCGCCGCGCCCAACGGCGGTGCGTCGGGCAATGGCGGCGCATCTGGGTCCGGAGGCAATGGACCTCAAAACAGCGGCAATGGCCCCGGCAACACCGGTGGCGGCGGTGGATTCTGGGGCGGCGGAGCCGGCGGACCCGGCGGTTTCTGGGGCGGCGGCGCGGGCGGCCTTGAGGGCTGGGGTTTCGGGCCGGGTGCAGGCGGCATGGGGTATGGCGGCGTCCCCGGCAGGCGCGGACCGGATGGTCCGGGCGGGGCTGGCGCGATGGGTCCCATGATGCAGGGCGCGGACTACAAGAAGCCCAATATCTACCTGTACGGGGAAGATACTGCCTTTACGGTTCGGCTGGCACATCCGGGCGCCCTGACTGCCTCCATCCCTGCCTATCCGGCCAAGGAAGGCTGGGCGGTGGTTGCCGATGCGGATGGCCTGCTGGATGGCCAGTGGCCGTACCTGTTTTACGAGGCAACCCTTCCGGCTGCGGGGATCCAGCGGGAACACGGCTGGATCATCGAACCGGAGAAGCGGGAGCGGGACTTCCGGCGCATCCTCGCCGCATACGGGCTTTCAGAGCGGGAGACGCAGGATTTTACGGACTACTGGGTCGACCAGCTGCAGCCGGATACGCGGTACGTGGCCTGGCCGCAGGAGACGGACTACGTCGACCGGATGATGCCGGTTTCCGTCGAACCGAAGCCTGCCTCCTGGTTCCGGCTATGGTTCGTGTTCTCGGCGGATGTGCCACAGACGGTGGCGGAACCGGAGACGGTCACACAGGTGACGCGTGCGGACACCACGCTGGTCGAATGGGGCGGGGCCGTGGAGTGAGCGGAACGGGGAGGAGCCCTGGCATGAGTGGCGTGTGAGGTGTCATGGCGTGAACGGAACGGGGAGGGCCCTGGCTTGAGTGGAACGTGGCGGTAGAATGCGATATCATGTTGCCACAGCCGCAAATCCACCCGCATGCGCGTTTTTGGTGATGCAGACGCGCAAGGCGCTGCCGGGAGGCCTCATGAAGGATATCATCATCGTGCAGCACTGCCAGTCGGAGCACCACATCAACGGACTGGTCGGCGGATGGACCGACACGCCCCTGACGGAGAAGGGCCGCGCGCAGGCGCGTGCCGTTGCGACGCGCCTGCTTGCTGCAACCGGGAACGAGACGTTTCACCTGTATGCCTCCGACCTGCTGCGCGCCGCGCAGACCGCGGAGATCATCGCGGAACGGCTGGGGATCGATGTGATCTCCGCGCCGGGCCTTCGTGAGGTCAACAACGGCATCGAGGCGGGGAAAACGCGGGAATGGGTCAAACTGCATTCCCTCCCGCCTCCGAAAGAGAAGACCATCGATTTCTCGCCGTGCGAAGGGGCGGAAATCTGGCGCGAATTCTATCACCGGACGGCGCAGGCGATGGAGGCCATCCGTCAGGAGGGACATGAACGGGTCATGCTGGTGACCCACGGCCACGTACTCTGCAACATCATCGCCTGGTGGCTGCGGCTGCCGGTGGAGGTGCTGGCGGGATCGCGCTTTGTCGGCAATCCCGGCGGCATCACCAGACTTGGGGAGGATCGCAAAGGTATACGCTTCATGGGGTCGTTCAACGACATGCATCATCTGGATCATCTGGCGTAGCATCAGTCAGTGTGAACCGGCTTTGTGACTTTCATTTGTTGCGTTTCTAGAATACGGGCGGGCGCTGCCCGCAACGAGAGAGGCAGGTGTGCGCATGAACATCGAGATCCGCAGGCTGTCGCCGGAATGGCTGGACGATTATCTGCGTTTTTTCGACCAGACGCCGCATTCCACAAACCTGGAAGAGCACCGGTGCTACTGCGTGTGCTGGAGCAATGAAGACGACAGGAACAGGGACTTTTCCACCGCGGAAACGAGACGCCGGCTGGCGGTTGAGCTGGTCGGCGGGGGCCATGTCCAGGGATATCTTGCGTATTCCGATGGCCAGGTTGTCGGGTGGTGCAATGCCAACACGAAGTCGGATTGCTATGAATGCATCTCCTGGCGCATGTTCATGGGCGCGGTTCCCCGTGATGGGGAGGTTCCCGGTGCGCGCATCAAATCTGTTTTCTGCTTTGCGATCGCGCCGCAGATGAGGGGGAAGGGCGTTGCGGGCGCCTTGCTGCGCCGCATCTGCGAGGATGCGGAGACGGAGGGGTTTGACGCTGTGGAAGCATACCCCAACAAGGCGTTCATCGACACGGAGCAGGACTTCATGGGGCCGGTATCCCTGTTTGAGAAGAACGGCTTTCATGTCTGTTGCGAGGCGGAACAGCGACTCGTCATGCGGAAAGATTTGCGCCTGCGTATGGAGGCGAACACATGAAAGTGATCCTGGGTGCGGGGCAGACAGTATGCGATGGGTGGATGGCCACGCAGGAAAGCGACCTCAACCTGCTTTCGGATGATGGCTGGAACTGCCTGTTCGCGCCGGAGAGCATCGATGCGCTGCTGGCGGAGCATGTCTGGGAGCATCTCACCCTCGACGAGGGGGTGGATGCGGCCAAACGCTGTTTCCGATATCTCAAGCCGGGAGGATACCTGCGATGTGCCGTACCGGACCGCAACTTCCGGAACGCATGGTATCAGAACCTGGTTCAGGTTGGCGGGCCGGGGCCGGCCGACCATCCGGCTGCCACGCACAAGATCGTCTACGACTGGAAGACCCTAGTCGGTGTATTCGAGGCCGCAGGCTTCGAGGTTTCGCTGTTGGAATACTGCGATGACCAGGGAGACTTTCATTACACCTGGTGGAATGAAGCGGATGGCAGGATCGGGCGCTCGTTCCGCTTCGACACCAGAAATTCGCCGTCATCACTCGGCATGGTCTCGCTGATCGTGGATGCCCGAAAGCCGCTTGTCATCAGGCATCAGGGCGATGTGCGCTGAAAGTGCGGATTGTCGCGTCACCGAAGCTTACATGCGATCATGCGGAAAGGAACGCACGTGGAGGACGTGATGGATTCGCTGTCGGAAGAACTGTCCCGCCTGCAGATTCAGCATGATGACCTCATCCTGCGGTTCGTTGGGACGGAGCCGGTCACGCCACCCGACGAAGAAGCCCTGGCATACCGGTTCGTGATGATCCACGCGGATTCCGGCGCGGAAATGGGCCAGATCAACATCAAGGCGGGTTACACGGAGCACATCGTGCTGTTTCGGGGCAACATCGGCTACTCGGTCCATGAAGGGTTCCGGGGGCATCGGTACGCGGCCCGGAGCTGCCGGCTGCTGGTTCCGGTCATCGAACGGCTCGGGCTGGATCCGGTCTACATCACATGCAATGAGGACAACACCGCTTCGCGCAGGACCATCGAGTCGCTCGGGGCGGAGTACCTTGGGAACGCACGGGTTGATGCGACATCGCCCTATTTGTGTTATCATCCTGAGAACGCCAGGGACAAGCGACGATACAGGTGGCGTCCGCAAGTGGAGGGAGGCCCTTTATGAAGGTTTTGTGCCTCAATGGCAGTCCCCGGCGCGATGGCAGCACGGTCATCCTGATGCGGCAGATTCTCGCGGGGCTTATGGTCGATGCGCATGATGTGAGGATCTGGCATCTGGGCGATGCGGACATTGGATACTGCACCGGGTGCAAGACGTGCCACAAGTCCGGTCATTGCGTCCGTCAGGACGATGTGGACCTCATCCTTGAGGATCTGGTCGCCGCCGAACTGGTGATCGTGGCCTCGCCTTCCTACTGGGGTGATGTGACCGGGCAGATGAAGGTCTTTTTTGACCGCAATACGCCGTATTCCGACACGAACCCGAGCGCGGACAAGCTTGCGATTCCGGCAGGGAAGGCGGGGGTTTCCGTTGCGGTTCGCGCAGGGATGACCGAGCGGGAAAACCTGCACATCCTGGATTCGATCGAGCACTATTTCGGGCATCTCGGCATCGCACCGCGCGGCCGGTTGTCTGTGACCGGGGTCGATACGGTTGAGGATCTGCACGGCCAGCCGGATGCCCTTCGACAAGCATATGCCCTGGGAGAGCAGCTTCGGGTTGAATTCGAGGAGGGCTCGCCATGCTGAAGACCTCGCCCAGTGGCAGCCTGTGTCCGTATTACTATATGGGCGGCGAACTCCATCCGCTCAAGTATGGAAGCCAATTCGACCGGAAGGAGGAGCTTCTGGCCGTCATGAAGGCGGAAGAGGCGTTCATCCTGCAATCGCCGGGCCGGCACAACCGCAGGATCTGGGTGGACCTGTACGAAACCGTGCTCGATGACGAGGTGATTGCGGCACTGGTCGACCACATTATCGCCATCGAACCCAAGATCCATCGGATCTGCCTCGTGGGATGCTCTGGTCAGGCGGAACGCAAGTTGCGCAAGCGCATGAGGTCGCTCGGCATGGAAATCGAAAAGGTGATCCGTTTTGATGCAGATCCCGAGCGAGCGAAGCAATGGCTGGTCGGGGCAGCCGAGTCTTGAGAATGGGACATGTGCGAACCGTACATGGATTGCGGATTGAACAGGAGGTGCCATGAGTCAGTCGGACATCCAGTCAAGAACGGGCACGGATGTTGGTTCCGGAAGGCCGATCGTCCATGTGCTGCTCCATGGCATGGTCAACGTGTTCCTGCTGGAGGGTGACGGCCTGGTTCTCGTGGACACGGGAACACCCGGCGGAAGCAGACGGATCCTGCGGGCGCTCGCAAAAAAGGGGATCGACCCCAAGAGGATCCGCCTCATCATCGCCACGCACAACCATGAGGACCACATCGGCGCGTTGCAGGCCATGCGTGCCGCAACCGGCGCAAAGGCCGCCATGAGCGCCATTGACCGGGACGTGATGGAAGGCCGCATGAAGGATGACATCAAGCCGCTGTCTCCGATTGCGAAGGCGATCTTCCGGCTCAGCGGGGCGGATCGCGACAAACCGGGAGATGCGGGAAATGCAAAAGCCCCCCTGCCGGCCATCGACATTGCCTTCGACGGGCCGTTCGATCTGCGTCCCTTCGGCATAGCCGGCGACGTCCTGCCGACGCCGGGTCATACGAAAGGCAGCGTTTCCATTCTGCTCGAAGGCGGCAGCGTCCTCATCGGCGACAGCCTCATGGCCATGATGCCCTGGAGCAGGCCCGGCAGGCCCATGCTGGCCTGTGACCTCGGCATGGTTCGGACAAGCATGCGCATGCTGCTTGACAAGGGGGCGACACGCTTTTATCTTTCCCACGGGAAGTCATTCGGACGGGAGGACATCGAGCAGGCACTGCGGATGCTGTAAGCGGCATCCATGGAGGCAAGTGCGGCACGATGCGACAAATACAGCCGGAGAACCGTTACTGTATCGATGCATTGCCGTCAGTACGAAAGGAGCCCATATGGAAATTCGCGACATTCCCTTCGAAACCTTTGACCTGACTGCCATTCCGCCAACCACGCATGCGGGGCAGAAGGGATCCGCCCTCTGGCAGACAGTGGTGCGCGGCAATGTACGGATGCGGATCGTCACCTACACGCCGGGTTATCTGGCGGATCACTGGTGCGAGAAGGGCCATGCGGTGTACGTGTTGGAAGGGTCTTTCACGTCGGAGCTCAAGGACGGACGTGAAATGATGCTGACCGAGGGCATGGGGTACCTCGTGGCGGACGGGGCGGAGCCACACCGCAGCCATACGGAAGCGGGCGTCAAGCTGTTGATTGTGGACTGACATCAAAACCAGGAGATCGCATGGAACCGCAGCACCGCACATGGACCCCGAAAACCATGGCCGCCGCCCTCGGCATCCATCCGAACACCATCCGGATGTACGAGGACATCGGCTTGATCACCAAACCGGAACGCAAGCCGAACGGATACCGCGTGCTGACCGATGTGCACCTGCTGCAGCTGCGCATGTGCCGCATCATCTTCGGCTGCCCGTACGCCAACCGGGCCATCCGCGGGGCCGGCACGCTGCTGCTCGAAGCGTCGGCACGGCTGGACTTGCCGCGGTGCCGCATGGCATCCACGGCATACCTCGAAGCCATTCGGCGGGAGATCGGACAGGCCGAGGAAACCCGCCGGGTGCTGACGGAATGGTTGGCCGATGAATCGGCCCGGGTGCGGCAGGATGGTACGATCAGCCGCCTCGGGGCTGCGCGGCTGGTGGGCGTGACGGTCGAAACCATCCGCAACTGGGAGCGGAACGGCCTGTTGCCCGCCGCCGGCATCGGAAGCCGTTCGGAGCGGCTGTATCCGGCCGCGTCACTCGGCCGCATGCGCATCATCTACATGCTGCGTCGGACCGGCTACAGCATGCAGGCCATTCTGCGCTGCCTGAACGTGCTGGACGAGTCGAAGCACCCCCTGGGCGCCGAACACGCGCGCGCGCAGACCGCTGCCGGCGGCATGCGCTCCACCGACAGGATGCGTCTTCCCGGCAAAGCGGACGCTTCGGGTGCCGTGGCTTCCGTTGCTGGCGGCGAGGATTTGCGCTTGCGGATGCTGCATGCCCTCGAGATGCCCGAGGCACCCGAGGAACCGATGAGCTTCGTCATCATGGGCGATCACTGGCTCGATTCCCTGCGCGAGATGGAAGCCGACGCCCTGCGCCTGTTCCCGCTGGTGGACTCCCTGGAAGCGCTTGTGTCGTAGAACTTGGCCGGAATCATGGATCAATACGGGAAAATCATGCAACCTTCCACTTGCACACCACCCCCGCATCCCCCTGATATGCTGTTGCTGCAAAGCAAACAGCAGCCATAGACACGAACGTGGGTCTTTCGCCGCGACGCTGCGCCCGGAGAATCCGACATGCACATCCTGTGCAAGGGATTGTCACCGGGAGCGTGTTGCGGCGTGCAGCCGCGGACTTGCCGTCGCCTCGCTGGCGCAAAGGGGGATGCACATGCCGGAACCAGCCATTCAAGTCGCGAATCTACAGAAATCGTATCAAATCCCGGTACGGGAGCCGGGTGTGGGGAATGCCCTGCGATCGCTGTTCCACCCGGTGCGGCAGGAGGTGCCGGCCGTGGCCGGCATCGACTTTGTCATCGGGCGGGGAGAGATGGTCGGCTTCATCGGACCGAACGGTGCAGGCAAGACGACCACCCTGAAGATGCTGTCCGGGCTGCTGGTGCCGACCGGCGGAACGGTCCGCGTGGAAGGGCATGAGCCGCATCGGCGCGACCCCGCGTGGCTCAAGTCCATCGCGCTGGTCATGGGCAACAAGACCCAGCTCAACCTCAGTCTCACGGTCATGGACTCCTTCGAGATCACCCGGGCGATCTACGGTGTTTCCGGCACGGCCTTCAAGCAACGGCTGGATGAGCTGGCGGCGCTGCTCGACATCGGGGAGCTGCTGCCCAAGATGGCCCGAAACCTTTCCCTGGGGGAACGGGCCAAGTGCGAGTTCGCCAATGCCCTGCTCTACGAGCCCTCCGTGCTGTTCCTCGACGAACCGACCCTGGGGATGGACGTGTCCATCCAGATCCGCCTGCGGAGCTTCCTCAAGGAATACCAGCGCCAGCATGGCACGACCGTGCTGCTGACCAGCCACTACATGGCGGACATCACGTCGCTGTGCGAACGCACGCTGCTGATCCACGAGGGGAAGCTGATGTACGACGGACCACTGGAGGCATTGGCCCGCCGTCTGTCACCGTTCAAGCTCATCAAGGCGACCTTTCGGGAGGAGCCGGAGGGGCTGCTGCAGGCGGGCGACGCGATTACGGATGCATCAGATATGTCGGGCGAGCCCGGTGCGCCGGCCACATCGGGCGCGGCGGCAGTACCGGAGGCATTGGGCATGCCGGAATCGCCGGATGGCGCCGTGACGCTCGTCGAGCGGGACGGCCTGACGTATACGCTCCGGGTGCGGAACGACGCGGTGCCGGAAACGACAGTCCGTCTCCTGGGCCGGTATGCGCCGCTCGATTTCACCATCGAGAATCCGCCGGTCGAGGCGGTCATCGACCAGGTGTATCGGGAGGGGGTGTCGGCATGAAAGAACGGGAGAACATTCATGTGAACGCGCATGCGAATGCGCGGGCGGCGGGTGGCGGTGACACGCGGGCAACGGACGGCATTCCGTACCGGCAAGCGCGAACATTGAACCTGCGCGGCGGTTGGGCGCTGATCCGGAAGAACCTGTTCAGCTTCACGGCCTCGCGGGGCTTTTTCTGGACCCTGGCGGTCGGCTGGATGATGGCGCCGCTGCTGTATCTGCTCGTCTGGCTCGCGGCGGCCGGGAACGAAGGCGTCAAAGGCTTTTCCCAGGCGGACTTCACGGCCTACTACCTCATGCTGATGGTGCTCAACCAGCTCACTTACCCGGTGTCGCACTGGACGGTGGGCGACAACATCTTCGCGGGCACCTTCTCGCAATGGCTGCTGCGTCCGCTGCCGCCGGTGTATGAGGCGCTGGCGGGCGACCTGGCGACGAAGCTGGTGTGCGTGCCGTTTGTCACGGTGCTGGCGGTGGCGCTTGGGATCGGCTTCGGGAACGGGTTCCCGATTGTGGCCGTCCGCCTGCCTGTGTTCCTGCTGTCACTGGTGCTGGCGCAGGCGCTGCGGTTCCTGCTGGGGTATGCACTGGCGCTGCTGGCGCTGTTCGGCGGGCGCATCGAGTCCGTGCTGGATGTGCACAACACCCTGCTGTTCCTGTTTGCGGGTCAGATCGTGCCGACCGTGCTGCTGCCCGACGGGCTGCGGGCGGTTGTCGATGTGCTGCCGTACCGCTACATGCTCGGATTCCCGCTGGAAGTGCTGCTGGGCAAGGTGGATGACACGCAGGTCGCTTGGGGGCTTGCCGCAGCGGCCGCATGGACGGTGTTCGCCTGGGTGGCGCATCGGGTCGTGTGGCGGCTGGGATTGCGACGGTATGAGGCCGTGGGAGGTTGAGATGAATCAAGAAAAAACGATGCGCCACCGAGAGCCGGACGCCGCCTTCCGTCAGGGATGGAGGCGGAAACAGGCCCTGCTGCGACTGTTCATTCGCACGTCGGTGCTGAGGGAAACGGCGTTTCGCGGCAACCTGGCCGCCAAACTCGTCGACACGCTGATCGGACTGGCCGGCAGTCTGGGCGCCATCCTCATGCTGTTCTCCGCCCGCGATGCCTTCAATGGATGGGGGTTTCACGAGATGCTGTGCGTGACGGGACTGTTCCTGACACTGCAGGGGTTGCGGAGCGTGTTCCTGTCCCCCAGCCTGTCGCTGCTGGCCGGGATGGACGGGGAGCTGTGGGACGGAAGGTTCGACTACACGCTGCTCAAGCCGGTTCCCGTCCGGTTCCACATCAGCGTTCGCCAGTGGTCGCCGCTGGCTGCGGTGGACGTGCTGCTGGGGCTGTGCGTGCTGGGGTACGCGGTTTCAGCGCTGGGGCTGGTCTGGGACCCAGGGCGCATGCTGCTGTTCCTGGTCATCCTGGGGTCGGGTCTGGTGCTGCTGTACGCCCTGATGCTGATGCTGGCGTCCTTCGCGTTCTGGTATCTGGGGACGCCGCTGCTGTGGATCCTCGACAGCGTGATGGAGCTGGGACGTTACCCGGTCCGGCTGTATCCGCCGTTCTTCCGGCACCTGCTGATGTGGGTGCTTCCGGTGGGGCTGATGATCTCGTTGCCGGTTGAATGCCTCATGGGAAGGGCATCCGGCTGGGAGGTGCTGCTGGCGCCGGTTGTGGCGGCGGTCTTCTGTGCCGTCTCCGGCGTGTTCTTCCGGGAAAGCCTCAAACGGTATGCCAGCGCGACGAGCTGAGGGCGAGACCTGTGTTGCATGAGCCGGTCCATGGCGCCGCCATGCCTGCATGGCAAGTCCCTGGTGCCGGACCGGCTCCGCTCACGGGCGGAACCGGCGGCACAATCGCTTGCCGCGCGGGTGATGGGTTGGGGGAACGGGATGTGTTGGCTGCATCGGGGGTGGGTAAAAATCAACGGAGACCGATATCGGCAACATCCACCCCCACATGTGTGCATGAGTTGGCTGGTGCAGGGTCGGACATGATGCCTGCGATGCAAAGGATGGTTCATATGGTTGAATTTTCAATGGACAAGATCATGAGGGTGTCGCGGGAGCGCGTGTGGGAAACCATCGTGGATCCCGACCGATACCGGAAGTGGGCGGACGCGTTTATTCCCGGCTCCGATTTCGACGGTGCCTGGACCGAGGGGAGCCCGATCCAATTCTATTCCCTGGATGAACAGGGGCTGAGGCAGGGGCTGGTTTCGGTCATTGCGGAAAGCCGGTACCCCGAGTTCATTTCCATCCATACGGTCGGCCTGCTGCAGGATGGCGTCGCGGATGTCGAGTCGCCGGATGCGCAGTTGTGGAAATCCGCCTATGAGAACTACACGCTGGAACCACTGGCGGAGGGGCACACCCGGTTTGTGCTGAACATGCGGGTGCCCGATGACGTTGTCGAGGAGTTCAAGCCCCTCTGGGCGCTGGCGTTGGACAAGATGGCCCTTTTGGCCGAGGCGGATGGCGAAGGTGCGTCCATGATTTGCCTGCGTCAGGCGGTGCGCCGGTCCCCGGAGATCGTCTGGGCGTGTCTGACCGATCCCGACCACGTCCGGGGGTGGAATTTCGCCGACCCAAGCTGGCACTGCCCGTCCGCTGTGAACCAGGTTCAGCCCGGCGGCGAGTTTCATTACGAGATGGCGGCCGTTGACGGGTCCGCCCGCTTTGACTTTTGGGGCACCTACCAGGTCGTGGAACCGCCGAAACGGCTCCACTTCGTGCTGGGGGACGGGCGTGCAGTGACACTCGACCTTCATCCGACGGCCGAGGGCGTGCTGGTGGAGGAACGGTTCCAGCCGGAGGGCGAGAATTCCCTGGACCTGCAGCGGCAGGGCTGGGGGGCGATCCTGGCGCACATGGCGTCGTATGCGGAGCAACTGCCCTGAACGGGTTCAGGAGGTTGCCGCGTTCAGCCGAAGCACCATGAGGAACTGCCGCGTTCCGCCCTGAATGCGTTCCGTGCGCCCTGAGGGCGCGCTGGTCGCATTCAGGGCGTTGCCGCATTGCGTCCCGCATACAGGTAGCCGCCAATCAGAAACACCAGGCAGAACAGCGCGTAGAACGGTGCCAGCGGGTTTTGGAGTCCGCCCGCCAGGATGATGAGGGAGCCGACAATCGCCAGCGCCGGCGCGACCCAGCCGAAGAAACGGCTGCGGATCTCCCCCTTGGCGGCGAGACGGAACACCTGCACGTACAGCAGGATGTAGAGCAGGTACTGCACCACGATCGAAATTTCGGAGATGTCCGAGTTCGGCAGGATGTTGAACCGCATTGTCAGGTAGTGCGCACCGTACCACAGCAGCGAGAGGCCGAGGAAGAACACGCCGGAAGCGATGGAGAGGCCGGTTTTGGGATGCGTTCCCGCGAGCGCTGTGGCGAAGGGGAACGCTTTTTCCTGCGCCAGCGCGTTGGGCGTGCGGATGCCCGCGATCACGAGTCCGTTGACGGTGCCCATGACCGAGATGAGCACGCAAGCCAGCAGGATTTTCGCGCCGAACGCGCCCAGCAGCTGCTCCGCCGCCAGGTTGACGTGCCCGTCGCCCAGCTCGAGGATGCGGTCCGGTCCGATCATCCGGCTGATGCCGGAGAAGTAGGCCACATAGATGGCCAGGATGAACAGCGGGGAGATGATCAACGCCAGCGGCAGGTTCCGTCTGGGGTTTTTCAGCTCGCCGGAGATGGCGGTGGCGACCACCCAGCCGTCAAAGGCGAAGGCGATGGGACCGATGGCCGACAGCCAGCCGAGCGACCGGACGCCCTCGGCCAGCTGGGGCGCGGAGGCGGCCTGCGGATCGCCGAACAGCAGGCCGGCGAGGGCGATGAGGAACAGGGGCAGCAGCTTGACGACGGTGGCCACCCGCTGGAACAGGCCCGCGAAGCGTGCCGACACCAGGTTGTAGCCGGTGCAGACCAGGAGGAAGGCGGCCCCGATGGCCATCTGGCGCTCCAGCGTGCCTTCCCACCCGAACAGGATGCAGGCGTAGATGCCGACCACCCACGAGACGACCACGCCGTGCGTGGGGTAGTAGACGAGGCCGAAGAACCAGCCGAAGGCGGCGGACATGCGCCGGTTGATGAACACGTCCGCATACGCCACGACCCCGCCCGGGCGATCCGTGCGTTTTGCCAGCTCGCTGACCGACAGGCAGCCGAACACGATCGCGAACGCCGCAAGGCAGAACACGAGGATGCCCCTGCCGACGCTGCCGCCGGTGGCGACGAGGATGTTGTCGCTCTTGAAGAAGATGCCGGACCCGATGACGGTGCCGACGATGAGCGAGATGACGGTGAACAGGCCGTAATGCTGACGGTTCATGGAGCCTCCCTGGCTGCTTTTTTCCGGATGTGCCCGGATCAGGTCTTTCTGTATTTGCCCGGTGTGATGCCGACCGCCTTCTTGAACACGCGGTGGAAGTACTTCTCGTCGTTGAAGCCAACCAGGCGGGCGACCTCCGCAACGGTATGTTTCCCCGTTTCCAGGTATTCCATCGCCTTGCGGAGGCGGAAGTGCGTGAGAAAATCGATGAAGCTTTCGTGGTGCTCCTCCTTGAACAGCTTGCTGAAATAGGAGGGGCTGATGTTGACGTGCTCGGCCACCATGCCTTCGCTGATGCTCGACTGGTAGTGCTGGAGGATGTACGCCATCGCCCTGCCCATCAGGGTGCCGGCCCAGGAGGTTTGCTGCGCGTGCAGCCGGTCGAAGCAGGTGTCGACCAGCTCCTCGTAGAAGGTCCAGATGCGGTGCAACGAGTCGAACGCATTGAGCTGGTGGTACAGCGTGATCTCGCTGCCATATATCCGGTCCAGGTGGATGCCCTGCTGGTCCATGCACTTGTAGAGCAGGTAGACCATCTGGAAGTTGAGCTTCATGAGCTGCTCGGTCTTGTCGACACCCTCGCCGAGGGCGCGCTGGTACAGGCCCCGGATGATCTCGAGCACCCCGTCCCGCTTGTCCGTCTTCAGGCAGACGATCAGCTTCTGTTCCACGTCGTGCCCGATGTTGAACGTTTTTTTCACCGTGTTCTGCCCCCAGTCCGTGTACACCTGGTTGCCGCCGTGCTGCACCCGCTGCATCAGGGCGCGGCTTGCCGACTGGCAGGAGGTGTGGACCTGGGCGAGTGTTGCGACGGGACAGCCCGCCCCGATTGTCACCGTGAAGCCATACGTGCCCATGAAGGTTTCCCGAAGGTCGGAAAGAAGCCCGCGAAGCGAATCGCAGGCGGACGGATCCGTCCAGGGAAGACTCAGCAGGAAGCCCTGGCTGTTCTCCCCGGGAAAGGGGTAGGCAAGAATGGATTCACGGGCAAACGCCTGCTGGAACACATCGTGTATGGCGAAACGGTTCATCGATGCTTCGGTTTGTGTCAGATCCGCTTCCGCCGGTCCACGCGGATCGATGCTGGCCAGCATGACCAGGAACAGGCCCTCGTGAAAGCGGATGCCCATTTCGGACAGGGCTTCGGAGAGCGGTTCGGGCACGGCGCGGTTGTTAACCAGGTCCGCGACGAGGTTCCGTCTTGCGATCTCAAGGTATTTGCTTTTCTGCCGATCCGTCTTCTCGCTGTCTTCCCGCGTCGATCGCAGGTGGGCCACGCTCGCCGCTGCCGTTCGCAGGACATCCTGCAGCTGTTCCTCGTTCAGGGGCTTGAGCAGGTAGGCGAACACATGCAGCGCGATGGCCTTCTGCGCATACTCGAACGCACTGTAGCCGCTGAGGATGATGAACACGAGGTCGGGACACTCGTTCTTGATTTCCGTGATGAAGGCGATGCCGTCCATGCGGGGCATCTGGATGTCGACCAGCGCGATGTCGGGGCGATGCAGCCGTGACAGGGCAAGGGCCTCGGTTCCGTCGGCCGCCTCCAGGATCTCGTCATAGCCGAGTTGTGTGAGTTTTCGGACCAGGGATTCGCGGATCAGCGGTTCATCCTCGGCGATCAGCAGTCTCATCGGGCATGCCTCCTTCCGCCGCGGTTATGGCCGGCAGCCGGATGTGGACCGTCGTGCCCTGCCCTTCCAGGCTGGAAAGGGACACGCCGTATTCTTCCCCATAATACAACCGGATGCGCGCGTTGATGTTGAAGATGCCGATGCGCTTGCGGGCGGCGCCATCCGGATTGATCCGACCGGGCCGGGCCAGGAGTTCGTTGATCGCCTCGAGCTTGTCGCCGGGTATGCCGACGCCGTCGTCGCTGATGTAGACATTGCAGATCCCCGCGTACACCTTGGCCGTGATCGTGATGCGCCCCGGGCCAACCTTTCCGTACAGGCCGTGCAGCAGCGCGTTCTCCACGACCGGCTGCAGGGTGATGCGCAGGATGCGGCACGCGAGCACCTCCGGATCGATGTCGTAGGAGGCGGAGAACCGGCTTCCGAACTTGAAATGCTGAATCCACAGGTATTTGCGGATATGGTTCAGCTCCTCCGTGAACGGCACGATGAAGCCGCCCTTGCTCAGGCTGTAGCGGAAGATGTCGGACAGGTTCTGCACCATCCGGTGTGCGTTTTCCATGTCGTTCCGTTCGATGATGCTGTCGAGGGAGGAAAGCGTGTTGTACAGGAAATGCGGGTTGATCTTGCTCTGGAGCGATTCAAGCTCGGCCTGCTTGAGGTGGATCTCGACCTCGTACTTGTCCCGGATGGTCCGCTTCAGGCTGGACACCATGTGGTTGAAGCCTTCGCAGATGATGGAGAACTCGTCTTCCCCCTTGACCGGAACCTGGACCTCGAAGTCCCCCTGCTGCAGCTTCCGGAAGGCGAACAGCAGCCTGCGCAGCGGCGAGACGACCAGGTTGGTGAGCAGGAGGCTCAGCAGCAGCACGGAGACCAGCAGCAGCACCAGCAGGACCAGGCTGATGTGGCGGATGCGGTCAAGCTGCTGCCGGATCAGCCGGTCCGGAACCAGGGTGATGGTGCGGAACCGGGACCGTTCCGACACATGGCGGATCAGGTAGTCCCGTGTGCCTTCCAGGGTCGTCTCCTTCAAAAGGGGCTTGTCGCCTGATGTGGCCAGCACGATCCGGTGGAGCAGCGCCTCCTCGAGCGGCTGGTTGGCGTACACGACCTGGTTTGCGTCATCGAGGATCACCAGCGTTTCCCCTTCGGTGATGCGGTTGCGGGTGACCACATCGCCGAACTTGGCCAGGTCCTGGGTGATGAGGGAAATGCCGATGGGCTCGTTGTAGGACGTGTAGTCGATGACCGAACGGGTGACCGCCAGCACGGGATGGGTTTCCTCCGGGTGGTTTTTCGTGTAGCGGTTCAGATCCATGAGGTGAAGGACCGGCTTGCCCCTTGCGGCGACCGTCTGCGCAAGCCACGGATCCCGGATGCGCAGGTCGTCGATCAGGGCGATGCCGGTGCTGTTGACGTACATCACCAGCGCATCGGCCTGGTTCACCAGGCCGATGCCGTCGCAGGACTGGTTGTTGACCAGCATGCTGCTCAGATAGAAGCTGGCTTCCCGCGAGGCCGCCCGGTAGTTCTGGTCGATCGTGCCGCTGGTGTAGGCAAGGAACGCGCTGAACTGGCTGATGTTGATGTTCAGGGCCTGCGACTGCATGTCCAGGCTTTGGATGTTGTCGTCGATGGCCTCGGCGACCTGTGCGTTCATGCTTTTGGCATAGGTGATGAAGTTTGTCTTCAACAGGTTCTCGACGGCCCGGTTCGCATACATCACGATCAGTGAAACCGGAACCGAGATGGTGATGGCGAAAATGCAGAAGATCTTCAGAAACAGATATTTGCGGAACGGGCGGAGGATCCATTCGGAAAAGGCCTTCATTGGCTGTCCTGTTTTCACGTCACGCACCCTTCCGGGCATCGGGCCCGTCCCGTTTCATGGCTTTTCACACGTGAACCAGTATATCGGGTGGGTATGGGGCCGGCAAGGCGCCGCCATTCCCGAATGAAACTGTCCACCCTTTTCAAAGGAAATCCACCCTGCAACCCGCTTGGGAGAAAGCCTTGAAAGGCCGGGACGAGGGCATGTGGGCAACCGGATCAAATTGTCCACGTTTTGCGGGAACTGTGCACTACACCCGTCCGACGCCAGGGAATAGAATGAAGGCAAATCTTGCAAGGAGGGACAACATGTCAAGAAAAATCCCCGCCATGCTGCTGATGCTCTGCATGACCCTGTCCGTTGCAGCCTGTGGCACCCAGGCACCACCGGCCTCCCAGGCAACCCCGGTCTCGGAGGCCTCCTCGACCGCCACCGCATCGACCGAAGCCGGCGCCTCCGCCGAGCCGAGTCCGGCTGCGGAGCCCTTTTCGATCAGTGTGGCCGACTGGATGATCGGCACCGGCAATCCCAACAGCCAGGCGTACATGGATGCGGTCACCAAGGGGTATGCGGCCATTTATCCGCAGGCGACCATCGAATGGAACCCCATCCAGGGGGAACAGTACCATGAGCTGCTCAAAGCGCAGCTTGCCTCCGGGAACGCGCCCGACCTCTTCGCCTTCCAGAACGCGATCGTTCCCTTCGGCAAGGCGGGCTACCTGACCGATCTGTCCGACCAGCCGTGGACAAAGGACATTCTGGACAGCACCCGCGTGGACATCACCTATGAGGGCAAGATCCTCGCCGCGCCGGTGGATGTGGCGGGCTGGGGCATCTTCTACAACAAGAAGGTCTTTGCCGATCTGGGCGTGACACCGCCCAAGACGTTCGACGAGTTCCTCGCCATCTGCGACAAGGCGAACGAGAGGAAGATCGTTCCCCTGACGGGCGGATACAGGGAATGGCAGGCCGCCGCTCCGCCATACGGGCTGCAATCTTTCCTGTATGGCGCCAATCCGCATGTCGCCGCCGACCTGTATGACGGCAAGACGCAGATCAACGGCCCCGAATTCACCGCGCTGTTCAACGCCCTCGAGATCATGTACAAGCGCGGCGCCTATGCCAGGGACATTCTGAGCACCACCTACGAGCAGGCCCAGCAGCTCATCGGCGAAGGCAAGGCCGCGATGATCATCGACGGACCGTGGATCTGCCCCGCCGTGGCCGACAGATACAAGACGGATCTTGGCTTCTTCGTCATGCCGGATGCCCAGGGGAATGTGACGATGACGACCTCCGTCAATTCGGAGTTCGGATTGAATGCCCAATCCAAGCTCCAGAGCAAGGGACTCGCGCTGCTGAACGTCCTCGTGAGCAAGGAAACCGTGCCGCTGCTGCTCAAGAACAGCTCCTTCTCGGGCATGAAGGGATACAGCGTCGAGCAGCTCACGACCGGCGCCCGGGAGTACAATGACGCACTGAGCCAGTATCCGGCCGGTCCGCAGTTCTCCTCCTGGCTGCCTCCCTCCACCTATGACAAGTTCACCCAGATCTGCACCAAGACGATTTCCGGCCAGCCCTTCGATCCGAAGGACCTCGAGGACATCGACACCACCTACCTCAAGGACAAGGGCCTGATCAACGTCCTCAAATAACAACAGGCGCCACAGCCGGCATCGCCCGAGGAACCGCTGCATGGAGACGGTGCGGCGGTTCCTCGTGCGATCGGACGGAATCCTGTGGGCAAGATGGGTGTGGCTCATGAGAAAAGGTTATCGGAACTACCTGACCCGACTGGTGTTTGTGCTTCCCGTGCTGCTGCTGATCGGCGTGTTCGTCTTGTATCCCTTTGTGATGAGCGTGTGCTATTCCTTCACCGACTGGGACGGCATGACGACCGCGCGGTTCATCGGCCTGAAAAACTATGCCGACCTCTTTCAGGACAACAGCTTCCGGCATGCATTGCGGAACACGCTGTTTTTCACGGTGGCGACGGTGCTGGTCGTCAACCCGCTGGCCATGATGCTGGCTTTGGTCTTCCACTCGCGGATCCGTGGGGGAAAGATCCTGCGGACCCTGTTCTACATTCCGGTCATCATCAGCCAGATCGTGGTGTCGAACATCTGGCTGCTCCTGCTTTCCTACAACGGCATCCTGAACCGGATCCTGACATCGGTGGGGCTGGAACGCCTGGTGGTGGACTGGCTCGGCGATTACGTGAAAGCACCGTGGGTCGTCGTGTTCCTGATCCTGTGGCAGGGGCTGGGCAACTCCGCGATCCTCTATCTGGCCGGATTGCAGGGCATCCCCGCGGACCTGTACGAGGCGGCGGCCATCGACGGCGTGAACGGCATCTCGAAATTCACCCGCATCACCTTTCCGCTGCTGATGCCCGCAGTCACCGTGGTGACCTTCCTGCAGCTGGCCAATGGGCTCAAACTGTTCGACATTCCGTTCATCATGACGGGAGGCGGCCCCGGCGACGTGACCACGACCGTTTCCATGATCATCTACAACCAGCTGTTCAAGTACAACACCGGCGGGTATGCCACAACAACCGGCATTGTCCTGCTGATGCTGACGATCGCCATCTCCCTGATCCAGATGAAGGCGACCCGGTCCAGAGAGGTGGAGCTGTGAGGAAACATAACCGACATCCATGGTTGACCGGCCTGTTCACCGGATTCATGTTCCTGTGTGCCATCGTGTTCCTGAGTCCTTTTGTCATGCTGTTCCTGACATCCTTCAAGACGGAGGCGCAAGTCTTCGATCCCTTCATCCTGCCCGATTTCACCCATCTCCACAATTATGCGCTCGTGTTCGCGTCCCCGAGCTTCTACACCTCCATGCGCAACACCCTGGTGATCAGCGTGGTCACGATGGCGCTGGCCATCCTGTTCTCCTCCATGGCGGGGTACATGGTGTCGCGCGGGAAGGAACGGATCTTCAAGGCAGCCTATCTGGTGTTCGTGCTGACCCTGATCATACCCGGCCAGTCGAACATGATCGTGCTGTACAAGCTCGGCAGCCTGCTGCACCTGATCAACACGGTGCCGTACCTGATCGTGCTGTACCTTGCGGGAAATGTGGCCTATTCCTCCCTGATCTACGCCGCCTTCACCAAGACCATCCCCGCCGCGCTGGAGGAGTCTGCGTACATGGACGGATGCGGCCATTTCACCACCTTTTTCCGCATCATCTTCCCCCTGCTCGCGCCGGCGACCGGTACGGTCATCGTCACGGAGATCTTCTGGTATTGGAACGACTTCCAGGGGCCGCTCATCTACCTGAACGGGAAGACGTCGACCCTGATGATGGAGATCTACCGGTTCCGTTCCATCGTCGCCTCGGCCATGCCGGCCGTCATCACGCAATGGGGGCCGGTTTCCGCGATCTGCTTTGTCGCCACGCTACCCATCGTGCTGTTCTTCATCCTCACGCAGAAGCATCTGATCCGGGGCCTGGTCGTGGGTGCCGTCAAGGGATGACGATGTCCGCACGATCCGACGCAGGCATGCCGCGGAAGCCTGTGACCACCCGGACTGGAAAGTGCATGCCGTGATCGTCCGAACGCCCAAAGAGTCCAACACAAGGAAGGGACCTGCCAATGAAGGAGTTTCAACCCGATTACCGACACATCGTGGATGCCGCCTCCAACCGCGCCGCGAAACGGATCCCCCTGTATGAGCACATCATTTCCGACCAGGTCATGGAGCGGGTGCTGGGCCGAACGTTCCGCGACCTGCACCACTCCGGCAGCCTGGCGGATCGGAAGGAATACTTCCGCACCTACTGCCGGTTCTTTCGGGAGATGGGGTATGACACCGTCTCCTTCGAATGCTGGATTGGCCCGACCATGCCGGGCAGCGGCGCGCTCGGGGAGCACAAGCCTGGCGCGATCCACGATCGCGACGATTTTGACCGATATCCGTGGGATGAGCTGAAGGATCTGTATTTCCAGCGATACGCCGAGGATTTCACCTTGCTGCGGGAGGCCATGCCGGCGGGCATGAAGGCGATCGGCGGCGTGGGCAACGGCCTGTTCGAATGCGTGCAGGACATCGTCGGATATGTCAACCTCAGCTACATTTCCGTGGATGATCCGGAGCTGTATGCCGACCTGTTCCGGACAATGGGCGCAGTGATGCGGGACATCTGGGCGGAGTTCCTGCGCCGGTTCGGCGACATCTTCTGCGTGTGCCGGTTTGGCGACGATCTGGGCTTCCGGTCCACCACGTTGCTTGCGGCGGAGGACATCCGGTGGCACATCATTCCGCAGTACAAGCATGTCGTGGATCTCGTGCACGCGGCGGGCAAGCCCTTTCTGCTGCACAGCTGCGGCGCCATCTTCGATGTCATGGACGACCTGATCCGTGTCGCCGGCATCGACGCGAAGCACTCCAACGAGGATGCGATCGCCCCCTTCACGGAATGGGCGCACCGGTACGGGGACCGGATCGGCAACTTCGGCGGCGTGGACACGGATCACCTGTGCCGCAAGTCCGAGAATGAAATCCGCACGATCGTCACCGATGTCGTCAAGGCAATGGAGGGGCATGGCGGATTCGCCCTGTCCAGCGGCAACTCGATACCCGACTATGTGCCGACCGAGGGTTATCTCGCGATGGTTCATGCATTGCGTGAATATCGGGGTGACTGGTGATCCTGTCGGCGAGCCGCACAAGGAAGAATTCGAAAGGGCGACCGTGCCGGCGATCGGCGCATGGAAGCCCAGAAAGGGCCGTAGCAAGAGGGAGGACCCGCAACATGGCCATGACATCCAGGGAACGCATGCTGACCGCCCTGAACAATGGGCGCCCGGACCGGCTCCCGTGCCAGGTGCACGGGTGGATGGACCATTACCTGAAACAATACGTGGGAACGATGGACTGGATGGAGGCCAATGATCGGTTTGGCTTCGATCATGCCCTGTATGTCAGTCCGGAGTATGTGTATGCGGACCGGGATCTTGCCCATTGGCGGCGCACGGTCAAGGAGCTTGGCATGGCAGACGACGGCTGCTTCCACTGGGAGGAGCGGTTCGAAACGCCGGATGGCGTCCTGCAGGTGCACCGGGCCAGGAACGCGTTCACGCAGTGGGACATCAAGCCGCTCATCCGCAACTGGGATGATTTCCGCATCTGGGCCAAATGGAGGCCGGTTCCGGTCCGGGCGGACTTCACGCACATGCTGGCGGCGAGGGATCGTCTGGGTGACAAGGGCATCCTGCGTGTCCATCCCTTCTCGGCGGGGCAGGGCAGCCCCTGGCAGTCCCTGTGCATGCTCATGGGGATGGAGGAATCGATCTACGCCGCCACGGACGAGCCGGATCTGGTGCACGAGGCCTTGCGGGCGATCCTGGAACAGACCCTGAAGGTGGCGGAGCTGTGGCGGGGCATTCCCGCGGACATGATCGAAACCGGCGGGGGAGCCGGCAGCAACACGGTGATTTCGCCGGCCATGTTCCGGGAGTTCTGCCTGCCATATGACAAGCTGCAGAACGACACCTTCCACGCCTGCGGGCTGAAGGTCGTGTGCCATCTGTGCGGCGGCGTGATGAAGATGCTGGAGCTGGTCGTGGAAAGCGGTGCGGACGGCCTTGAGACCATGACGCCCGGCTCGATGGGCGGCGACTGCCTGCTGGCGGAGGCGTCCCGCCGTGTCGGCGGCTCCCTGTTCTTCATCGGCGGCTTCGACCAGAACATGGGATTCGAGCAGGGGACGCCGGAGACGGCGCGCAAACTGGTCCGGGAGTGCTTCGAAGCAACCAGGGACCACGCCGGGTACATCATCGCGCCCAGCGATCATTTTTTCTTTGGCGACCCGGAAAACCTGAAGGCATTCTGTGATGAGGTGAGGGAATGCCGGTATTGAACCGGAGTGCCGGGGAAGGGCAAGTGTGCGGGATTCGCGGCTTTGCCGGTTTGTGCGCGATGCGGCTGCGCGGAAGCGGGAAGGAAGCGGGAAGGATGCAGGAAGGATGCAGGAAGGATGCAGGAAGGGTGGCTGCCGTACGGGAGCCACCCCTTCTGTCCGGGCGCGAAGCAATCAGTCGGGGAGGAAGGTCGCCAGGCTGCGGGGTGGCAGACGGAAGGCGCCGGATGTGTCCGGATGCGGTTCCAGTGTGCGGTCTGCGTCGGTGAGGTACAGGGTGCCGGTACCATCGGCTGCATCGCCGGGGGACGTGCCGCCCGCCATGCCGTCAACCGACACATCGACGGCCGCGTCCGTCGTATTGGCCAGCACGAGCACCAGACGGCCTTCCGCATTGATCCAGGCCGTGGCGAGCAGCCCCTGCTCCACATCGGAGCCGTCCAGCGCCACCCGTCGGGAGCCGGGGCGCAGGAAGCGTGCGTAATGCGCCATGGCCCACAGGGTCTTTGAAGGATGCACGCCGCCGGCGTGGCCCGCTTCGTCCAGGTCCACGTAGATGAGGCCATCCTTCCAGTCGCCGCCGGACACCGCCAGCCACCACTGCCAGGCCGCCGCATCGGCGACTGCCAGATCGGCATGCATGACCGCGGCCACATGCAGCGCCGTGTCCATTCCCAGGTCGCGGCCCGCGCCGAAGTCGCCGAGCACGCAGTACTCGGTCATCCAGTACTCGAGGCCGCCATACTGCTGCAGGGTGCCCCTGAGGATCTCGCGCATCGGGGCGAGGATGCCCGGTTCCACCGTTTCGTAGCTGTGCGCCGCGACGATGGGGGCGATGGCTTCGCGGATGAACGGCAGATCGAAGTAGTCGCGCACCGACTCGCAGTACTTGCCGCCGAACTGCCACCCGCGGTAGCGGTCGATGCCGGGAATGCCTTCCAGCAGCGGTTCGACGGACTCGATGTCCGGCAGGGAGAGCAGGTTGTTGCATTCGTTGGCCAGGATGCGGGCGGAAAGGCCGCGCGCCTTGAGTTCCTTCGCCAGAACGAGGGTCAGCCGGATGGCGTCCTCGTTGCTGTACCGGCAGCCTTCCTGCTTCGGGGTGTCCCACGGCACCTGCGGCTCGTTGATGGGGCTGATGTAGTCGAAGGGAAGCCCGATTGCCTCGAAATGGGCCAGCACGTCGCACAGGAAGCGCGCGAACGCGGGCTCCGCGCCATGCGGCAGGTTCGTGGTGCCGGTTGTCTCATCGCAGCGCGTGTGGCCGTTGGCCGTCAGGAAGGCCGGGGGGCTGTTCGAGAAGGCGATGGTTCGTTCGACGCCGTGTTCCCGCGCGAGTGCGAGCAGCGCCTGCTGACCTGCGTGGACCGACCAGTCGTACGGCGCGTTCGGGCCGTGCTGGAAGCATGCCGCACGCATGTTCCAGTTCTCGACATACTCGGTGTCGTACCAGCTGGAACCCGCGCCGAGATTGACGCGCAGGCAGCTCAGGCCGGCGCCGGTTTCCCGGTCGAACAGCAGGCGGGCGATGTCCCGGAAGGCTTCCGGCGGGAACGCCTTGTGGACGGGATCGACCCACCAGCAGGCGGACGCGCCGAAGTTGTCGAGTGTCTGGCGGGCTTGGTCGGGATGGATGGTGAGATGCCGCATGGGGTACCTCCGATCGAACTGTCAAGGGGATGGCATCATCCTATACTGAAATCGATTTCAGTGCAAGATCGGGTATGCTTTTTGAGTGAAAACCGGAGATCCTTCCTGCCCGATGCTTCATCGCCGGTGTGATAAAATGAAAGACGCTTCCGGGGAAGCCGGAGGCCGAAGGAGAACACGCATGGCGACATGGGGCGCGCACATCCGCATTGCGGAAGAAGTGCTGCGGCGTGATGATTCACTGGATCCGGTTTCCTTTCTCGTGGGCAGCGTCGGTCCGGACTGCGGCGTGCCGAATGAGGACTGGAGCGCCTTTTCTCCTCCGAAGCCGGTCAGCCACTGGATGAACGCCCAGGGGCAGATCGAGCCGGAACGGTTTCGTGATGCCTACATGTGGCGTGCGGACGGTCAGCCGGCTGATGGCGACGGAAAGCGGCACGCCTTCCTGCTGGGCTATTATGCGCATCTGCTCACCGATATCGCCTGGGGCGGCATGTACCATGACAAGAAGGCGAACGACCCGCGCTATCGACCTGTGTGGGAAGATCCGTCCTTCCTCTGGAAGATCAAGGAGGACTGGTACGACCTGGACCACCTGTACTTCCGGAATCACCCGAACAGCCTTTTCCACACGGTATTCCAGCAAATCGGGTCCTTTCCGGATTATCTCGCGTATTATCCGCAGGGAGGCATCGCGCGGCAGGTACGGTACATCCGGCAGTACTACAGCCGGCCGGAGCGGAACCTGGACCGGGAGTACGTGTATATGACGGAGCATGAAATGGACCGGTTCGTGGCGGAGACGTCCGAAATGGTGCATTCCGCGCTGCGGGAGCTGCGGACGTGGGCGGATATGCCGGGATGAGACAATTGCCGGATGGATGTGAGGGAGGGTGACGGGATGGAGTCTGTTCAGCAAAACGTGGAACCGGGGAAGGAACTGCCTGGCGGTGATGAGTCGGGCCATGGAACTGTTTGCTCCGAGCGCGGCACCGTGCATTACTGGATTCGGCGGCATGCCGATCCGCAAGCGCCGGTGCTTGTCCTCACACACGGCGTGACGGCCAACCACCGCATGTTCGAGAAACAGGTCGCCTGGTTTGCCGGCACCTGCACCGTCATCACGTGGGATGTGCCGCTGCACGGGCAATCCCGTCCGTATCGTGAGTTCTCCTACCGCAACACGGCGGAGGAGCTCCGGGCGATTCTCGACCAGGAGGGGCTTGACCGGGTGGTGCTCGTCGGCATGTCCATGGGCGGCTATCCGTGTCAGGCTTTTGCGATGCGGTATCCGGAGCGCGTTTGTGGATTCGTCGCACTCGATACGACGCCGTTCGGGCTTTCGTACTATTCGCGTTCCGACCAGTGGTGGCTCCGGCAGGTCGGCTGGATGGCGATGCTGTTCCCGGAAGGCATGCTGCGCCGCAGCATGGCGAAGTCGGTGTCCCGTACCGCCTATGCGGACGACATGATGATGGCGATGCTCGAGCCGCTTTCGAAGCGCGAGATCGTGGAGCAGATGGAAATCGCGTATGCCGGCTTTCTCAGGGAGAATGCCGATGCCGACTTCCGGTTCCCGGTGCTCATCCTCCTTGGCGAGCACGACCGGACCGGCAAGGTGCGGCAATATTCCGAGGCGTGGGCGAAGCGGACGGGTTATCCGTTGAAATGGATTCCCGATGCCGCCCATTTCTCGAATGCGGACAATCCGGAAGCGGTCAACCGGGAGATCGAGGCGTTTCTTGCGGGCCTTGCGTGAAACGGCGTCATGCTTCCCGCCGCATGATCGTGCGGATGGGGCCGCAGGTCACGCTTTGACCACAAAGATCGATCCCGCCCGGTCATACCCGAGTTTCTCGTAATAGGGGTCCACGTCGCTCATCACATAGACGGTTTGGTCCGGATAATCCTGACGCACCCGATCCATCAGCCGTTTGCCGATCTGCCCGCCACGATACGACTTTCTGACGAGCAAATCATGGACATAGACGCCGTATCCCCCATCCTCCCGGCAGCGGACATACCCGCAGGCCAGCGCGTCGTCGCATGCAAGATAAGTGATGCTCGACGCAAGTGCCTTCATGAATTTGTCACGGTTTGCCACCGCGTGGTAGTCGCTCCAGGCGTCTCCCTCATCGACAAGCAGGTCGAAAAGAAGTGATGCATCGGCAGTTCCATATGGCCTGATTTCCATGAATTGCCTCCTTTGCATGAAGGACCGTCGAATGATGCCACCAGCATTGTAACATGCACCCAGTACGAATCAACCGGATTGTGGATATGGTCTACCCGTCAACAGGAGCAAAAAAATGGCCCTGAGCGCATGCCAAGGCGAACAGGAGAACAGGAGGCGCATGATGGAAATCAAGGCACTGCAAAAGACCGAGGCCCTTCAGGTGCAGGAGGCGGCAGACCTGCTGCGCGAGGCGTTCCCGCACTGCTACGACGACTGTGCCGAGGAGGAGATGGCACGGTGCCTCGAGGAGGGGCGTGTGGCGCTTGTCGCGGTCGATGACGGTCATGTGGTCGGTTTCGTCGGGGCGATTCCCCAATACGGGGAAACCGGGTGGGAGCTCCACCCGCTGGTGGTACGCGCTTCTCGCCAGGGCGAGGGCGTCGGCACACGGCTGATCCATGCGCTCGAGGCGGCTGTGGCGCAGCGGGGCGGCGTCACGGTGTATCTGGGGTCGGATGACGAGTTTGGCAAAACCTCGCTCAGCGGAACCGACCTGTATGACGACCTGTTCGGCAGGATCGCGTCCATCCGCAATCCGGGCCGTCATCCCTTCGAGTTCTATCAGAAGGCGGGGTATCGGATCGTGGGGGTGATTCCGGATGCGAACGGCATCGGGAAGCCCGACATCTGGATGGCGAAGCGTGTGGGCTGCTGATTCTGCCGGCAGTCGTCCGGATCCCGGTCCTGATTGCCGGCTACAACACGATGTCCGGGGATGGCAAGGCGCGGTATGACGCCTCGAAGCTGTGTCGGGCGACAGGTGTGTTTCTACTGTTTGTCGCGTTCTCCCTGTTCGGTCTGGCGATGGGGTGGTTTCCGGTATATGCATTCCTGGGTGCCGTTTTTCTGGCTGTTCCGGCGGTTCTGTTGTACACGAACACCCAATGCTACCGCAGTCCGGCATCGGCGGGTGATGTGACGATCCCGGGGATGACGCAACTCGGAACGACGCAGCTCCGAACGACGCCAAACGGGGCGTCACAATTCGGGACACCACCGTATGGAACGACCCAGTTCGATGGCGGAACGCTTCCGGACGAGGAAAGGCGCAAACGGCGGAATGACCTGACGGTCACCCTCGTGGTGTCCGTTCTGGTGATGGCGGTTTTTGCATTTGTCACAGTCATGCTCCTCCATGGCAGCAAGCCCCCGGCCTATGCCTTCGTGGACGGCACATTGGCCATCACGTCGAATTACGGCACGCGCATTCCGCTGGCGGACATCCAGAAGATCGAACGGCTCGATGCCATGCCGGAGCTGCTCGCCAAAAAGAACGGCTTCGACATGGATGCTGTCCGCAAAGGCCGGTTCCGGACGGCGGACGGGGACGCCACCCTGTTCGTGGACCTGGACAATCCACCCTTCCTGCGGCTGACGACCACGGACGACGTCTACATCGTCAATGACACGACGCCGGAACGGACGCAGGCGCTCTATCAGGCACTGATGGCCGCAATCCGATAGACAGGAAACAGGCGCGATTGGCTATATTCAAGCTGCCGCGTTGGCATGGCGTTGGAAATCCAATAGGATGAAGAAGGCAGGATGTGCGGCATGCGCGCCTGCCTTCATGCCTGTTGCGGGATAATCGCGGCGGGGCATCCATGAGGAGGCGCCATGAACCTCAACGAGTCCATTCTTCGCCATTATCTGCGCAATGTCTTTTACCTCAATGGTACCGCGTACGCGGGCAAGTCCACCATGGCCGCCATGCTGGCGGAGCGGTACGGCATGATCCTCTGCGGGGAGAACTACCACCACACGGCGGCCAGTCAGGTCGTCACGCCGCAGGAATTTCCGAACCTCGGCTATTTCCAGACCATGGAGAGCTGGCAGGCGTTCGTGAGTCGCCCGCCGGATGAATATGAGCGGTGGATCGACGGCGTCACCCGGGAGGTCGTCCCGTTCGAGATCGCCGAGCTGCTGTCCCTTTCGGGGAGCGGGAAGAGGATCATCGTGGACACCAACCTGCCTGTGGCGGTGCTGCGCCAGATCGCGGGCTACCATCAGGTGGCCATCATGCTGTCGCCGCTTTCCCTTTCCGTGGACCGGTTCTTCGACCGCTCCGACCCGGAGAAGCAGTTCATGCTCGACCAGATCCGGAAAACCCCTGATCCGGAGAAAACCATGAACAGCTTCCGGGAAGGGCTTGCCCGCATCAACAGCAGGGAGCGGTATGATGCCTTCGCCGGCAGCGGCTTCTTCACCCTGGTGCGGGAGGACGCGCTGACGGATACCCGGGAGGAGACGCTGCTGGCACTGGCACGGCACTTCGGGCTGGAGCCCGGCTGACCGGCTCGTGGTGGGCCGTCCGGACGGACAAGCCTTGAATCCACCTACAGGACCCATTTGACAAGGAGATTGCATGATCGATTCCACTGCCTTCGCCCTGCACGAACCGCGGCTTTTGGATGCCGCGCGGGATCTCTACCGACTCGACGGCTATGCCCTGACGGCGCTCGATGCGCACAAGGGCGGCTGGAACCGCATGTACCGCTGCGAACGGGCGGGAGCGGCGACCCGGATGCTCCGTGTCGCGCTCCGGCAGGACCGCGGTCTCGAGGCCTATCTGGCGGAAACGGACTTCATCCGGTACCTGCATGACGGAGGCGCGGATGTGGCGGACGTCATCGCCTCGCGGAACGGGAACCTGACCGAATCCGTTCCATGCGGCGAAGCCGCATGCTACCTTGCCCTGTTCGAACAGGCAAAGGGCATGCAGCTGGCCGAAAACGGCTACCGGTACCGGGAGGGTGTGCCGCTCTCCGTCTACTTCCATGACTGCGGGAAGACGCTGGGGCGGATCCACCGGCTGTCGCGGGATTACCACCCGACGCACAATCGCCATGACTTCTTCGACCAGTTCAACGCGGCCACGATCGAACGGACGATTCCCGCCTCGCTACCCCGGCTCCGGGAAAGCCTGCTCGCGCTCATCGACGAGCTGGCCGCGCTGCCGCGCGACCGGTCGGTGTACGGGTTGCTCCATTTCGACTTCAACGACGGCAATTGCCACATCGACTACGAGACCGGCCGGCTGACGCTGTTCGACTTCGACAACGCCTGCACCGGCTGGTTCCTGTTCGATCTGGCGAGCCTGTGGCTCGGCGGCATGGGCTGGATCCAGTTCGAGCCCGACGTCGAAAAGCGCCGCGCGTTCATGGATGCCTACTGGAACACGGTGCTGGCGGGATACCGCGGCGAGATGGCGGTGGATGGTCCGCTCCTCAAAAAGCTGCCCCTGTTCATCCAGGCGAACCTCATGGAAGGCGTGGTTGATGCATTCGACGGAATGCGTCAGAATGGGGAGGAGCCGGTGTGCGACGACGAGATGGCGTACCGGATCCGGTGTCTTGAGGAGAACATTCCGTACAGCGGATTCTTCCACGGGATATTCGCCGCGGAGGCGCCGTTCACGGCGGAGGAACGCGCACTGTGACGACACAGCCGGGAAACGCGCGGCATGTCGACACTGCCGGGAAAACACGCGGCATGATGGTGCAGCCGGAAAGCACGCACTGTGACAAGTGGCAGGCGGAGGGGAATGAACCCATGGGACATGACGAAGTCCGGCACATGATCATCGAGCAGACGAGCAGATACCCGATGCGCATGCAGTACGATCCGCATACAAGGACATTCTCCGCAACGGAATACCAGGACCTGGGCCACGCGCGCGGCGTCGTCAGCGCCTATGGCTGGCTGGAGGGTTGCGGCACGCCGCCGGGGCACCACCTCGACATCTTCCTCTCGACCGACACGCCGGAACGGTTCGAGCTGGGGCAGCCGGTCGCCGTGCGTGTCATCGGCGTCTTCGTCCGCAACGACGGGGACGACAAGCTGGTCGGTGTCGAGATCGACCGGCCCGAGCGCCGGTTCGAGGAGCTGCCGGAATCCGAACGGCAAAACCTGATGAGGATGTATCCGCGGATCGATCCCGGGGAGGGCTGGTTCTCGGTCGAACGGGCGGAAGCGGTCATCGCGGCGTTCAGACAGAATGGGCGGAGGGCTGCGGCGGATGCCCGACAATGAGAGCGGTGGCCGCAACATGGTGACAGCGCGCCTGGCGCGTACATTGCCGGAACAGGCAGTGCTGCGGCCTGCGTGTATCCGGGGGAGGATTCGCATGACAAGAGGCATCATCCTGTTCGGATCCTCCGGCGCGGGGACGACGACGATCGGCCGGGAGGTCGCAAGGCGGCTCGGGTTCCCGCATTACGACCTGGACGACTACCTGTGGCGCAAGGACACGCCGCTGCCCTTTTCGGCCACCACGCCGCGAGAGGAGCTCAAGAAGCGGCTGATGGCGGACATCGATGCGCACCCGCATTTCGTCATGTCCGGCTCGATGGACAGCTACAACCAGCCGTTCGTGCCCCTGTTCGACCTGGCCGTGCTGGTGCATGCACCCGCCGATGTGCGCGTGGCCCGCGTGGAGGCGCGCGAATCCGGGTGGTTCGGCGGGCGGATCCTGCCGGGTGGCGACATGCATGAAAACCACCTGAAGTTCATCGACGGAATCAGGCGGTATGACACGGACGGGTCGCCCAGCCGCGCCGTGCACGAGCAGTGGGCGTCGACCCTGCCCTGCCCCGTGCTTCGGATTGACGGCACGCGGCCTGTGGAGGAGAACGTGGTCCGCATTCTCGTGGCATATGCCGGGGCAGTCGGTTCCGGTGAAATCCGACGGGAGAATCCAACATGACAGGCATCGGTTCCTGCATGGGGCCGGCACGGGGGAGGCGTCCATGAATGCATTTTCGCAACGCGTGTATGAGCTGGTCGCAACCATTCCGGCAGGACGCGTGCTGACGTACGGTCAGGTCGCGCTGCTGCTCGGCGAGCCGAAGCGGGCGCGGCATGTCGGGCATGCCATGGGGGAAGCCCCGGAGGCGCTGCACCTGCCGTGCCACCGGGTCGTCAACGCCAAGGGAGAGATGTCGCCGCCGGAGGTGTTCGGCGAAGGGATGCAGCGCGCGCGGCTCGAGGCCGAAGGCGTTCCGTTCCGCGAGAACGGCTGCATCGATTGGAAGCGGTATGACGCCATGACGAAAGACGTGCGTGACAACGGTCCGGGAACGGGGAAATAGGACGTGCGTGACAACGGCCCGGCAACGGGGAAATAGGAGAGGAAGGCATGACGGATTCGGTTCGGATCGGCGGCAGGTACCGCCACTTCAAGGGCAACGACTACCGCGTCCTCCATGTCGCGAAGCACTCGGAAACGCTGGAGGCGTTCGTGGTCTACCAGGCGCTGTACGGCGAGGGCGGCATCTGGATCCGGCCGCTGGACATGTTTCTTGGCACGCGCGACGTCGACGGGGTTCCGGTCAGGCGGTTCCGGCCGGTCACGGAGGACGGGGAGCCGATCGGGTGAGGGCCTGTGTCCCGCGCGGAGCGGTTCCGCCCGCCAGTGGGGTGCGCCTTGCCGGAGGACGCGAGTCGACAGGCGGATCCATGACAAACTTCTGTCTGAAATGTCATGGACAGTCGGTTGACGGAACGTTATAATAAAAGAACAAATGTTTTCAGAACCGAGCCTCATCACGTCGACCGATGCCGACCGACACCGGGCGCCGCACCAGGGAGCGATCACCATGCAGAATGCCATCATTGTGAAGGGTGCCTGCGAGCACAATCTCAAGAACGTCAACGTGGAAATTCCGCGCGACAGCCTCGTCGTCATCACCGGCCTGTCCGGTTCGGGCAAGTCCTCGCTGGCATTCGACACCATCTACGCCGAGGGCCAGCGTCGCTACGTGGAGTCGCTCTCCGCCTACGCGCGCCAGTTCCTCGGCCTCATGGAGAAGCCCGATGTCGAGTCGATCGAGGGCCTTTCGCCGGCCATCTCCATCGACCAGAAGACCACCAGCCGCAATCCGCGTTCCACCGTGGGCACGGTCACCGAAATCTACGACTATTTCCGCCTGCTGTATGCGCGCATCGGCATCCCGCACTGCCCCGAGTGCGGCAAGGTCATCGCCCAGCAGACGGTCGACCAGATGGTCGATGCCATCCTCGGGTTGCCCGAGGGCACCCGCATCCAGATCCTCGCGCCCGTCATCCGCGGCCGCAAGGGCGAATACACCAAGCTGCTGCAGGACGCGAAGAAAAACGGCTTCGTGCGTGTGCGCATCGACGGCGAGATCCAGGAAATCAACGAGGAGATCAAGCTCGACAAGAAGCGCAAGCACACCATCGAAATCGTCGTCGACCGGCTCATCATCCGCACCGACATCCAGAAGCGCCTTTCCGACTCCGTGGAGACGGCGCTCAACCTCGCGGGCGGTTTGCTGGTGGTCGACGTGCAGGACCAGCCCGAGCTGGTCTTCAGCATGAACTACGCCTGCCCCGATTGCGGCATCAGCATCGAGGAGCTCACGCCGCGCATGTTTTCCTTCAACAATCCGTACGGTGCCTGTCCCACCTGCACGGGCCTGGGCGCCATGCAGAAAATCGATCCCGACCTGGTGGTCATGGACAAGACACTTTCCCTTGCCAAGGGCGCCATCAATGTCGGCGGATGGAATTTCTCCAATGAGGACGCCTACTCGCGCATGTACCTCAACGCGTTGGCGGACCATTACGGGTTCGACGTCGACACGCCGTGGCAGGACCTGCCGGTGGAGGTGACGCAGAAGATCCTGTACGGCACCAACGGGGAGAAGATCAAGGTGCAGTACGAGAAGGAATATGGCTCCGGCACCTTCCTGTCGGCCTTCGAGGGCGTCATCAACAGCCTCGAGCGCCGGTACGCCGAAACGAAGTCTGAGGGGATGAAGGAATACTACGAAGGGTACATGAGCAACATCGAGTGTCCGGACTGCCATGGCAAGCGCCTGAAGAAGGAAAGCCTGGCGGTGACCGTCAACGGCCGGAACATCCACGATGTCACCACCATGTCCATCCTCGACGCCGACCGGTTCTTCCGGGGCATGCCGTTGAACCAGCGCGAAACGCTCATTGCGGCGCAGATCCTCAAGGAACTGGGGGCGCGCCTGAAGTTCCTCAACGATGTCGGGCTCGAGTACCTCACCCTTTCGCGCAACGCCGGCACGCTGTCGGGCGGCGAGGCGCAGCGCATCCGCCTGGCAACGCAGATCGGCTCCGGCCTGGTCGGTGTGCTCTACATCCTCGACGAGCCCAGCATCGGCCTGCACCAGCGCGACAACGACCGCCTGCTGGCCTCCCTCAAGCGGCTGCGCGACCTGGGCAACACGCTGCTGGTCGTCGAACACGACGAGGACACCATGTACGCCGCCGACCAGATCATCGACATGGGCCCGGGTGCCGGCGTGCATGGCGGCAAGATCATCGCGCAGGGCACGGTCGACGAGATCAAGGTGCATCCCGACTCCATCACGGGCGCCTATCTCAGCGGCCGCATGAAGATCGACATCCCGAAGAAGCGCCGCAAGAGCGACGGCCGCATCCTGCGCATTCTGGGCGCCGCGGAGAACAACCTCAAGGACATCGACGTCGACATTCCGATCGGCGTGCTCACCTGCATCACCGGCGTATCCGGGTCCGGCAAGAGCTCGCTGGTCAACGAAATCCTGCACAAGAAGCTCGCGCAGAAGCTCAACCGGGCCAAGGTCAAGCCCGGGCACCACCGTGACATGCTGGGTCTCGAGCACCTCGACAAGGTCATCGACATCGACCAGTCGCCCATCGGCCGCACGCCGCGGTCGAATCCGGCGACGTACACCGGTGTCTTCGACCTCATCCGCGACCTGTTCGCCAGCACCACCGATTCAAAGATGCGCGGCTACACGAACGGCCGGTTCTCGTTCAATGTCAAGGGTGGCCGATGCGAGGCCTGCTCGGGCGACGGCATCATCAAGATCGAGATGCACTTCCTGCCCGATGTCTACGTCCCCTGCGAGGTCTGCAAGGGCAAGCGCTACAACCGCGAGACGCTCGAGGTCCACTACAAGGGCAAGAGCATCGCCGATGTGCTCGACATGAACGTCGAGGAGGCCTGCTCCTATTTCGAGAACATTCCGCGCATCCAGCGGAAAATGCAGACGCTGTACGACGTGGGCCTGGGATACATCAAGCTCGGGCAGCAGGCCACAACGCTTTCCGGCGGCGAGGCGCAGCGCGTGAAGCTGGCGACGGAGCTCTCCAAGCGGGCCACGGGCCGCACGATGTACATCCTCGACGAGCCGACGACGGGCCTGCACATGGCCGACGTCCACATGCTCACCGACGTGCTGCAGAAGCTGGTCGAGGCGGGCAATACGGTCGTGGTCATCGAGCACAACCTCGACGTGATCAAGATTTCCGACCACATCATCGACCTGGGGCCGGAGGGGGGCGACCGCGGAGGCTGCATCGTCGCACAGGGAACGCCCGAGCAGGTTGCCAGGACCAAGGGATCCTATACCGGACAGTTCCTCGCCAAGGTGCTGGAGCGCGACCGCTGAGGCGCGCAATCAGGCCGCGCGTTCATTCCCCTTCCGCAGCCATGGTCACGGAAGTCTTTTTCACAACCTCCGCACCATCCTTGAACCGGTTGACCAGCAGGACGCCGGTCAATATCACGGCGACCGAAACTAGAAAGCCGGGCCGCACCGGCTCGTCGGCCAGCAGCCAGCCCAGCAGCACGGCCACAAGCGGATTGACGTAGGTATAGGTCGACACGAAGGCAAGGTCCGCGTTCCGCAGCAGCCACACGTAGGCGCTGTACGCGACCAGCGAACCAAAGACCACGAGGTAGGCGAACGACAGAACTGCCCGCCAGGTCAGGCCGGCTGCGTCGAAGCGGGCATAGTCCCCCGTGAATGCCGCCACAAGCAGCAGCAGCGCGCCACCTGAAAGCTGTTGCATGGCGGTCGCCAGAATCGGCGATGCGGGTTGCTTCGCACGGGGCGACAGGGTGGACCCGAAGGACCAGGACAGGACGGCCAGCGCGCACACCGCCAGCCCGAGGCCGCCGATCCGCCCGTCTCCGCCCAGCTGGCCGGATTGCCAGGTCATCAGCGCGATGCCGCCGAATCCGACCAGCAGCCCCAGCACGACCAGCCTTTTCGGTCGTTTCCCCCGCCAGACGAGCCAGCCGATGAGTGTGGTGCACAGTGGCATCGTCGCCGCCATCAGCGCCGCGACCCCGGAGGGGATGTACTGTTCCGCCCAGCAGATGCCGCCGTTTCCGCCAAGCAGCAGAAACGCGCCGACGGAAGCCGGACCGGTCCACTCCCGCCATTTCGGGCGTGGCGCGCCGGACAGGCGGGCTGCCGCATACAGCACGGAGCCGGCGATCAGGAACCGCAGGCCGGCCAGCAGAAAAGGCGGCAGGCTGGCCAGCGCGAACTTCATGCCCAGGTACGTGCCGCCCCAGAACAGGTACACGCAAGCCATGGCGAGCGGAATGCGGAGGTGTTTGCTGAGCTTGTTCATGATGCGGTCCTCCCGGTATCTTCACTGTGGACTTCCACCATACAGGAAAACGGACGTCCCGCAAACATCCGCTTTTGGAAAATGCGGTCCGGCCAATCTGCGGGCCGGTGCATCGACGAACCGCGGCGTATCACGATGCGGCGCCACGAAACACGGCGTTCCGGCATGAACCGCCGCGAACCGCGGCGCCGGCTTCCGGCCGCCGCACCGTATCGGCGGATACTGGCGATTTGACCGTTTCGTGATAAGATGATTGTGGCATCAACCAAAGGGGAAAACAGAATTGTTCCCGACGGAAAGGGGTTCATCATGCTGCTACATGTGAAGGACCATGTGTATTATACGGGCATCCGCGATTGGGAGCTCCGCCGTTTCCACGGCCATGAGCTGTCGACGTTCAACGGTTCGAGCTACAACTCCTATCTCATCCGCGATGAGAAGACCGTTCTGGTTGACACGGCGTGGAATCCGCACACCGAGGCGTTCCTGCGCACCATCGAGCAGGATGTGGGCTTCGCGGCCATCGACATCGTGCTCATCAACCACATCGAGCCCGATCATGGCGGCAGCCTGGCCGCATTGATGGCGAAGTGCCCGCAGGCGGAGATCGTCTGCTCGAAAAAGGGTGAGGACATCATCAGGAAGCACAACGGGCAGCCCGACTGGAAGTTCCGCACGGTCAAGACCGGCGACCGCATCTCCATCGGCAAGTCCGAGCTCGTATTCGTCGACATGACGATGATCCACTGGCCCGACAGCATGATGACCTTCATGACCGGCTCGAACATCCTGTTCTCCAACGACGCGTTCGGCCAGCACTTCTGCGGCGCAAGCCTCTTCGAGGACAAGGTGGACGGGTGTGTCGTCTGGGCGGAGGCGCTCAAGTACTTCGCAGGCATCCTTGCCCCCTTCACGCAGCTCATCAAGAAGAAGGTGGCCGAGGTGGTCGCGCTCAACCTGCCCGTCGAGATGATCGCCCCGAGCCATGGTGTCATCTGGCGCGAGGATCCCCTGCGCATCGTGCACAAGTATGCCGAGTGGGCTGACGACTATGACGAGGGTTTTGTCGTCATTGCCTATGACACCATGTACAACGCCACCAAGCGCATGGCCGAGACCATTGCCGAGGCGCTCGAGGAGCACGACGTGCAGGTCAAGCTGTTCAATACGGCCACCTGCGACCAGTCCGACCTCATGACCGAGTTCTTCCGCGCCAAGGGCATCGTGCTGGGGAGTTGCACGGTCAACAACGGGGCACTCCGTTCCATGGCCGGCGTGTTGGATGAGATCCGCGGCCACAAGCTCCGCAACAAGGTCGGGTTCACCTTCGGCAGTTATGGCTGGAGCGGCGAGGCGCCGAAGCACCTGCGGGAAGGACTCGAGCATGCCGGCATCAGGATACTGCAGGACTCGGTGACCGCCCGGTACACCCCTTCGGACGAGGAGCTCTGGAACTGTCGCGAAGCGGGCCGCGCATTCGCGAAGGCCTTGAAGGAGGCATGAGATGATCGCTTCCAATCTTGCCAGCGCCCAACGGTATGAATCGGTGCATCCGATGTTCGCCCAGGCGTTCGATTTTCTGCGGACACAGGATGTTGCCACGCTCGAGCCGGGGCGCATCGACATCGCGGGTGACGATCTGTATGCGCTGATCCAGCGCTATGAGACGGTTCCCGCGGCACAGAAACGGTGGGAGGCGCACGAACGGTACATCGACATCCAGTATGTCGCCCGGGGGCATGAGGTGTGTGGCTGGGCACCAGCCGGGCTGCTGTCGCCCGCCTGCGCGTACGATGCCGCCAAGGACATCCGCTTCTATGCGGATGATGTGACCGCCACATCCGTCCGTCTTGCGGCGGGCGACTTCGTCGTGCTGATGCCGGAGGACCTGCATCGGCCAGGATGCATGGCCGATGCGCCGGAGCCGGTCATCAAGGTGGTGCTGAAGGTCAGGGTGGCGTAACCGAGGCGTAAGAACGGGACCATCGCATGTCAGCCGCCATACATCCGCCGGAACGCCTGAGGCGTCATGCCCTCGTACAAGCGGAACTGCTTGGTGAAATAACTGGGATCGCCGAAGCCGCAGGCTTCGGCGATTTGCTTGAGTGACACGTCCGCTTTGGCGATCATGGCCGCCTTCGCCTTCTGCAGGCGTACGCGCGTGATGTACGCGAAGGGACGGGCATTGACGTGCCGCCGGAACAGCCGGCACAGATGCTGCGGCGTCACCCTTGCGACGGCAGCCAGCGCGTCGAGCGACAGGGGCTCGGCGCTGTGCGCCTCAATGTATCGGATCACCTCGTGGAATCCGCCCTCTCCCTCGAGGGGAAGGCGGGCGTCCCACGCCGCCGCGCAACGGGCGAGCGTGACAAGAAACAGGTGCAGGAAGGCCGATGCCTCCTGCGCCTGGAGCATGTTGTTGCTCGAACAGGCCAGATGGATGCGATCGAGCGCCTGGTCCGCAAGCTCGGGATTCCGCAGGCGGAATACGCCGTGGGGCGCGGTGGTGATGCTTTCGACGAATTGCGGGGCGGCAGCCCCCTCAAATGTCACAAAGCAGGTGATCCACGGCGCCTCCAGCGGTTCATACCGGTGCGGCACGTTGGGCGCCATCAGGAAGCCCATGCCTTCCCGCAGGATGTACTCGCGACCACCCAACTCCAGCCTTCCGGCGCCTGATCCGACATGAAGCCAATGCCAGGACGGGAAGCCGCCCGGGCGTCCCATCGACTCCTGCTCCCGCATGATGCCCACGCTGGTGACATACAGCGGCATCCGGCGCACCTCGTCGGTGATGATGGGGAAAATCATTTCCTGGGCTACATGAAGGTTCATATGGTTTCGTCCATCCTGTCCATCGTATTGACATGATGCCTAAAACGTGATTATGAAGCCATTGTACATCTGCGTGGCTATCGAAGACAACGCCCTGTTCAATTCATATTCTTTCATCACTTGCCGGAAGACGAAGAAAGCGCCCACTTCGGGCGGCACCCGCGCCATGTGGTATACTGAACCGGCAGGGCCATATGGCGCTTGCCGGCGACGGCCGCGGCATCCATGCACGACGCGCGCGCATGGCGGGAAGGAGTTCTCATTCATCATGTCCGAGCATTACTACACGGAGAATCCGTCATCAGAAATCGTGGAGCTTCCCTTCGAAACCACCTTCAAGGGGAACCGGCTGGCCTTCGTGTCCGTCAGCGGCGTGTTCTCGCATGAAGCCCGCATTGACAAGGCATCCCAGCTGCTGCTGGAGGCCTTCTACCCCTCGGGTGCGGCGGACTCGCTGCTTGACGTGGGTTGCGGCTTCGGGCCCATCGGTTTGTGCCTGAAGGCGGCCTATCCCGCTCTGGCCGTCACCTTGACCGACATCAACCGGCGCGCGGTCGCATATGCGAAGACGAACGCCGACCGGAACCACCTTCACGCCGAAACACTCCAGGGAGACCTGTATGCGGCCATCGGCGACCGGCGGTTCGGGGACATCGTGACTAATCCGCCGATGGCTGCTGGCAAAGCCCTGAACATGCGCCTGATTGCGGAAGCGACGGCGCACCTCGCACCGGGTGGCGCGCTGTGGCTGACCTGCTTCCACAACAAGGGCGGGGAAACCCTGCGCAAGGCCATGGCGGCAACCTTCGGCAATGTGGCCGATATGGAGAAGGCCGGGGGCATGCGCGTGTACCGGTCCGTGATCAGGGGATGAGGCACGGTCATGCGCATGCGTGCCTGCATGCGCGCCTTTCCCGCGGACCGGCCACTTGCGGCACGACCATCCGCTTGCGGCACGACCGGCCGACCGGCGGGACAATCGGCACGGCTTTCTCAGGCGCGGCGGTCCGTGTCGCGATTCTTCCAGCGGATGCGCGTCCTGCCGGTGAAGATGGCCTTGCCCTTGCCGGACAGGCGGCTGGCGTAACCCACGACGCGGAACGAACGGAAATCGACGCGGTGGTGCGGCATGTCGAGTGCCTCCCGGTAGAGTGCCTCGATGCGTTCGCCAAAGGTATCCGCCGAATAGCGGCGGATGGTGTCCCCGGCTCCCTCGGCCAGGGATGTTGCATAGGCGCTGTCGGTCAGCACGCGGACAATCTGTCCTGCCAGCTCGCCGGCATTGTCGAACAGCATGCCGGACTTGCCGTGCGTGATCATCGACGCGTAGCTCGGATCGTTTCTTGCCAGAACGGGCACACCGCAGGCCATGGCCTCAAGCACCGTCAGGCCCTGGGTTTCCGTCGTCGACGCGCTGACAAAGGCGTTGCCCGCGCAATAGCATGCCGGGACGTCGGCCCAGGGACGGGCGCCGGCAAACAAAACGGATCCTGCGAGTCCGTCCTGCTGCGCGCGCGCTTCGAGCTGCGTGCGCTCCGGACCGTCTCCGACGATGAGCAGTCGCGCTTCAGGCAGTTCGCGCAGGACCGCCGGCATCGCGTCGAGGATCATGTCGATGCTCTTCTCCTTCGCGATGCGCCCGATGAAGACCAGCAGCGGCGCGTCCGGGGCTATGCCGAACTCCCTGCGGATCGCCTGGCCGGACCGGGGATCCTGTGCCGCATTCATGAAACGGTCGAGCTTGACGCCGGAGGGAATGACCCGCACGGGACGGTTCACACCATAGGTCGTCAGCAGGTTCGCCACCTTGTCGGTCGGCGCGACAACCAGCCTGCAGCCAGAGAGGTAGTTCTTCGTGAGCACACGCACGACATCCTGCGAAAACCGGGTGAAGTGCCCCTTCGTGATGTAGTGCGTGTAGTCCTTGTACATGGTGTGATAGGTGTGCACCACGGGGATGCCGAGTCGCAGCGCCATCATCTTGCCGAAGAGGCCGAGCGAGAACTCGGTCTGGGTGTGGATGACATCGAGGTTGACCCGCTTGACCGACCGTGCCGCGCGCGGGGTGTAGAAAATGGCGAAACGCAGCGACTTGAGGAACAGCAGGGGCATGCTCGGCAGCCGGAAGACGCCCGGCACAACGGTTGCGTCGGGGCGGGCGGCCGTGAAGACGTACACGTGGTGGCCGCGCTTTTCCAAGGCTTCCCGCAGGGTTTCGATCGAACTGACAACGCCGCTGATTTCAGGCGTGAAGGAATCGCTGAATAGTCCTATGTTCACGATGGTCGTCCTTTCCGGGCGGCGCGAATCGGTGGGGATGTCGGAATAACGTCCGCGCGGCCAGGATGTCTGTTG
>JAEXRM010000017.1 GCA_023440865.1 Bacillota bacterium
ACCATCAAGAAGAAGGTCAAGGTCGAAGGCAAGCACAAGAAACAGTCCGGCGGCCATGGCCAGTTCGGCGACGTGTGGATTGAGTTCGGACCTGGCGATGAGGAAGGCCTGACCTTCGAGGAAAAGGTCGTCGGCGGCGCGGTGCCCAAGCAGTACTTCCCCGCGGTCGAGAAGGGCCTGCTCGATTCGATGCAGCACGGCGTGTTGGCCGGTTACCCCATGGTGCACCTGAAGGCGACGCTGTACGACGGCAAGTACCATGACGTCGATTCGTCGGAAATGGCGTTCAAGATCGCGGCCAACCTCGCCTACAAGGAAGGCGTGCGTCAGGCCGGACCGGTGCTGCTCGAGCCTGTGGCCAATGTCGAGGTGTTCGTGCCCGACAGCTACATGGGTGACATCATTGGCGACATGAACAAGCGCCGCGGCCGCATCATGGGCATGACGCCCGTCGAGGGCGGGTTCCAGCAGGTTTCCGCCGAGGTGCCTGTGGCCGAGATGTTCAAGTACCCCACCGAGCTGCGTTCGATGACGCAGGGTCGCGGCTGGTACACCCAGGAGTTCGCCCGCTACGACGAGGCGCCGCAGATGGTGGCCGACAAGGTCATCGCCGAGGCGGCGAAGAACCGCAAGGAAGAGAAGGAAGAGGACTGAGGCGAGCCAATGGCGCAGGAAGGGGAAATGCCTTTCGCGTCCCAAGGTGCGCGTCCTCTCCGCCCGGCCGGCCGCAGGAGACATGCGAAGAAAAGGCCCTGGAAGCAAGTGTTTCCAGGGCTTTTTCCAATGCGATCCGTCTTGCGGCGCATCGCCTATGATGCGCTCTGGCCGAGTTCCCCCTCTTCATGCCCGCGCCGATCGTCGGCTTCCTGCACCAGTCGCGCGGCATGCGCGACACAACCGGCGCACGGCAGCTTGCGCAGGCTGCGGATTTCGCGGCAGGTCAGCGCGCCGGCCGCTTCGAGGAACGAGTCGCGCATGGTCTCGGTTTCACTGCCCAGCAATTGGACCGCGGCGTGATACGCGCCGCACAGCCCGCCGGGGGCACGGCCTCCGCCGCATCCGGCCAGAGACTCGATGTCCTCTTCCGTTGTTCCATGGGTTTGCGCGAACGCGGCGGTGACCGACTGCGCGCAGTTGAGGCGACGCGCGCCGTCCTTGCCCTGATAGTGACGAATTGCCTGTTCCACCTGCATGCTGCTGTCTCCTGTCGTGCGCAGTCGTTGTCATCATGATCGGATGTGGATCTGTTGGTGCGCAGTCATGAACATTGTATACATGAGACGTTCGGTTTTCCGTAGCATGGTCACAGTCGGCCCCGGCAAGAGGAAAAGAGAGTCAGACCAACGCCGACAAACGCTGGAAGAGCTCCGGGATGAGCTTGGCCGCGTTGGCGGGCCGCAGGTCGCGGGAGGTCCAGGCATGGGCGGTCGAGCCGGTGGCCAGCACGGTGCCGTCCGACGCACGACGAACCGTGTAATCGAATACCATGCGCGTTCTCGTCATCTGGTTCACCCGGGCCTCGACGGCCACGGTGTCCCCGTACTGTGCCGGTGCGATGAAGCGGCACTGCAGCTCGTACAGGGGCAGCATGGCGCCGGCTTTCTCGATGTCGGCGTACGAGGTGCCCTGCTGTCGGAACAGGGCGGTGCGCGCCGCCTCGAACCACACGGCATAGTTGGAGTGGTGCACGATGCCCATCTGGTCGGTTTCCGCGTAACGTACCTCAACATGTGTTTCGCCTTGCATGTCGTGCCTCCTTGCTGTGGCGTGATCCACCCGCATGAACCGCTCATGCGGCGGGTCCGTTCCGGCAGACAAGGGGATTGTATGCCGGGCCCATGGGGACTGTCAAACCTTCACGCCCCGGGCATCGGTGCCGGCGGCATTGCCAGCACGGCCGTGGTGCCCTCGCCCATGCGGCTTTCGAGCGACAGCCCCACACCCATCCGCTCCCCGAGCTGTCGCGCGATCGGCAGGCCAAGGCCGGTGCCCTGCCGGTTTCTGGCCTTGCTGACCGTATGGAACCGTTCCCAGACGAGGGGAAGCTCCTCGGGCGGAATGCCGGGGCCATGATCACGGATGCGCAGCTCCAGCAGGCCCGGCCCGATCGGACCGGACGACTGTGGCGCGGCACCGGGGCCGGATGGGTTGCGGGAAATGGCGGGAATCACCTGCGCCGAGACGAGAATGGCGGAATCCGCCGGCGCGTGCTTGAGCGCATTGTCCATGAAAATCAGCACCAGCTGGCGCAGGCGGCCGTAGTCGGCCAGGACGGGGGGGAGCGGATCCGGCAGCCTGCGCTCGAGCGATATGCGCAGGCCCGAGGCCACCGGCGACAGGCTGCGCCAGATGTCGTCCAGCAGTTCGCCCAGCCAGACCGGCTCCGGATTGAGCCGGATCGTCCCCGCCTCGAGACGGGAAAGCTCCAGCAGATCGCCCACAAGCCGGTTCATGCCGGCCGTTTCCGACAGGATGGCCTCCAACCGGTGACGGCGCTCCTCCGGCTGTTCCGCCGCGCCGTCGCGCAAGGCCTCGGCGGAGCCGCGGATGACGGTCAGCGGGGTGCGGAACTCGTGGGAGACATTCGCCACAAAATCGCGGCGCATCTGTTCAAGCCGGTCGCTTTCCGCGGCGGCGGCCTGCAGGGATGCGGCCAGGTGGTCGAGCGCAACGCCCAGCTGGCCGATCTCGTCCTGTCGTGTCATCCCCGTCCGAACCTGGTAGTCGCCATCCGCCATGGCATGTGCCAGACCGTTCATGCGTTGGAGCGGCCGTGTGAATCGCACCGAAAAAGCCGTTCCCAGCGCGAACGCCGCCAGAAGGCCAACCAGCAGCCCAAGTCCCAGCAGGCCGTACACACGTCCCATGCCTGTTGTCACACCGTCGACGGCCGCATGCATCAGGATGCCGCCAATGACCGCGCCGGAGGACGAGCGGATGGGAACGCCCACCGTGAGGGTGGCCTCTCCGTACAGGTCGCTGAATGTCTCATTGGTGGTCTCCCGGCCCGACAGGACCTCGTGGATCGTCGCTCCCGCTTCGGCGGGCAGGGTGCCATTCGCTGCCATGGAAGCGGCAGGCAAGGGCAGTCCGCCGTTTTCGGAGGCGTCTTTTGAGGAACCGCCGGCGTTTCCGCCCATCATGCCCATGCCGCCCGATCCCGGAAGGGATAGCGGCGTTCCGTCGACGTCGACAACCCACAGGCTCGCGTCCGCCATGACGTCCATCATCCGGAAAATGCCACCCATGCCGCGCGGCATGCCCGCGCTTTCCAGGTAGTCCGCCATCAGCGGCGCGAGATTTCTGGCGCGAACCAGCATGTCGTTGCGCTTGGTTTCCAAGGCCGCGCGCTGGTACAGTCCGATGAAGATCGCGCCGATGAGCAGGACCGACACGGCCACGATGCCGGTGAAGCCGGCGATCAGCTGACGGGAAATGTGCTTGCGCATGGAACCTCCATGTGGATCGGGCGAAACCGTGTCATCCGGGGGTCAGGTCCAGCTTGTATCCCACACCCCAGACCGTTCGGATCGTCCATGCCGGGTCCGGCATCCCCGGCATGGCGTCAAGCTTGGCGCGCAGGCGTTTGATGTGGGTGTCGACCGTGCGCGCGTCCCCGAAATAGTCGTACCCCCAGATGCTGTTGAGCAGGTTGTCGCGGGAGAAGACCTTGCCGGGATTGGTGGCGAACAGCCACAGGATCTCCAGTTCCTTTTTCGTCAGACCAACCGGCTGGTCTCCGATGGTTGCGACGTAGTCGCCAAGTCGGACATAGAGCGAGCCGTGACGCACCGAGTCGACCTTTCCCGCATCCGCGGGAGCCAGCCTGCGCAGGATCGCCCGGATGCGGGCCATCACCTCGCCGGGGCTGAAGGGCTTGACGATGTAGTCGTCCGCGCCGATGTCCAGCCCCATGATGCGGTCGGCGTCCTCGCCGCGGGCCGTGACGAGGATGACGGGCACATCGGATGTCGAGCGGATTTCCCGGCACACCGCAAACCCGTCCTTGCCCGGCATCATCACATCGAGCAGCACGAGCGCCGGCGCCTCGCGGTGAAACAGCGCGAGTGCCGCCAATCCGTCGCCCGCGCGCAAGACCCGGTAGCCTTCCCGCACCGCATATGTTTCGAGGATGTCCACGATTTCCGGATTGTCATCGGCGATCAACAGCGTCTTGTCCATCATCCCGTTCCCTTGCCTGTACGCCCCGTCCATTCGGCAGGAGCTTGTCATCCGCGTCCCAGGCGTTCCGCTTCTCCCGTGTGCTGCGAATCAGTGCTTCCCTCTGTGTTTCCCATCTCCAGGGTACAGCATAACACTTGATTGTGGCGCATTTGTGACATCCGGCCTCCGCTGTCACAAACTCTACCCGCGGATGACACATTTTCGCCACAGCTTCCCGGTACGATGGGACCATGAAGACACGGGAACGCCGCCGGACAACCCCGGTGGCCGAAATCGAAAGGAGCAGATCATGAAACAGACGGGAAGGACCATGAAACGGACCGTGGCGGCCATCACGATTGCCGGCATGCTGGCGGTGGGGGTGGCGGCATTTGCCGCCGAGGCAAGGACCCCGGCGGAGATCGTCGCGGATCTTACCGGCAAGACCGTCGAAGCGGTCACCGCTGAACGCGCCGATGGCGAAACCTATGGCACGATTGCCAAGGATGCCGGCAAGCTCGACGCGTTCAAGGCGGCCATGCTGGAAAGCCGCAAGGCGCTTCTGGAAGAGCGGGTCGCGGCGGGTACGCTGACCCGGGAGAAAGCGGATGAGATTCTGGCCGCCATCGAAAAGAACATGGAAACCTGTGACGGTACGGGATCCGCCCGCATCGGACGGACTTCCGGCGCCGGGTTCGGTCAGGGTGGCGGTATGAGGAACGGTGCCGGCCGCATGGGCGGCATGGGCAACGGCGCCGGTCGCATGGGCGGCATGGGACGCGGCGCTGGCGCGGGGCTGTGCGGTGGAAGCTGCACCGTGACCCCGGCCCAGTGATGCAAACCCATGTCATGACGGAAACGCAAGGGAAAGCCGGAGGCCAGCCGGAATGGAGGCCCCCGGCTTTCCTTTCCCTGTTTCGGTCGGTTCCACATCGTCGCTTCAACCGGCGCGGCAAGGGTAGATAGCTGACAGGGACATGTGCGTTGTCCCGTGACCGGAGTGCAGGAAGGGGGCCTTCCCATGAATCTGAAGAAGAATGTGGGCGAAAAGGAAAAAAAGATCCGCATGGTTGCGGGAGCGGTGCTCGTGATTCTGTTCCTGATTGTCGGCGGCGGCATCCGCTGGCTCTTCCTGCTGCTTGGGCTGATCGGCCTGGCAACGGGCTTCCTGGGATCCTGCCCCGTCTACACCCTGTTGGGAAAGAATACCCGCGATACCTGATGCCGTGTCGGGCAGATGCCGTCCGCTCGTCGCATTGCCATTCCCCTGTTGCATGGAGGCCCCCGGTGATCGAGCCGGGGGTCTTTTCACATTCCCTGTGATTCGATGGCGGACCCGTCACGCGTCGCCGCGGCCTGGGTCGTAGCGCATGGGTGATCCCGGCTGCCGACAGGCAGGTGCGCATGGGTGATCCCGGCTGCCGACAGGCCGTTGCACATGGGTGATCCAGGCTACCGACAAACCTTTGCGCAATGCATATGATCGACCGGTGACGAAGTCACGGCATCCATCGGAAGGGTGCGGCACAATGATCATGCAGTCAACATCGAACCAGACATCCGGGAGGGCCCATGCTGTTCACGATCATCCTCTATGTCCTGGCGGCGGTCCTGCTGCTTTGGTCCTTCCTCAAGGACCGGCAGAAGACGAAGGCCGCCTTGAAGAAGGCCTGGAAAGCGTTTGAGAACATCCTGCCGCAGTTTCTCGGGATCCTGCTCATCATCGGCATGACGCTTGCGTATGTCAGCCCCGGGGTCATTTCCGCGCTGCTGGGACGCGGTTCCGGTTGGCGCGGCATCCTGACGGCCGGTGCGATCGGCTCGGTCACGCTCATTCCCGGATTTGTCGCGTTCCCGTTGGCGGCTGCGCTGCTGGAAACGGGCGCGGGTCTGCCGCAGATCGCCGCGTTCATCTCGACGCTCATGATGGTCGGCATCGTGACGCTGCCGGCGGAATTCAAGGTGCTGGGCAAACGGGCGGCCCTGCTGCGCAACGGATTGGCGCTGGCGTTTTCGTTTGTCGTGGCTGCCGTGATGGGGGTGGTGCTCTGATGCGGAATCGGTGGATCGCGCTCCTGAAGCGCTATGCGTTCTTTCTCGCGTTGTTGGCGGTGAATCTTGTCATGCTGGCCGTTGTGCCGGCCAAGGGTGCCGAGTCGTTTCGCATCACCGGCAGCAACCTGCTCGACATGCTGTCCGTCCTGCCGCCGATCTTCATCCTGCTGGGCCTGCTCGACGTGTGGGTCAAGCGGGAAACCATGATGAGGCTGATGGGGGAAAAGGCCGGTCTGGTGGGCATCCTGGTCGCGTTCGCGCTGGGGTCGCTCGCGGCGGGACCGCTGTATGCCGCCTTTCCGGTGGCCACGGTGCTGCTGAGGAAGGGGGGAAGCCTGTTCAACGTGCTGGTGTTCATCGGCGCGTGGTCGACCACGAAGATTCCGCTGCTTTTGTTCGAAGCCACCTCGATGGGCCCCGCCTTCATGCTGACCCGCTTCCTGATCGACATTCCCGGCATCCTGCTCATCGCATGGGTTTCCCACCGCCTGCTGCGCGGCCGTGTGAATCCCGACGGGGAGAAGCCGGAACCGGCGGTCGGCGCAAGCCCTGTGGCGGGCGCGGACCCGGCGGAGGATTGATGCAGTCCGGCTGTTGATCCGGGGAATCCTGCGGGTATATACAATCTGCAGGATTCCTTACGTTTGCGGCTTCCTCACGCCTGCGGCACCATGCGGCCCCCTCGTGGAAGCGGTGCGCCGGATGCCTGGAAGCCAGGTGCGGACAGACCGGCCTTCGATCGGATCGTGCCGGCGTCCGGAAAGCGCAGCGGCAGCATGGAACGGATCCTCATCATGGGCGCGGCCGGCCGCGACTTCCACAATTTCAACACGTGCTTCCGCGACAACCCCGCCTTGCGGGTGGTTGCCTTCACCGCCGCACAGATTCCCGGCATCGAGGACCGCCTGTATCCCGCCTCGCTGGCGGGTGCGCTGTATCCCGACGGCATCCCGGTCTTTCCGGAGGACGACCTCCCGCGTCTCATCCGCGACCTGGCGGTCGATCGGGTGATCTTCGCATACAGCGACGTGCCGCACACGCACGTCATGCACACCGCCTCGCAGGTGCTGGCCTGCGGGGCGGATTTCTGCCTGCTCGGACCCAACAGCACCATGATCCGCTCGTCACGGCCGGTCGTCGCCATCACGGCCGTGCGCACCGGCTGCGGCAAGAGCCAGACCACCCGGCATGTCGGACGCCTGCTGCGGGCGGAGGGGCTGCGGGTGACCGTCGTGCGGCATCCCATGCCGTACGGGGACCTCTCCGGCCAGGCCGTGCAGCGCTTTGCCGCACTGGAGGACCTGGAACGGTTCCGGTGTACCATCGAGGAACGCGAGGAGTACGAGCCGCTGATCGAGGCGGGCCTCATCGTGCGGGCGGGGGTGGACTATGGCGCCATCCTGCGTGGAGCGGAGGCGGAGTCCGACGTCATCGTCTGGGACGGCGGCAACAACGACTTCTCGTTCTATGTGCCCGACCTGTGCATCGTCGTGGCGGATCCGCACCGGCCCGGGGACGAGTGGCGTTACCATCCGGGCGAGGCGAACCTGCGCATGGCGGATGTCGTCGTCATCAACAAGGTCGATTCGGCGAAGCCGGAGCGTGTCGAGGCCGTCAAGGCATCGGTCGCGGAACTCAATCCGCATGCGGAGATCGTGCTGGCCAATTCCCGCATCGAGACGGACGAACCGGAACGCATCGCGGGCAAGCGGGTGCTGGTCGTCGAGGACGGCCCGACCCTCACGCACGGATCGATGGCATACGGGGCGGGCGTCATCGCCGCGGAACGGCTGGGTGCGGCGGAACTGGTCGACCCGACGCCGCATGCCGTCGGCAGCATCGCCCAGACACTGGCGAAGTGGCCGCACCTGACGCGCCTGCTGCCGGCGATGGGTTACAGCGAGGCGCAGATGCGCGACCTGGAGGCCACCATCAACCGCACGCCCGCCGACCTGGTCGTCATCGGCACGCCGATCGACCTGCGCCGGTTTCTCCACATCGGCAGGCCGGCCGTGCGTGTGCGGTATGAGCTGGAGGAACTGACTCCCCGCCTCGACGCCATCCTGCGGGAACGCGTGCTGCCGCTTGTCCGCGGCGGTGCGGCATCTCCGGAAGATTCCGGTTGAATCCTGCATGGAAACCGGCATATGATCGTACCATGACCCCGGCTTGTCCCGATACACGGGGGCAGCCCCGCAGGAGGCGCTACACATGGATACTTTCCGCCTGGTTCCCTACACCGCGCCCGACTTTTCCCAGCCACGCCTTGCCGCCGCCCCGCCTGTCCGTTTCGAGCCGGCACCGGCCGACGGAGTTGCCCCGGATGGATACCATGCCATGTCCATCTACCCCGAGTACTTCAAGCTGGCATCCGGTTGGCGTCTGGCGGAGGAAAGCCGCATGGATTGCGTGGCGGTGCTTGCGGACGATGTCCTGCAGGTCAGGGAGTTCCGCAATCTCCGACGGGGGGACCTTGTCGCCGTCGGTCGGTCGGAGCAGGGCGAAGCGGGCATTTTCGTGCATGCGGACGGTTTCCGGCGCGAAGGCGCCGCTGCGGGCGACACCTTCGCCTTCCGTCAGGGTCGCTCGCGGGAAACGGCCTATTCGCGTGATTACGACCATCTCTACGAGTTGCTGCGGCACGAGCGGGAGCACGGGCACATCACCTGGGTGCTCGGTCCCGCGTGCGCGTTCGACGCCGACGCCCGCAACGCCTTCACCCGCCTGGTGCGGGCCGGCTACGTGCATTCGCTGCTGGCGGGCAACGCCCTTGCCGTGCACGACCTGGAGGGCGCCTGGCTGAACACGGCCCTGGGCCAGGACATCTACACCCAGCAGAACCAGCCCAACGGCCACTACAACCACCTCGACACCATCAACCGTGTCCGCCGCCATGGTTCCATACCCGCATTCATCGCCGGCGAGGGGCTCGAGGGCGGCATCATCTGCAGCTGTGTGGAGAAGGGCGTGCCGTTCGTGCTGGTCGGATCGGTCCGTGACGACGGTCCCCTGCCGGAGGTGCATGCCGACGTGTACGAAGGGCAGGACGCCATGCGCGCCTTCGCCCGGAAGGCGACGACCGTGCTGTGCCTTGCCACGACGCTCCACACCATCGCCACCGGCAACATGACGCCATCGTTCCGGGTCATGCCGGACGGCGCGGTGCGCGAGGTGTATTTCTACACCGTCGACATCTCGGAGTTCGCGGTCAACAAGCTGGCGGACCGGGGCAGCCTTTCCGCCCGCGGCATCGTGACGAACATCCAGGACTTCGTCGTGACGCTGTCCAAGGGGTTGGGCGCGTAGCGGGAACCGCCTGTCTGTCTTGCCGGCGCCCTGATGCCGGTCTGCTGCCAAAGGTGTCCGGCAGATACCGCATTCCGGGTCCGACGACACGGTTGCCGTGGATCGGAGGCACGCATGGGCCGGATCATCGTCATCGCACTGGGCGGGAACGCCCTGGGGAACTCCCCCGAGGCACAGCGGGCCGGCGTTCGCGTGGCCGCGGCGCATATCGCCGGGCTTGCGCGGGCGGGCGACCGCATCGTGCTGACACACGGCAATGGGCCGCAGGTCGGCATCATCCATCTGGCCTTTGACCTGGCCGATGCGGCGGATCCGCAGATTCCCGCCATGCCGTTCGCCGAATCCACCGCCATGAGCCAGGGGTATATCGGATGGCATCTGCAGGGTGCGCTCCAGCATGCATTCCGGGAAAGGGGCGTCAGGCGGGACGTCGCGACCGTGGTCACGCAGGTGGTGGTCGATGCGGCCGATCCGGCGTTCCGGCATCCGAGCAAGCCGGTCGGCCTGTTTTATCCGGAGCCGGAGGCCAGGCGGATCGCCGCGGCACGCGGACAGTCCTTCATCGAGGATGCGGGTCGGGGCTGGCGACGCGTCGTGCCTTCGCCCGAACCGGTGGATATCGTGGAAGCGGAGGTCATCCGGAAACTGGTGGCGGCAGGCGTCCTCGTCATCGCCTGCGGCGGCGGCGGCGTGCCGGTCTGCCGCAATCCCCTGACAGGAGACCTGGCAGGGGTGGACGCGGTCATTGACAAGGATCGGGCCGCGGCCCGGCTCGCCATGCTGGTCGGTGCGGACAGGCTCGTCATCCTCACGACGGTGCCGTTTGCCGCGCTCGACTACCGGACGCCCGCCCAGCGTTGGATTCCCCTCATGACAGTGTCGGAGGCGCGCCGTTTCTGTGCGGAGGGGCATTTCGCAGAGGGATCCATGCTGCCGAAGGTGCAGGCGGGCATCTCCTTCGCGGAATCGGCCCGCGGGCGGGAGGCGGTGGTCGCCTATCTGGACGATGTCCGGAAAGCGGTCACCGGAGCGGCGGGAACGCGGATCGTGCCGGACTGAGGTGCGTGGAGACGGCGGGCGTGCTGTCAGGAACGGCCCAATGCCTGCGCATGCGTGTGACACCTGCGACCGCGATCCAATCCTGACGGAAGCCTTCACATGACTGCCCAGGACCTGGGTCCCTGTTCATGGCGTGCCATCTTTGATAGAATGATGCCGGTACCACCACCCTGCGCAATGGCGCGCCACCGGACCGGACGGCGCGCCTGGCGCGTCCGCTCGGTGTCGCGGCGCTGCGGCATTCCCGCGATACCCCCGTCCATGAAGGGGGATTCATGAAAGCACTCGAGATAAGACGCGCGGAACGGCTCGGCGGCTCGGTCGCCGTGCCCGGTGCGAAGAACAGTGCCCTTGCCCTGCTGGCGGCCGCCTGCCTATCCGATGAAGCGGTCACGCTCCACAATGTGCCCGGCATCTCGGATGTTGCGGTGGTCGCGGACATCATCCGCGGCATGGGTGGGGCCATGCGGCGCGCGGGGCACACCGCCGTGGTCGATCCCGAAGGCATCGCTGCCGCGGTGGTCGAGCCCGCCGATGCGAAGAAGATCCGTACCGCCTATTACTTCATCGGCGCCCTGCTGGCCCGATTCGGACGCGTCAGCGTCGGGTATGCCGGCGGCGACGATTTTGTCCACCGTCCCATCGACCAGCACCTCAAGGGGCTTCGCGCCTTGGGGGCCACGGTTTCGCAGCATGCCGACCATTATGTCGTCGAGGCAGCCGGACTGACCGGTGCGGAGATTCTGTTCGACACCATCACCAGCGGTGCGACAATGAATCTCATGATGGCCGCCGTGCGCGCCAGGGGCCGCACGGTGCTGCGCAATGCCGCCCGTGATCCCGAGGTGGTCGATCTGGCCGTGCTGCTCAACGAAATGGGGGCCTCCGTCGTGGGTGCCGGCACCGACGTCATTCGCATCGAGGGCGTGTCCCGCCTGCGCGGGGCCACACATGCCGTCATTCCCGACCGGCTCATCGCCGCCTCGCTCATCACCGCCCTCGGAGTCACGGGTGGCCGGCTTGCGCTCGAACATGTCGTGCCGGAGCACCTGACCAACCTCATGGCAAAGTACAGGGAAATCGGCTATTCCTTCGAGACCGACCACGACCAGCTGCTCGTCGCCGAAACCGATGGCCGCATCCTGCCCGCGCGCGCGCGGATCGGCATGTATCCGCTGTTCTCCCCAGACTTCCAGCAGCCGCTATCCGCGCTGCTGCTCAAGGCGCAGGGCGTCAGCGTGATCTCCGACCGCATCTACCCCCTCCGGTTCAACCAATGTCCCGAGTTCCTGCGCATGGGCGCCATGCTCCGCTATCGCGCCGGCTCCGTCCGCATCCACGGCGGCCGGCCGCTGACCGGCACCACCGTGCACGCGGGCGATATCCGCGCGGGCACCGCGTTGATCATCGCGGGGCTCCAGGCCGCGGGGACGACGGTCCTGACCGGGGCGGAGCATCTTGATCGGGGCTTTGAGGATGTTGTCGCCCTGTTTTCGGACATGGGCGCCCCCATCCGCCGGCTGTCGGCCGAAGCGCCCGTCAGCGGGGACGCGGGGAGGATGCGGGAGTCCTTTCCCGGCGAGGGTGTGTCCTGATACCGCATGCGGACGGTTTCACCAGAAACCGTCCGCAAAATCCTGCGTTCTCCCCATATCTTTCCCCTTCCGTACTGCGGTATGCTGTTTGATGGAGGGTGATATCCGCCATGAGCCTGCCGATGTACCAGAAGATCCTTGACGACATGCGCCAGCGCATCCTTACGGGGTTGCTGCCGCCGCATGCCCTCCTGCCGACCGAAATGGAACTCGCCGGCCAGTACCAGGTCAGCCGCATCACCTCGAAGCGGGCCCTGGAGGAGCTGGAGCGCGAGGGTCTCATCGTGCGCCGCCGCGGGGTGGGCAGCACGGTCGCTCCGGTCCGGGAAAAACAGGAGCGCCAGGCCACCTGTTCGGTCGGCATCGTGTTCCCGCACCTGGCGATGGAGGGCATCACCTTCGAGTATGTCCGTGGTGCGTCGGATTTTCTGGAACATCACCGCTGTACCCTGAGCATTCGCCGCACAGGGGATCGCCCCGAGCGCGACGTGCTGCACGAGCTCAACCAGGAGGGGCCGGACGGCATTCTCTACCTGCCGGGCTCCTCGCAGCTCGATGAGCGCGGGTTGGCGACCTTCGTCTCGATCAGCCGTCCGATTGTCACCATCGACAAGCAGCTCGAGGGGCTGGGGCTGCCCTGTGTCACCTGTGACAACGAGGGAGGCATGCGTTCCGCCGTGCAGCACCTGGTGGACCTGGGGCACCGGAAGATCGCGATGTTCTGCATTGAGCCCGTCAGTCGCTGCACGACGGTGCGCGACCGATACCTTGCGTATTGCAGGACCCTTGCGGACAACGGCATTCCCCACTCGGGCGAACATGTCGTCAGCTTCACGCAGGAAGAGTTCGACCAGCGGATCGACACCTCGCACCTGGAGCTGGTCGTGGAAAAACTGTCGCGCCTGCTTGCCCGCGGCGTGACCGCCATAGCCGCTGAGAACGATATGACGGCGTTGTTCGTTCATATGGCGGCTAACAAGCTGGGGAAGACGATTCCGGCCGATTTCTCGCTTGCCGGGTTTGATGATCTGCCCCTGTTGCGGCGCTTCCGGCTCGATTTGACGACAGTGCGCCAGAATGCCTACCAGATCGGGTACCAGGCGGCGGAGGTGCTCTATGGCATGCTCGGCGGTGAAGCGCCGGACGCCATGAAGTTTGTTGTGCCCTGCGAGCTGGTGGTGCGTTCGACGACCGCGCGGCGGACCGGATGATCAGCCGGCTCCGTCGATGCGGACAGGGTTCAGGCTTTCCAGCCACTGCATCGCGGCCGTGTCGGTCAACGGCCTGGATACGAAGAAGCCCTGAATGGCGGGGCACCCGAGCGCGCGCAGCACATCGAGCTGCCGCTGGTCCTCGATGCCCTCGGCCACGGTGTCCAGCCCCAGGTGACGCGACAGGTCGAGCATGGCCGCAATGAGGCCGCGCCCCCGTTCGCTTTCCATGCCGTCCCGGATGAAATGCTTGTCGATCTTCATCACGTTCACGGGCAGGCGACCCAGATAACTCAGGGAAGAGTATCCCGTGCCGAAGTCGTCCAGATAGATGCGCACGCCATGCGCCTGCAATTGGGACAACTGACCGACCGCCTGGTCGATGTTGTCGATGACCGCCGTCTCCGTCACCTCCACGGCGATGGAGCCCGCGGGAACGCGCAGCCGGTCGAGCGTTTCGAGGAATTTGTCCGCGAGGTCGTTCTGCAGCAGCTGCACACCCGATACGTTGATGCTGATGGGCAGGTCGTACCCCCGTGCACGCAGCGCGAGCCTGAACCGGCAGGCCGCCTCGAGGACGTATTGTCCGATGCGGTGGATCAGGCCGTTCGACTCGGCGATGCGGATGAACACATCGGGCGGCACAGGTCCGTGCCTGTCCGAATGCCAGCGGACCAGCGCCTCGAAGCTGACGGGCTGCAGGGTGTCCGACCGGACGACCGGCTGGTAGACAAGGGTGATCTCGTCCCGCTCCAACGCCCGTTCCAATGCGCCCGAGAGAAGAACACGGCGGCGCACGCCGTCACGGATCCCCGCGTCGAAGCACTGCCACTCGTTCGGCCCCCTTTCCTGCGACAGCACCATGGCCAGCTCGGCATCCTGAACGAGCCCGAGCGCATGCGTGCTGTGCTCGGGAAACAGGCTCACCCCCATGTTGACGCCCAGATACAGCTCTGCCGCGTCGGTGCCGAAGTTGGTCCGTGTGTCGATGAGCAGCTGCGTGACCAGGCCAAGCCGATCCGGATTGGCGAGCAGCAGGGCGAAATCGTCCCCGCCGATGCGCGCGGGCAGCCCGAACAGGTCGCGGTGCGAGCCCAGCACGCCGGCGATGCGCCGGAGTACGCCGTTTCCCGCGTCGTAGCCGAGGGTTTCGTTGATGGAACGGAAATCCCGCATGTTGAAGACAATGACGGCGAAGGGGGAGGTGTCTGTCCGGATGCGCTGCGACACCCCCTCCTCAAAGCCGGCGCGGTTGAGCAGTCCCGTCAGCGGATCGTTGAAGGCGAGCTCGCGGATGTGCCGCTCCTGCCCGCGTTCCACGGTCACATCGAGCAGGGATGTCAGGATGTGCGGTTCCGGCTCCCCGGGAACCCGGTACTGCAGAAAGGTGGCATGCAGCTCGCGCCGGCCCAGCGGATGATCCTGGATGATCAGGTCGCCGCTGAGCGACTCGGCATCGGGCCGACGGTGCCGCAGCGTTTCCCACAGCCGGTTCAACTGCGGCAGGGCCCCGCACGGGAACCGGTACCAGCCGTAATGGTCGGTTTCGATGCCTTCCGGTTCCAGCCCCAGCAGGAAGACGGCATTCCGGGACAGCAGCGAGATGCCGGTGTTCCGGTCGCAATCGCACAGGCCCTCCTGCGCCGTGTTGTGAATGGCCTGGATGCGCTCCATCAGCGACTCGCCCTGACGCTGCAGCTGGGAGATCGCGTCATACTGGCCCTGCAGGGTGTCCTGCGCGGCCTGGAACTCCTCGTTGAGCGCCATCAGTTCGGCATTCTGCGCATCGGTGCCCCGGACAAGCCGGAGCAGCTCGTTTTCGTACCCCCTGAACAGGCGGATGCCCTCCCAGACGGTGTACAGGCCGGTGAGAAACCCACAGAGCGCATACACGTACATGCCCATGCCGAAGGACGCGGCCAGTGCCGGCAGCCGGATCCACCATGCGATGGTGATCAGCGCATGGAGGCCGCCGAAAAGGATGAGGAAGACGGGGTTCATCTGTATCAGCAGAAACGGCAGGATGGCTGCCGTGATGGCGATGGCGAGGACAATCGACTTGTCGCCGTTCTGGAAGAGCGGGAAGAGGTAGGCGGCCAGGACAAAGCCGGAATAGATGACCTGCCGGATGGCCGTCTTCTTGACGCGCATCTGGATGACAAGCAGGGCGGATACGAAGAACAGCACCCCGATCAGGATCGCCGCGGCGTTGCGGTACCGCACGGCGGGATCATGCGCGGAGAACAGCTGGCCGAGGATGCCGCCCAGGCTGTTGACGATGACGAAGACGCAGGCGATGCGGAATGTCGCCTGCGCGCGCTGCGCCTCGAAGTTGTTGCGGACCGGGTCGATCAGATGCGCCATCCGTTCTCCTGCGGCACGGTTGCTCCGGCCATCTCCGTCAAGGCATTCTGTCGAGGCTGCTGTTGTCCTGGCTGTTCATGGTTTTTACCCAGCCGGGGGGGTGGATGAAACGCCCGTCCGGCCATTTCGCCGCGGGGACGTCACGGTTTTGCCGTCACGGCAACGCCCGCCTTCAGTCCGTCGAGGTTCGGCTCGCGGATGAGGATGTCGCCGGCCCGCAGCCCTTCGGTGACGACACTGTCCAGATCGGTTTCCAGGCCAAGGAGGACCGGCTGCACCGCCGCCACGCCGTCGCGGACGACCCAGACGGCATCCCGGCCATCGGACAGGGCTGTCCCGGTTCCCGCGGAAGCGCCGGCAGCGGCGGACGCATCCTTCCCGTCCAGCTCGAAGATGGCGGTCTTCGGCACGGCGATGACACCCCTGGCCTCGTTCGTCGTGAAGGTGACATCCACGTCGGAGCCCTCCACCAGCCCGTCGAGTCCCTGTGCCGTGATGGTGATCTTGACGCGCTTTTCCGCCAGTCCGAGTGTGGAGAGCCGCTCGACGGCCGAAGGCGCCACGGCCTTGACCGTACCCTCGAGCGTCACGTCGGCGGAGCGCCCCTCCTGCACCAGCTTGACGGGCATGCCGACCGACAATTCGGCGACGTCCTCCGCCAGCACGAACACCTCCACCTTGCGTTCGCCGGCCTCGAGCAGGCGGCACAAGGGTGTCTGCGGGGACGCCGTCTGGCCCTCCTTGCCGTACAGCTCCGCCACGACGCCGGAAACCGGCGCCTTCACGACCACCTTCTCCAGATCCGCGCGGATGGCGTCCGCCTGCGTGCGGAGCACCTCGGCCTGGGAGGCGTAGACCCGGTCGGTCTCGCTGTCCTTGCGTCCGGCCTGCGCCCGCAGCTGCGCCAGATCCTTCTCGATGGTCAGGATGCCGTTCTCCAGCGACGCGACGGCGTTGTCGGCCGCGTCCATCTCCGTCTTCGTGGCGCCCTGCGTCTTGTACAGCGTGGCCGTGCGGGCCTGTTCCGTCTGCGCGACGGCTAGCTGCCGGCGGGCCTCGGCGAGGGCGAGCTCCTGCTGGGCGATGCGGTCCTTCAGGGTGCGCAGCGCCGAATCGCGGGAGCTGTCGACACTGGCGATCTGCGCGCCGAGGGCGTCGAGCTGGCGCGTAAGCGGCGCGGCGTCCAGTTCGGCCAGCACATCGCCCGCCGATACGGTATCCCCCTCGGCAACGGTGATGCGGGAGATCGTCAGCGTCGTTTCGGCAAAGACGTCCCGCTTGCCGGCTGCCGCGACGGTGCCCGTCTCCTGGAATGTGACGGCGATGTCGGTCGGCTCGAGGGTCACCAGCTCGGCCTGCAGCGGCCGGGTCGCGTCCCACCAGAAGTAGGCGCCGGCGGCGAGCAGCAGCAGGATGGCGAGGGTCCATTTGATTGCCTTCTTCATGTCGGTCTCCTCCGTGATGCCGTTGTTGCGGCCGATCGGGTGTCCGGCTCGTTTCGCTCGCCGGGTGTCCCGTCCCCGGAGCGGGCCGCAGGTGCCGGACGGCGGTCCTCATTCCCTTGCCTTGAGCACTTCGACCATGTCGAGCCGGCGAAGCCGCCGGCGGATGTTCGCGTAGGCCAGGAGCATGGCGCCCGCGGTGCCGAACAGGGCGTACAGGAACATGCGGGCGTTGATGATGACGGGGATGCGGTACAGGTCGGTCTGCATGGTGTCGGCCATGGTCGCGTACATCCAGTAGGTGAGGGGCACGCCCAGCACGATGCCGGCGACCGCGAGGACGCCCTGCTCGAAGGAGATGACCTCCTGCACCTCGTGCAGGTCCATCCCCAGCACCCGCAGCGAGGCCAGCTCGCGTTCCCGCTCCGACAGCGAGATGACGCTGGAATTGTAGATGATCGCGAAGCCGACGAGGATGACCAGGGCCACCATGACCCAGAGCATGAAGAAGAACTGGTCCATCAGGTCGGCATATCCCTGCTTCATTTGCGCGATGTCGTCGATGCCGGCCAGCGTGCGGCCGTCGGACAGCAGGTCCTTGAGCGCCGCCTGCCGGTCGGGCGGCACCGAAAGCAGCACGGAGGTGGCAAGACGGCCCTGCCCGAGCAGTTCGTCAATGGCGTTCTGGCTCATGTAGGCGTTCTGGCTGATGTACTGCGGAATGATGGCGGTGACGGCGACCCGGAGGTCGTCGTTGCGCTGGTAGGGGCTTTCCAGCTCCAGGACATCGCCGACCGACGCCTCGAGCTTCTCCGCGAGCGGAATCGACAGGATGATGCCGTCCCCGGGCATCGCGACGGGCTTGTTGTCCTTGTCGACGACGGTGTACAGCCTTGCGTCCGGCGCGTTGGCGATCAGGACCGTGCTCTTGCTGCGATGGGCCTTCGACAGCACCACGGGCACCTCGAGCAGGGGTTCGGCAAGACGCACGCCGTCAAGGCGCGCCAGCTCCGATACGGCGGCACCGCGGTCCGTCGGGGAGAGGAAGGAGGCCTTCAGGTCGTAATGCTGCACATAGCGGAACTGGTCCATGACGAAGACGTCGAACAGGTCCGTGAACGTGAAGATCGCGGCCATCAGCGCGAACGACATGGCGACGCCGGACAGCGTGAACAGGCTGCGGGCGGGGCTGCGCCAGAGGTTGCGCATCGCCATGCGCCCCTGGACGGTCAGCGCGTTCCAGATGGGCCGGATGCGCTCGATGGGGATGGATTTGCCCGAATGGGGCGCCGGCGGCTGCATGGCGACTGCAGGCGCGAGCCCCAGCACGCCCTTGGCCCCCAGAAAGCCCGCCAGCAGCGAGAAACCGACTGACAGCAGCATGCCGGAAACGAAATACTCGCGCGAGAACCGGTTGTCGAGCCCGGGCAGCGTGAAGAAGTCCCGGTACATGTCGACCATGTAGCCCGAAAGCGCAAATCCGCCAAGGCTGCCGAGCGCGCCGCCCAGCACGCCGACGAACAGCGCGAACGACAGGTAGTGCCGCAGCACCTCCCAGGCCGTATAGCCGGCCGCCTTGAGCATGCCGATCTGCGTGCGCTGGTGCTCGACCATGCGCTTGAGCATGATCCACAGGATGATCGTGGAGATGGTCAGGAACAGCAGCGGGGCGCTGGTGGCGAAGCTGCTCAGCTGCTTGAGCTCGCTGTCGAGCATGAGCTCGGAGATCTGGTCCTTCCGTGCGACCAGCATCTGCAGGGTGTAGGGGCGCAGGGTGTTCCGGATGTCGTCCTTCACATCGTCCCAGGTGAAGCCGCGGTCAAAGGCGAAGGCGATGCGGTTGCTGGTATTGCCCGAACCCAGCAGCGCCTGCAGGGTGTCCTTCGGGACGAATGCCGTGCCGAAGGACGCGCCGGCGGGCAGAAAATCGGTCGCGTTCTTCATGGCGTAGATGAACTCCGGGGTCTGGCCCTTTCCGGCGACCGTGAGCGTTTCCTTCCGGCCGTTGATGACGAGCGTGACGGTGTCGCCGACCGAGAAGCCGTTGAGGTTGAAAAACTCGACGCCGAGCAGGATGGAGCGCTCCCCCTTGCGCAGGGGGCTGCCCGCGAGCTGCCACAGGTCGTTGAGCCGGTTCGGGTTTTCCGTGTCGAAGGAGACCAGCCGCAGGTAGACATTGTCGGTGCGTCCCGGCAGCAGCACGCGCACGTCGCGGACAAGCTTGGCATCGACCGTGCGGATGCCGGGAATGCGCGCAAGGGCGGAAAGCCTCGACTCCGGGATCGCCTCCACGTCCGCAAAGGCGTCCGCGAAGCGATAATCGCGGTAATAGCGTTCCTTGGCGCCGATGAGGATGTCCTTCGTGTTGGCCATGCTGACATAGGTCATCAGGCCCAGCGCGATGATGGCGATGCAGGCGGCATAGGAGACAAGGTTCTCGCGGATGTCGCGGAGCATCTTGCGGAACAGCATGGCCGCATCTCCTTTCGCGATTCGTTTGGCGCCAGCCTACCAGGCGACCTCGTCGGGCGACAACGGGTGCGCGTTGACATCCACCTGCACGATCTGCCCGTCGCGCATGTGGAAGACCCGGTCGGCGATGGCGGCGATGCCGGCATTGTGCGTGATGATGACCACGGTCCTGTTGTGCCGGTGGTGGAACTCCTTGAGCAGCTTGAGCACCTGGATGCCGGTCGTGAAGTCGAGGGCCCCGGTGGGTTCGTCGCAGAGCAGGATGTCCGGATTCTTCACGACGGCGCGCGCGATCGCCACGCGCTGCTGCTGGCCGCCCGAAAGCTGGGAAGGGAAGTGCCCGGCCCGGTCCGCGAGACCGACCTCCTCGAGCACATCCGACACCTTCAGGGGGTTCTTCGCGATCTCCACGGACAGCATGATGTTCTCATACGCCGTGAGGTTGGGCATGAGGTTGTAGAACTGGAACACGAAGCCCACGGCCTGCCTGCGGTAGCGCGTGAGCCGCTTCTCGTCGGCGTTGTGGAGCGGCTGGCCCTTGTAGTGGATCTCCCCGCCGCTGGCCCGGTCCATGCCGCCGATGAGGTTGAGCATGGTGCTCTTGCCGGAGCCCGAGGGGCCGAGGACGACGACGAACTCGCCCTCGAAGATTTCGAAAGAATCGCCGCGCAGTGCGTGCACGGTGACCTCACCCATCTGGTAGCGTTTCGACAGATCCTTGGCCTTGAGGATGACGCGTTGCTCCGTCACGGGATCACCTCCGCGGACACGGCATGGAAACGGCGTTTCATAACAATATACCACACGGGAAAACGCTGCCAAACACTTCTTGTGCATCGCCGGCCGCGATTTACAGCCCCCATCCGGCCTGCCGGTGGTCATCCCTGCCCGGTCTGCCGGCAAACGCGTGTGTCCAGATGGCCGGCAAACGTGTGTGACCAGGTGCCCGGCGCGCACGGGGGTCCGCCCAGCCGGCGAACGGCCGTTCCATTCCCCCGCGGGAACGCGAAAATACCCGAAACGTTCTTCGGAGGGGCATCGTGGCATTCGCCCGCCCCCCGGCGTCCAGGTGCTGCCACCCACGCTACGCGCGAGGCAGCGGGATGTCTTGCCGCAGACCATCCGATGCGTCCGGTTCGTAAGAAAGTCGTAAGAGTTTTGTTCGTGCTTTTTCGGTTTTCTTTGCTACACTGGTCATGTCGCGACACGACAGCCATCGGACGCAGCCCGCACCGGCCGGACGCGCATCATCCGGAACCCGCATCGGCATGACCGCATCACGGGTTCCGGACGAAACCGCACGAACCCGTGCCGAAAGCCCGGCCCCCCTGCGCATCCGAGACCGCAACACCCGGGAGGAAACCACCTTGACGGATCAGGACGCACGCAGACAGACACCCGTCGCATCAACCGCCGCCAACCGGCAGAATGGCGCGGGCGCCGCAGCCGCCACCGTGCTGGTCTGCGACGACGACCAGGCCATCGTGGATGCGCTGGCGATCTACCTGCGCAGCGAGGGGTACCGCACCGTGACCGCCTCCAACGGGCAGGAGGCGCTGGAAGCGCTGGCCGGGCAGGACGTCCAGCTGGTGATCCTCGATGTGATGATGCCGGTCATGGACGGGCTGACGGCCGCCATGAAGATCCGCGAGGCATGGAACCTGCCGATCATCATGCTGTCTGCGAAATCCGAGGACACGGACAAGATCCTGGGGTTGAACTTCGGTGCAGACGACTATGTGACCAAACCGTTCAATCCCCTGGAGCTGATGGCCCGGGTGCGGTCGCAGCTGCGCCGGTTCACGCGGCTGGGCAGCCTTGCCGAAAGGCCCGGCGTGATCCGCACGGGGGCTCTCGAACTCGACACGGAGGCCGGCGAGGTGCGTCTCGAAGGCGAACCGGTGCGGCTGACGGCAACCGAGTACGGCATCGTGCGGTTCCTCATGCAGCACCTGGGGCGTGTGTTCTCCATCGAGCAGATTTATGAAGCCGTCTGGAAGGAAACCTCCTTTGCGGCGGAAAATACCGTGGCGGTGCACATCCGGCGCATCCGCGAGAAGATCGAGATCAATCCGAAGGATCCCAAGTATGTAAAGGTGGTGTGGGGCATTGGCTACAGAATGGAAAGACTATAACTATTCGCCGCTACTCAAGGGCTGCGCGCTGCTCACGTCCTGGATCTCGTTCACCGTGCTCTCCCTGTGCACGGCCATGCTGCTCATGCATCCCGAAATGCTGTCGATCATCATTTCCGGCTTGTCGGGCCGCAGTCCGGACGGCGGCTGGTGGCTGTTCGAGCAGAACAACTACCAGCTGGGCGAGCAGACCGTCTACGGCGCCATTGCGGCCTTTGTCACCTTGTCGCTGTGCGTGTCCTATCTGGTGATGACGGCGGGACGCCGGGAGCGGGGCGGACCCCTGGTGCTGACGCAGCTCGACCGCATGTGGTCGGACGTGCATACCGGCCTGGTGCTGCTTGCGGCCGGGGTTGTCCTGCTGCTCCTGTCGAACGGCGGCGACGTGGGGAACCACTCGTTCTGGTACCTGCTGGGCCTGCTGTCCTTTCTCTCCGCCATGATCGGCAGCTCCTGGGTGCTGTCGATGGTGCGCCTGTGGAAGGCGGGACAGCTGTTTTCCCACTCACTGCTGGGCAATCTGGCCCATACGGCGGTGTCCGCCGGACGCACCGTGCGCAGTGGCTGGCGCCTGGCGACCGGGGGCAGACGGGCCTGGATGCCCCTGCTTGCCGGCATGGTGGGGTATGCCCTGGCCAATGGCCTGCTGGGTGTCCTGATGGGCATGTCCGTCGAGAACGGAACCAGAGGGTCGCGGCTGATGTTCCTGTTCTTCATTGCCGGCGCATTCAATCTGACCGTGTTCGTCATCACCACCCGATGGGCCGTATCGATGGCCCGCCTGCTGCAGGCGGTACAGGATATGGCGAACGGCGATCTGTCCGACTGGGCGCTGGATGGCGTGGAAGCCCCCATGTTCCGGGAAGCCGCGATGCAGCTGCATGCAATCCGCAACGGGCAGCGCCAGGCCGTCGAGGAGGCGGTCAGGGCCGAACGCATGCGCACCGACCTCATCACGAACGTGTCGCATGACCTGAAGACGCCGCTGACCTCCATCGTCAGCTACGTGGACCTGCTGGCGAAGGAAGACCTCGGGAACGAGCGGGCAGCGGGTTATGTGCGGGTGCTCGAGGAAAAGGCCGCCCGCATGAAGCAGCTGGTGGAGGACCTTGTCGAGGCCAGCAAGGCTTCGAGCGGGAACCTGGGCGTCCAGGCGGAGATCCTCGACCTGCACCAGCTCGTGCAGCAGGCCGTCGGGGAGTTCGAAAACCGGTTCTGGCTCACGGGTCTCGACGTGCGGCTCAAGGCGGAGCCCGACATCGTGCCCGTCTGGGCGGACGGCCGTCATGTGTGGCGCATCCTCGAGAACCTGCTGACCAATGTCTGCAAGTACGCCCAGAACGGCACGCGGGTCTATGTGCAGGTGGGCATGGAGAACGGCAGGAGCGTGCTGTCGGTCAAGAATGTGTCGGCCACGCCGCTGGACATGCCGGTCGAACAGCTCACGGAGCGGTTCGTGCGCGGGGACGAGTCGCGTACCACCGAAGGCTCTGGCCTGGGCCTGTCGATCGCGAAGAGCCTGGCCCATCTGCTGGGTGGACAGCTTGTATTGGATATTGACGGAGATCTTTTCAAGGCGACGGTTTTCCTGCCGACAGAGGAGCCGGCGGAAACGGTGGAAGCCGAGGCGGCGGGCCGTTCGGCACGAAACGACGGCCATGTCCCTGCCACAAGTCCGATGAAGCGGCCAACCGCGGAGGATGCGCCTTCTCTTTCCGAAACCAGGCGCGCCCTGCCGGGTGGCCGGCTGCGCCGCATGCTGCCATGGTCGCCGGTGCTGCTGCCGGGAGTACAGACGCGCTCGGGTACCGCAGTGGAGGCGCAGACGCGCTCGGGTACCGCAGTGGAGGCGCAGACACGCTCGGGTACCGCAGTGGAGCGGGAAAAGAGGGAATCGGTCGGTGTCGGCTCGCGGTGAATGGCGGGAAGGAATCTGCCGGAGTCGGTTTCCGGTGAATGACGGAATCGCCTGCTGATGCCTTGATGCGCGGAAGGTGATCCGAAGGGTGCCGGGATACGAGGCACATATGGTATGATGAAGCCGGGGCGAAGCGCGCCCCGGCTTTTGCACGAGGAGGGGACATGCGGGCCGCCTTGACGCCGGAACAGTTGATTGCGGACTTGACAGAGCAGCTGCGAAAGCAACCACTCGTCCTGACCGCGCTCCTGTTCGACTCGCACGCATCCGGAAGAAGCCGTCCCGACAGCGATCTGGACGTGGCCGTCTGGTTCGGGCCGGCGTACGGGTCGATGGATGCGGAGGAATTCAGGCTGACACTCTCCATCGACCTGATGACCCGATATGGCTGTCCCGTCGATGTGGTGCCGCTTGACCAGGCGCCGCCCTTTCTCAAGCAGCAGGTGTTCAACCGTGGCGTCGAGCTGGTTGTCTGCGATCCGGACGGCTGGCGCGCGTTTCGTGCGAAGGGATACATCGAGGCGCTCGATTTCCGCCACATCACTGCTTGATTTCCGGCGCTTCATGGACGCGATCGTGCGGTACAGCCGCCTGCAAGGGGTGGCATTCACAGGGATCATACTTCAACGCCATCGAGTTTCAGCAGCGCATCCACCGCCCTGTCCAGTTGCCGGAACAGTGAAACCGGCGCCTGGATGGGGCTTTTCCTTTTCCTGGCCTCCGCGGCCAGCTCCAGCAGGAACGAGAGCTGCATCGGCGGCAGCATGCGCAGCGAATGCAGCTTCCCGGCCCAGAAGGCCTCGGTTTTCTGCGCGACGCGCAAGGATTCGCGCCTGGCCTCGTATTCGGCCTGCACTTGTGCGCGTCGCGCCCGGAGCGCATCCTCAAAGGCCGCCGCCGTATAGACCGGCAGACGGTCGATGCCATAGGCGGACGCCGCCTGCTCGAGGCCGGGAACCAGTTCCGCATCATATTTTGCGGCCAGCTTCCGCCATTCGCCCGGTTCCAGGCTGTACAGGCCGCCAGCCAGCCGGCCGAACGCCTTGCAGGCGTCCAGATACCCAAGCCGGCGGTTGCGATCGAGGACTGCGGGGGTCAGGTCGAACATGCCGCCCAGGTCCTCGGGGTCGTGGATGAGCGTCAGCTGCAGGTTGTCGATCACCGGTCCGCGCAGGGTGGGCCGGTGCGACAACTCCACCGCCACGATGCGGTGGTACCCCGCTGCGCGCAGCATGGAGATCGGCACGTTTTCCGCAACACCGCCATCGAGAAAACGCTCTCCGCTTATGTTGACGGGATCGAGCCCCGGCAGGCCGGCGCTGGCCATGATGTAGTCGATGAGCCGGTTCTCCGGTATCTCGTCGATCCAGCGGGGCTGCGGCTTGAGTGAACGCAACAGCGCGGTCATGAGTCCGAACCGGATGCGGGCGTTCCGAACCCGGTCCTCGTGAATGAGGCTGCCGAGCAGGGCCCGCAATGGCTGCGTGTCGAGCCGATGCCGTGAGACAAGTTCGTGTGCGAGCACATGCATGTTCTTCAGGTTCAGCAGGTCCCCGGACTTGAGCGGATAGGGCTTGGAAAAAGCCAGGCACTGGTCCACCTGCAGGTTCCGCCACATCGCGAGCGCCTCGTCGAACGCCTCCATGGCGAACAGGGCGCCATTGATGCTGCCGATGGAGGTGCCCGCCACGGCGCCGAAATTGATCCCGAGTTCCCGGAAGGCTTCCCAGGCGCCCATCTCGAAGGCCCCGCGGGAACCGCCGCCGCCGAGGGCGAGTGCCAGACCCTGTCCGTCATCCGTTGCCATGCTGCCACCATCCCTTGCCGCGCGTCGTGTGGTCTCTTCCTGTGATCGGCCTGACACAAACATACCACAAAAAAGCCCTGCCATCCGGATGGATCGCAGGGCTTTCGGCCGCTCGGGGCATGTTGTTCCGCAGGCGTCGGCCTACAGCTTTTCGAGTGTCGCCAGGAAGGCTTCGAACGGCTGGTCGCCGAGCAGCTCGGGTCCGTCGTTGAAGACGATCTTGGGCACGCCGCTGACATTGTAGCGGCGGGACATGTCCTGGAAGGTCTGGGCCTCGATCATTTCCGCGCGGATGTTCGGATTCTCGAGGGCCAGCTTGTGCGCCTTGGAAACGGCGCCCGGGCAATGCGGGCATCCCAGGGTCACGAACACCTTGATGTCGACCGGCTTGCTGACCTTTGCCAGCTTTTCGGCGAACGCGGGAGGCAGGGGCTGGCCGGCGCCGGAGAGCTCCATCAGCGCGGAGAGGAACGAGTTGATCTCATGGCCGGCCGGAATGCCGTAGAAGCGTATGCCACGATCCTTGCCATCCTTGTCGAGCAGGATGATGGCGGGGAACATCTCCGCCTTGAGGGCGACCGCCGTATCGGAGGCGCTGTCGACCTCGACGAGCGTGAGCTTGTCCGAAAGGCCCGACAGCTCCTGCATGAAGGAAGCGGTGTCCGCGCAGGTGTCGCAGTCGTCCTTGCGGGTGACAAGCACGGCGGTGACGGGATGCTTCATGTTGGCGAGAATTTGCTTGAGTTGGGCGGAAATCGTTTCATTGAGCAGTGCCATGTGGATTCCTTCCTTTCGTGTCCGGTTTGGTGGCGCGGGTGTTCCGTTTGCCTTCGCGTCATGCCTGCAGCCTGTTGATCCATTCGTTCGCCTTCAGGGCGGCGCGCGCGCCGTCGGCCGCCGCGATGACGATCTGCTTGTAGGGGACCGTGGTCACGTCCCCGGCGGCGAAAATGCCCGGGATGTTGGTTTCCCCGCTTTCCCCGACAATCACCTCGCCATGGCTGGTGGTGTCGAGCAGGTCCTTGAGGAAGTCGGACCGGGCGATGTGCCCGATTTCGATGAAAACCCCGTCGGTCGCGATCACGCGCTCGGTGCCGGTGTTCGCATCCTGCACCCGCACGCCGGTCACCGCATGCTCCCCCTCGATTGCCACGATACGCGTCCACAGCAGCACTTCGACGTTCGCCAGGCCGGCGAGCCGGTCGAGCAGCACCCTGTCGGCCCGCAGCGAACTGCGCTGCACCACCTTCACGCTGCGGGCGATGCGCGCCAGATCGATGGCCGCGCCGATGGCCGCGTTGCCGCCGCCGGCCACGACCACGTCGCGTCCCTGGTAGAACGAGCCGTCACAGATGGCGCAGTAGGAAACGCCATGTCCGGCCAGCTCCTTTTCCCCGGGGATGCCCAGCTTGCGGGGCAGCGTGCCGGTTGCGAGGATGAGGCCCCTGGCATGGAATGTCCGCCCGTCGCTGGTGTGCACCTGCTTGATGTCGCCAGGCGTGACTCGCTCGACACGCACGTTGCCGGTGATGGGCACTTCGTGTTCACGCACATGGTTTTCGTACTGGCGCATGAGTTCTTCCCCGCCGATGCGGTTCACGCCAAGCCAGTTCTCCACGGCCGTCGTGTCGAGCACCTGGCCGCCGATGCGCTCTGCCAGCACCGCCACGTTCAGTCCCTTGCGGGAGGCGTACAGGGCGGCGTTGAGGCCGGCCGGACCGGCGCCGACCACGAGCAGGTCGTAAACGGTCGAGGGATCGGCCTCCCTGCCGGTTGACAGAAAATTCATATTCAGGTTCAGGCCCGCGTCCTGGTTCATGCCAAGACCGAAATCGAGTCCGAAGTTCATGCGGCGTTCATTCCTTTCCGTTCATGGGTGGCTGTTCACAGGACTGCGACACCGGTCGTCCTCCCGGGAACATGCTGACCTTTCCTGACTATATTTTGCCCACGGATGGGGATTTCAATCAGTGATTTCATCACGAATGATGTTGCTTCCGGCGGACATCCGGTATACTTTTGGCAGGCGCCCCGCGATGTGTCCACTCCCGGAATGCGGGGGCGGGGCGCGTCATGTTGTGCCGGACAGGCGGGAGGTGTCGTGACCGAACGACTCGCATGGGAAATCCAGCGCATTGAGGCCTGGCATGTGGCGGCGCTGCTGGTGCTGGCCGGGGGCAACTTCGCCATCTGGCTCAAGGCGCGCAGAACGGTCGCCCTCCACACCTACCTGGCCGTCGAGGCGCTGCTGCTTGTGTGGATCGTCGCCAAAATGGGCAAGACGGTCTCGCCGGAGCCGGTGACGCGGTGGTTGTTCATCGTGCTGCAGTATCTTGCCAACTGCTTTCTGGGCGCCGCCTTCCTGTTCTTCGCCCATGCATGGGCGCACAACCGGCTGCCGGAACGGCGCGTGCGTGTGCCGGTGCTCGTCGTGTCGGCTCTCTTCTTGGTCGGCATGGCGACCAATCCGCTCCACATGCTTTTCTACAGCCGGTACGACTTCTTCCGCGACGATTTCGGGCCGCTGTTCTACGCGCACCAGGCATGGACCTACCTGCTGCTGCTCGCCGGCATCGCGCTGTGCGCCAGCCGCTTCATGTCCGCCTTCCGGCACCAGCGCAGGCAGGCGCTGCTGGTCGCGGCCGCGGTCCTGGTGCCCCTCGCGGTCAACCTGCTGTACGTGGCGGGCTGGTTCAAGCCGCTTTTCGGCTTCAAGCCCAAGTTCGACATCACGCCCATCACCACGATGCTGTCGCTGATGCTGTTCGCAATCGGCACATGGCGCTACCGGTTCTTCGACATCACGGCGCTGGCCTGGCGCAGCGTGCTGGACCACAGGCCGGAAGGCGTCTGCCTGATCGGACCCGGCGGGCGGCTGCTCGACGGGAACCGGATGGTGATGCCGGGCGGCCCGGGTGAGAGGGATCTGGCGCATCTGATGCAGGCGGCGCCCTGGCGGCAAGCGGATGACGCCGGCAGGTCGGTTCCGGACGAAGGGCGCCATGCGGGGGAATCCGCGGACGCGCAGCGTGTCATGCCGCTGACGGAAGCCGCGGAAGCCCGATGCCGCATGCCTGACGGGCGGCACCTTGCCGTTCGCTGGTTTCCGGTGGCGGATCCGGCGGCGGGTCCTGTGTCCCGGAGCTCCGCGGGCATCCTGCTGCGCTTTTCGGACGAGACCGAACACATGCGCGATCTGGAGGCGCTTGAAGAAAGAAACGCGGTGCTCTCGACGCTCAATGAGGCCGTCCGCGCCCAGGTGGAGGACCGGCGCACACTCGCCGTGGCACGCACCCGGAACCGGCTGGGGCGGGAGGTGCACGACGGGGTGGGTCATGCGGTCGTGTACGCGATTTCCCTGCTGGAGGTCGCGCGGCGCACGCTGGCGACCGATGCCGGACAAGCCCGCGAACGGACGGGGCAGGCGATACGGTTTCTGGCGGGGGCGGACAGCCTGCTGCGGGGGGAGCGCACAGGCGACGGCGCAGGCACCTGGGCATGGCTGTCCGCCATGCGGGCCGAAGCGGACTCATCCGGACAGTGCATGGTCTTTCACGTGTCGGAAGCCCTGCCGCTGCCGGGCGGCACGGTGTCCGGGACGGCGGAGCGGATCTGCAGGGAGGCGGCCGCCAACGCGGTGCGTCATGGACGGGCGACCCGCATCGACCTGTTTGTGAGGGTGACGGGCAACTCGCTGCAGATCAATGTGATCGATGACGGGAATGGCTGCGGACCGCTCACGAAAGGGTACGGCCTGTCCGGTTTGGAGCAGGCCGTTGCCCGGCATGGCGGCGAGCTGGCCTTCGGGCCGATGGACCCGCACGGATTCGCCGTGCGTGCCGTGCTGCCGCTGGATGAGGCGGACCCGTCGTCCGGATCGCACCACGGATGAAGCCGCAGGCGCATGATCCGGGAAGGCATCCTGCGCATCCGCGCAACCGGCGTGTCCTTTTCCGGCGTTCGCTCCGAATGGCCTGACACGCTGAGGCCGATCCTGTCAGATCAGTCCGTTCTGCAGCGCGAATATCGCCAGCTGCGTGCGGTCCTTCAGGCCGGCGAGCTCCAGCATGCGGGATATGCGGTTCTTGACGGTCCCCTCCGAATACCGGATGGCCTGTCCGATCTCCGCGTTGTTGCGCCCCATCGACAGATGGCGGAGCACGGCGAGATCCACGCTGTCGAACTCCGGCAGGTCCTCGGTGCGACGCGCGGGCGGCGGGGACATGGCCCGGGTCATCTTCTCCATGGCGCCGGGGTGCAGCACGCACAGTCCCTCCATGACACAGCGGATGGCCATGGAAAGCGCTTCGGGCCGGATCTCCTTGAGCAGGAAGCCGTCCGCGCCATGGTGACAGGCCTGCCGGATCTGCTCGTCATCCTCGAAGGTGGTGAGCATGATCACCCGGGTGTCCGGCAGCGACGCCTTGATCGCTGCCAGCGCCGGAAGGCCGCCGGTGCCGGGCATGCGGATGTCGAGCAGCACGACGTCCGGACGGGTCTCCCGGCAGATCCGCGCGATGGCGTCGCCGTCGCCCGCCGTGCCGACGACATCGAAATCGGGCGTCTGGGCCAGAAGAATGTGGAGCATGTCGCGAAACAGCGTCTGGTCGTCAGCGATGGCGATGCGGATCATGTGCTTTTTCCTCCGGGTGTCGCATGGATGGGAGGGGTGCCGTCCGGTTCGGGCAGCAGGCCGGACACGATGGACCGGATATCCTTCATCATGGCCCGGCAGCCGGCGATGGCCTCGTCCAGCGCGGCGGCCTGCGCGGCAGGCGTGTCGCCGGCTTGGCTGCGGCGCACCACCTCGAGGACGGACAGGATGGTGGTCACGCGTTGCCCGAGGGTTTCATGGATCTGCCGGGACACCCGGCCGTGCTCCCGTTCCGCCTCCAGGGTTCCGGCAAGGTGCAGGTAGTCGGAAAGCTCCCGGTTGAGGGCTTCCAGCTCGGCATTCCGAAGCAGGAGCAGGCGTGCGGTGCGGCAGGTCTCGGTGACATCCTGCAGCGAGCAGACCAGGCCGATGCGGCGGCCGGACCGGTCAGGCAGGGAGGTCGCGTGGAGGCGCAGGTACAGGTCCCCATCCGAGCAGGAGAGGGGAAGCAGGGTCTCATACGGATCGCCGGCCCTGCCCGACAGGAGGGCGTCCCCTGCCGGAAGGAGCGGCGCCTCCTGCGGAAGCGCCGGGTTTGACAGTGCGGACAGCCGCACCAGAAAGGCATCGAGCGTCATCGCCGATTCCGGCATCAGGCCGGGCGGCAGCGCCTCGAGATTGCGCTCGATGAGGTGGCCTTCGGTGTCGAATACCGCCACGCGGTCCGGCAGCCGCCTGACCAGCCGGTCGATCGAGAGGCTCGTCTCGGGGAGCAGGCGTCCGCGGAACCGCCACAGCAGGACGGTCAGGACCAGGGCGAGCATCACCGGCAGCAGGACGCCGGCTGGATCGGGGGAGATGTCCTCCGGGCCGACCGTCAACCCCTCCGGACCCGCGGGCAGCTGCAGCATTTCAGGGACATGGCCGGATACCGGTGCGGCCGACAGCCTGGCCAGGATGCCTGCATAGGCTGCCGCCACCGGAAGGGCGGACAGACGGGGTCGCGCTTCGGGCAATGCCAGGCACAGGGCGGTGGCGGCCAGGCCGGAGAGGCCGCCCGACCACAGCTGCATGTGGCGGAACACGCCGCGCGATGCCGGCACGGCGCCGGCCAGCTCGAGCAGCGTGGCCGCGAGCCAGAGCACCAGGCCCGCGCACGCGACGACGGCCAGGACCGTCCGGATGCCGGGACGGCCGCTGACCAGCACATGGGTGGCCGCCAGACAGACGAGGACGGCGGTCAGCGCGAGCGATAACACTTCCGGCAGGACAATGGGTGGCATGCGTGGCCTCCGTTGCGCGGGCGTTCCGTTTGCCCGTCAGGATCATGTTCCCGGCCATCGTACCGCATCCGGCGACGTGCGGCAAGCGGTGCGCTCCGTCCATGCCCCCCCGGGGGAGGGCCGGCCCCGGCGCGGATGAAGCCGTGCCCGTTTTCCATTGTATGGCACCCGCGTCCGCGCACCAGTGCCGGAAGGCCACCGATGAAGCGACGATCGGCCAATCCCGCGGATCCGGGCTGGCCGATCGTCATGGGCGCCGTGCCCGGCGCGGACGGGAGTGCTCAGGCATGCGGGCCGCAGCGGGTCAGTACCTTCCCAGCGCCAGCCCCTTGTCGATGAAATAGCGGTAGGTGTCGTAGTCGACCGTGCAGGGGATCGAATGGTCGCTGTGCAGGGTGAAGCCGTATCCGTCCTTCACGGCTGGCACCTTTGCCTCGAGCTCGGCGTCGATGGTCGCCCGGTCATTGGTGTAGACGGTCCGCACGTCGATGCCGCCCATCAGGGACAGCCGGTCGCCGTATGCCCGGTGGATCCGCTGCAGATCCATGCCGGCCTTCACCTCGATGACCTGCAGGCAATCGATGCCCGACTCGACCATGCCCGGCAGCAGGGGCTCCACGAAGCCGCAGGAGTGCATGACAACCGGCAATCCCAGGCGCTTCGCGTAACCGATGGTGTGCAGGTGACCGGGTTGGATGAGCTCGCGGTACATCTCCAGCGAGAAGAATGGCTTGTGCTTGAAGCCCATGTCCTCGTAATACCAGATGCCGTCCGGACGGCCCTCCTCGGCGAACAGCATTTCCTGGAGCTCCACCGTGACACGGCTGTACACATCCACCATGTCCGCGATCCACTCCGGTTCCAGCGCCATGCCCACCAGCAGGTTCTCATGCCCGCAGACGGGATGCATCAGCTCGAAGACGTTGATGCCGCTCCAGAAGAAGAACTGGTTGTGCGCGGCGGCCTGCCGCTTCGCGTTGCGGTAGGCCTCGAAATTGATCCGGCGTCGGTCCGCCGTGATGAGATGCCGGATGGCCTCCCAGTCCTTTTTCTCCTTGACGGTGAAGTCCACATGCTCCGGCGTCGTGTCATGGAGCCGGTGGCGACGCAGGATGGCGCCGTTTCCGTCCTTGACGAGCTGCGTGGTTTCCGTCTCCTCAAGCACGACCGGCTGGAAATCGAGATCCGCCGTGAGGTTGAAGGCCCAGCACTCGGCCATGTCGAAGCCGAAATGCAGGCCCATGTCCTCGCCCGGCTTGAGGTGGCCCTGGTCCGTCCACGCCTTCTGCGTGTCGCCCCAGAAATGCTCGTACAGACAGATGCGGTCCGTGGGTTGGCGCCTGAGCATGCGCTGCGTGCGTTCGAAGCCGGTCATCGTCGACATGGTGCCGATCCTCCCTTGTGCTGTTCTCTTGCGGTTTTTCATGACGGCGGAATCCGTGATGGCGGGGATGCGTTCTGCGGTGCGACAACGGACAAATGGCGGAATCTTGTGGCGGCGGCTCTGCGGTGAAGCATGGACAGGATGATGGGAATATCTTTTTCAGGCTCATCCTACCAGATTGGACAGAGGGGTGATATGCGATATCCTGTCTGTTCTGTCGAAATCATGTGATGCGGGAGGGGAAGTCGCTTGCGCACGGCGCATGCCTGTGCCACCATGGAGGCAGGCATGCCGCACAGCCGGAATGACGGCATGCCGCACAGCCGGAATGACGGCATGCCGTACAGCCGGAATGACGGCATGCCGCGCAGCCGGGAAACCGGCATGCACCGGGATCGCGCCGGGGGTGCCCCGTTCGGCCCACGCGCCGTCAGCACCGTCGAACGGTCACGCCGCCAATCCGGCCGAGGGGGGTCCCATGCATCCTGGCGTCCGCACCGCCGCGCTCGATACCGTCCACATCGCCCCGGTCGTGCTCAGCTGCTCGCTGTTCAATGCGGGCACCACCTTTTCGCAGGGGTTCAGGCTCGATATGCGCCATGTGCATGACTACGAGCTGGAGTACTATCTGTACAGCACGGGCGGCATGCACATCGAGGGCAGGGACTGGCCGCTGGCGAAGGGAGATGTCTGCCTGCGCCGCCCGGGAGAGCTCGTCGGCGGCATCATGCCCTACAACTGCATCCTCATTTGCTTCGATGTGACGGGTCAGACGGGCAAGCAACCCGGCAGCTATGATTTCAACGAACCCCAGCCTTTCTCGCCACGTTATCGCAATCCGGTGCTCGATGCGCTGCCGTCGGTGATGCACCCGCGGGGGGAAGCGGTCGGCGCCCTTTTCGACAGCATCCTGCGACTCTATCTGGCCAGCGGCGACAGCGCGCAGCTGCAGATGAAGGCGTGCATGCTCCAACTGCTCAACCGGCTGTTTCTCGAAGCCCGGTTCCCGTTCGGGGAGGGCGCGGAACCGGCGCAGGCGGAGGCGGTGCGGCTTGTGCTCGCCTACATCCGCGACCATCTGGCCGATCCGCTCCCGCTGGAGAAGCTGGCCGGCATGGCCAGGATGAGCCCGGCCCATTTCCACAAGGTGTTCGGCGCGATCGTGCACGAGCCGTTGAACCGGCATGTCACAAGACTCAGGATGGACAAGGCGCGCGAGTGCCTCGTGCAGACGGACTGGCCGGTGCACCGCGTGGCGGCGGCCTGCGGGTACGCCAATCCGTCGCACTTCGGCTGGCTGTTCCGTCGCTGGGTCGGCATGACGCCCGGTGAGTACAAGCGCCGGCACCGGTATGCGTAGGGCGCCGGCAGACATAGGCGCCGGCTTGCACAGGATGATCTTCCCATGCGCCCGATCCTCGGGCCGTCACCGGTTTGGTGATTCTCATGCAATTCTCATCTTCTTATCCATAGCCTTTCATGCATGCCTGATACACTGTCTCCGGATTGATGGAACGGCGGCCCGCCGCGGCGGGTCAGGCGCGTACGGCCGGAGGACGGCTGCGGGAGGATTGCATGACGGCATTGTCGATCGGGGTGAAAATCGGGCAGGGCATGTCCGCGGAAGTGTATGACATGGGCGGTGGCAAGGTGCTCAAGCTGTACCGCGAATGGATGTCGCGCGAGGCAATCCGCCACGAGGAACGCATCGGCAAGGCCGTGCAGGCGTCCGGCGCGCCCTGCCCGGCGATTCTGGGCGAGGTGGAGCATGAGGGGCGCCTGGGGCTCGTGTTCGAGCGCATTCCGGGCTGTTCCATGCTCATCGGCCTCGAACGGCGCCCCCTGAGCGCGGCCCGGTTCGGTCGCGAGCTTGCACGGCTGCATCATGACATCCATGCGAGGCGCACCGCCGACTTGCCCGACCAGCGGCAGCATTTCCTGCGGAGCATCCAGCAGTCCTCCCCCCAGCTCGGCGACCGCACGGACCGCGTTCTCGCTGCGCTGGACAGGCTTCCCGCGGGCCATGCCGTCTGTCATGGCGATTTTCATCCGGACAATGTCATCATCGACGGCGCGCGCATCGTGCCCATCGACTGGTCGAACGCCTTTTCCGGCAACCCGGCCGCGGACGTCGTCCGCACGGGGCTCATGCTCCGATCCCCCTACATGCCGCCGGAAGTGCCTGTCTGGATGCATCGCATCGCCGGATGGCTCAAGCGGCGCATGCTGGACGCCTACATGGCGGAATACCGGCGCCTTTCCGGCCTGAGCAGGGCGGAGCTCGAGCTGTTCGTGCTTCCGGTCGCCGCCGCCCGGCTCCATGAGAACATCCCCGGCGAACGCGAGTGGCTGCTCGACCTGGTCGATGGCGCGCTCACGCGCGACGAGGCGGCCTGATCCGCAGGATGCGCCCGTTGTCGGGAAGCATCGGGCAGGCTTGTCGGAAACCATCGGGTCGGCGGCGCATGACACGGCAACGGATCATGCGGCCGCCTTCTTTTTTTCTCCGTCCGGCACGCGCATGCGCATGGTTTTGCCGGAATCGTGGTAACTATCCTGCGGGTGTCATCGAAGACGATGACCGCATCTGGAGGGTTCGCGATGAAGCATGAAGAGGGAAAACCGGCACGCTCCGGCCGCCGGGTCATGTCGATCAAGCTCCGCATCATGTTGATGCTCGTCGTTGTCACGGTTGTTCCGATCGGGTTTCTGGGCATGTCCAGCACCCTGCTCTCCACGCGGCAGCTTGAGCGGGAGATCCGCTCCGCCGCGCAGAACACGGTCAAGGGCATGAAGGATACGCTGACGACCTTCATGCATCTGCAGGAGCAGAACCTGCAGTATTTGGCCGCGGATTCCGTCGTCCGCGGCGTGAAAAGCCTTGACGCGACGGGGCGCGCCTACCTGGGGCAGATGTTCACCGAATACCTCGCCGCCTACCCCGACATCATGAATGTGTACATCGGCCTGTCCGACAAGCGGATGATCCTGTACCCAGAACAGCCGCTGCCGGATGGTTACGATCCGACGATCCGCCCGTGGTACACGGGCATTGTCGCCAACCGGCAGGCCTTTTGGGCGGACCCCTATGCCGACGCGGCGACCGGCGAGATCATCGTGACGCTTTCCTATCCGCTGCTGGACATGGACAACCAGTTCATCGGCGCCGTTGCCGTGGACATGTCGCTCAAGGGCATCTCGAAAATGGTTTCGACCTCGCGGATCGGCGAGGACGGGTACCTGCAGCTGGCGGACAAGTCGGGCAACATCATCGCGCATCCCGATGACAAGCTGCTGGGGAAGCCCATCCCCGTGCCGGCCCTGAAGGAACAGGCCTACCAGAAGCAGGAAGGCGACATGCAGTATGTCTACAACAACGATGCCAAGGTCGGGTATTACACCTCGATCGCAAGCACCGGCTGGCGGCTCATCGGCGTGTTCCCGAAGTCGGCCATCACCGACAAGACCAACATCCTGATTCTGACTGCGGCGATCATCGGACTGGTCATGGCCGCACTCGGCGTGTTCATCGGTTTTCTGGTCACCCGGCCCATCCTCGCCGGCCTGCGGCTCATGCTCGAGGACATGCGCGCCATCGGCCGGGGCGACCTGACCAAGCGCAGCCGCATCCTCCGCAACGATGAAATCGGCATGCTGGCGGCGGGCTTCAACGAGATGATCGCCTCCCAGCAGGGCATCATCCACGACGTGGTCGCCACCTCGCGCAATGTGCTCGACATGGCCGAAAGCAGCCAGCGCGACGTGGCGGAGCTCAACAGCCACATGGAGGACGTCTCCGCCACCACCGAGGAGCTCTCCGCCGGCTCGGAGGAAACGGCGGCTTCCATGGAGGAGATGAACGCCACCTCCACCGAAATCCGCGAAGTGGTGAGCACCATCGCGGCGCGTGCCAAGAACGGTGCAACAACCGCAAGACAGGTTGCGGAGCGGGCCGATGCCGCCCAACAGGAGGTCGTCACCTCGCGCAAGGCGGCCGACGAGGTGTTCCTGCGCACGCGCGACCGACTGCGCAACGCCATCCGCGAATCGGCGGCCATCTCCCAGATCCAGACTCTGAGCGACGCCATCCTCGGCATCACCTCGCAGACCAACCTGCTCGCCCTCAACGCGGCCATTGAAGCGGCGCGGGCCGGGGAGGCGGGTCGCGGGTTTGCCGTGGTCGCGGAGGAGATCCGCAAGCTGGCGGACGATTCCAAGAGCGCCGTCACGGAAATCCAGCAGGTCAGCAACACCCTGCACGCGGCGGTCAACAACCTCATGGGCAGCTCGGAGGAGCTGCTCGGCTTCATGGAGAAGCAGGTGGTGAAGGACTACGAGTCGATGGTGCAGACAGGCGGTCAGTACCGCGAGGATGCCAATCGCTTCGCCGGCGCCATGACCGATTTCGACACTTCGGCAGGACATCTGCTGCAGGCGATACAGGGGATGCTCAAGGCCATTGACGAGGTCACCCACGCCACCACCGAGGCGGCTGACGCCACCACCAACATCGCCGGCCGCGCCACCGACATGATGAACCGGTCGGGACAGATCGTCGACAAGATGGAAGACTCCAAAAGCCAGGCCGACAAGCTCATGCGCCTGGTGGAACGGTTCAAGGTCGATTGACTTCGCCCGGGATCCCCGGGTGTGCCGCATGCGCCTGCAAGGGCCAGGTTTCCCGTATCCAGGCACCGTCAGTCCACACCAGCGCCCCTTTCGCAATCCGGCGCGCCTCCTGCAGGTCATGCGTGACAATCAGGAGCGTTGCGCCGGTTTTTTTTGACTCGTCCAGCAGAAATGCCAGGGCATCATCCCGCCGGTCCGCGTCCAGGTGCGTGGTCGGCTCGTCGAGCAGCAGCAATGCGGGGCTCGGCGCAAGAGAGCGCGCGATGGCGATCCGGCGGGACTCGCCGCCCGAAAGCGCATCCGGACGGCGCTTCTCGAGTCCGTTCAGGGACAGGTGCGCCAGCAGGTAAGCCACACGTTCAGCCGCCTTTGCGCGTGGCCATCCCGCCAGCCCGTAACGGATGTTTTGCTCGACATTCATGTGCGGCCACAGCGCGGGCTCCTGAAACACGTAGCCGATGCCTCGCCTGTGGGGCTCCACCCAGATTCCCCCGCCGGCGACCGGTTGACCGGAGATGGACACGGTGCCCGCATCGGGGCGGTCCAGTCCTGCAATCATGCGCAGGAGGGTCGTCTTGCCGCAGCCGGAGGGGCCGAGGATGGCGCAATGCCCGCCGCGGCGCACCTCCAGGTCGAGTTCCCCGAACAGGACCCGGCTCCCGTACCGTCGGGACACGCCCCGCAGGGACAGGATGGTGTCCGGGCATTGCATGCGTGCGTGTTCCGTCATGACGACCTCCGGTTTCCGCGACCGGCCAGCCGTGACAGCGGCAGGCCGGCAGCCAGCGATGCGATGAACAAGACCAGCCCCAGGCCGGCCACGACGTCGGACTGCCCATAATGCAGGTAGTTGTAGATCGTGACCGTCAGGGAACCGGTTCCAGGTGGAACCAGCAGCAGCGTCGCGCCCAGCTCGCCCAGTGAAAGTACGGTGGCGAGCAGCGCCGCCCCGCACAGCGAAGGGGCAAGCAGCGGGAGCCGGATGCGCACCAGTCCGCGCAGGCGGCTTCCCTGCAGCAGGCGGGCGGCGTCGTCCAGCAGCGGATCCTGCCGCCGCATGGCGGCCAGCAGCAGCAGGACCGAGAATGGCAGGAACCGGAGGGCACACGCCAGCGAGGGCATCAAAGCGGTGTTGTACAGGCCTGTCCACCCCATGGCCGCGCCGTTCCAGGCACGGATCAGTCCAACACCAATCAGCGGCGCCGGCAGCGCCAGCGGCAGCATCAGCACCGGCCACCAGGCGCCATGCCCGGGCTTTCGTCGGCAGATGGCGGTGGCCGCCGCATATGCGGGCGGCAATGTGATGCAGGCCGAGAGGAGGCCGGTGCCAAGGCTGCCTGCCAGATCCGGCAGCGCTGCGCCAAGCCATGCCGCATCCCCGAATGCGCCGGCAGAAGCGTACGTCAGGGCGGCAACCGGCACCAGGGCCTGCAGCGCGGCAACAAGCAGCGCGCCGCCGACAAGGGTGCGCTGCGGGAGAGGAAGCCGCAGGGGGAGGGGGGTCGCCGCGATGCGGCCCGATGGGAGCGGCAGATTGCGGAGTCCGCGCTGCAGGAGCCAGGCAGCCGGAAGCGAGACGGCCAGCATGGGCACCGAGAGCAGAAAGGCGGTTGCGCCGTCATACCGGATGCTGTAGGCCGCAAAGATGTCCAGGGTGTACAGGTTCAACTGGAACAGCGAGGGGATGCCGTAGTCGAGCAGACTGACAAGAAACAGGAAGGAGAAGGCGGTCGAAAGGGCCGGAGCCGTCAGGGGCAACAGGATGCGCAGCGCGGTCCGCCGCCCGTCGCCGAGCACGCGCGCGGCGTCCGGCAGCGTGTCGGGCAGCGCGCGCAGGCCCAGCAGCATGATGCCGACGGCGAATGGCAGCAGGGCCATTGCCTGTACCCAGACGGAGACGGCGAAGCCCTGATCGGGCAGCCGCAAGGCGGCGGCAGGCAGGCCCGCAATCGCGCACAGCATGCGCAGTGCGCGGTTGGCCTGACGCAGCGCCACCCCCCAGACCAGGGCATGCATGTACGGCGGCAGCACCGCAAGGGGCACCACCAGCTTTGCCAGTGCCCGCAAAGGGCGGGCGCTGCCGAAACGGACCGCTCCCGCGGCAAGCAGGCCGGTCAGGGAGCCGAGGAGTGCCACGCAGCCCGCAAAGGCAATTGTCTGGAGGAACAGGGACAGTCGCCGTCCGGACAGGGACAGCAGGGAGAGCGCCTCCGCAGCGGAGGGCCCGAGCAGTGCCGCGAGCGCGTCGACGGCGAGCAGGCCGGTCGGCAGTCCCGCCATCAGCAGCCATGGCAGCAACGCGGGCCATGCCGTTCCGGAGAAGGCCGTTCCCCGGCGGCATCCCCCTTGCCGGGATGGTGCGGGGTGTCCGCACATGCCGGTCATCGGACGAACAACCCGGCCATGTCTGTTTTGGCATCCTCCCATTGCGTGTAGATGTCCGCCAGATTGACGGTCATGCCCCGCACCTGCCGGTCGCCGAGATTGCCGCTGGTTTCGCCCACATCGCGGCAGGGCAGGTCGATCCAGCCCATGCGCAGCAGCAGTGCTTCCGTGGAAGGCTTGAGCAGCCAGTCGACGAACTGTCTGCCGCCGTCGGGGTTGGGGCTGCCGGCGATCAGCGCCACCGTATTGGGGTTGACCAGGGTGCCCATATCATCCGCCTGCTGGTCGAGGTAGACGACCTGGACGGGCTTTCCGTCGCTGACGGCGCCATAGGCGTCGTCTGTGTCCGTCATGCCCATGGCCAGCTCGCCATTCGCCACCTTGTCGCGGACCACGGAGTTGCCGTCGACCACCCGCACGCCCTTGTCCCGGAGGGAACGGTGCCATGCAAGCGCGGCATCTCGGCCCAGCTCCGCATACAGGGCGGCGGCATGGGTGGCCGTTGTGCCGAAGACCGGCAGGGCGATGCCGATTTTTGTCGGATCCACACCGGTTTCCGCCAGGTCGAGCAGCGTGGCGGGCACCTGCCCGGGCTTGACCAGGCCGGTGTTGATGATCAGCACGCGCGCGCGACCGCCGAAGCCGGTCCAGTATCCGTCCTTGTCGCGGAAGGCGGCGGGGATGTCCTGTGCGGACGGGGAGTCGTAGGCTGCGAGCACCCCCTGTTCCTTGAGATGGATCGTCTGGATGAATTCATTGCTCCAGAACGCGTCGCATCGGGGATTGTCCTTCTCCGCGATCAGGCGGTTCACCAGACCCGTGGTCTTCGCCGCCTCGACGTCATACACCTGCCTGACGGACAGCCCCGTCTCCTCGGAGAACTGCCGGAGCACGGGTTCGGAGAACACCTGGTCGACCGCCGTGTAGACAACGACGCTTGTGGCGGCGCCACAGCCCGACAGGCCGGCGGCGGGCATCAGGACGGTCGCAAGGGCGAGCAGCGGTGCGACAAGGTGGCGCAGTCTCCAGGTGTGTCCCGCTCTTCCGTACCGCACTGTCATGCTGGGTACCCCCCGTCCGCGCGCCGCACATGGCGCCCTGTTCGATACCCACATTATAGCGAAGCGGCAGGATCTTGCAACGCGGGCGTTGCGGGAACCGGGCGCGGATCGCGCGCTCCCGGCCTGGCCCGGGGGCCTTTCCGGCGAACCGTGCGGCAGCGAGAAGGGGGCACACGTGTTCATCCGCATGGGGAAATGGTTCCCGGCCGCTGTTTTGACAATTGTCCCGGGTGGTCATATAATGGCGTCCTGACAGCGCGACCAGCTTGTGGTCCACCGACGAGACAAGGAGCTCACATGGGCGATCCGACCCGCAAGAATCCGCACAACCTGCCGGCGGAGCTGCACCGCGACCTCAATCTCATCATCCTCGCGGTCACGTTCGGCATGGCCTACATGACGGTCTACAACGGGCCGTCCCTGAATTCGTTCATCCGGTCCCTCGGCGGCGGCGACTTCGTGTTCGCGGTCATCATGGCCATGCCGGTGCTCACGGGCCTGCTGCAGCTGGTGGCGTCCGCCGCCCTGCAGAAGGCGGGGCGGCGCAAGGGGATGTTTATCGCGGCAGGTCTCATCCAGCGGCTCATCCTGCTGCCGGTGGCCCTGGTGCCCATCGTCGTGCCGGAGCGCTTCCAGGGCATGCGCATCCTGCTCGTGCTGGTGCTCATCGGTGTCAACGCCGGCGCGCAGGCCTTCATGAGCATCATCTTCAACTCCTGGGTCGGCGCGCTGGTGCCCAACGACATCCGCGGCCGCTACTTTTCGCGCCGCGCCCTCATCAGCACGGTCACCAGCCTCATCGTCGCGCCGCTGTCCGGCCTGTTCCTCGACCGCGTGCCCGGCCCGAACGGCTATGCCATCCTGTTTGGCGTGGTGGCCGTTCTCGGTGCGCTGGACATCGTCTGCTTCTTCTGGATCACCGATCCGCCGATGGTGCTCCCCGCGGCCTCGAAGCCCATCCACCAGCGGCTGCTGCAGCCGCTGCGGGACCGCAACTACCGGCAGTTCATCCTCTACGCGACATTCGTGCAGTTCAGCCTCAATCTCGCCGCTTCCTTCTTCACGCCGTACATGCGCGAGTACTGCCACATGAGCATGCTGTCGATCACCGTGCTCACCCAGATGGTCGGCAGCGCCTCCACCATCCTGTTCATCGGGCGCATCGGCCGCATGATCGACCGGTTCGGCACGAAAACCGTCCTCACCGTCGCCGCATGGGCCGTGACCTTCCTGCCCCTGTTCTGGATGTTCGCCACACCCGGGAACTACATTGTGCCCATCCTGGTGGTGCAATTGATCGCGGGGATCCTGTGGCCGGCGTTCGACATGGGGCTGATGAACCTGTCGATCTGGCTGGCGCCCGAGGAGGACCGCCCCACGTACCTGGCCGGCTATGCGTTCGTGATGGCCCTGTTCGGCATCCTGCCAGGACAGCTGCTGGGCGGTGCGGTCATGGAGGGCTTCGGCGGCTGGCTCAAGGCGCATCCCCTGGCCTGGTTCACGGGCCTGCCCATGGCCCCGTTCCATCTGCTGCTGTTCCTGACCTTCTTCGGACGCCTGCTAGCCACCGTTTTCCTGTTGCGGCGCATCCATGACGCGGATACGCGGGGCACGCCGTGGGACGTGGTCCGCGCCTTCTTCGTCCGCGAGGGGTGTTGGCTCAGGAAACGTGCCTGATCGCGATCCGCCTTCATGGGAAACGCGGTCGTGCCGATCGTCATGCCGGATGCCCGCCCGGTTTTTCGGGAAAAGCAATCGCATGTGTTACCGCATGCCCGGGATGGGGTAACGGTGTGGTGGTCCGTTGAGCGGCGGGATGTTGACAAGCCAGGGAAATGTTCTTATTATAAACATGTAATCATTACAAAAAGATCGGAACCGGCTCGCTCCTTCACCGAGTCCGCGACATCCGGTCCCCCGCGTTTGGGAGTCAGCCATGCCAGACAATCCGGCAGAAAAAGCCTCGGAACTGCTTCGCGCCCATGGTGTGAGACCCTCCCACCAGCGGGTGCATGTGCTTGGGCATCTGCTGGCGCATCCCGAGCATCCCACCGTCGAGGCCATCCACGCAGCCCTGCTCCCGTCGATGCCGACACTCTCGAAGACCACGGTCTACAACACGCTGGGCGTGCTGTGCCAGGCCGGGCTGGTGCGCATGGTGAAAATCGAGGGCCACGAGGCCCGGTACGATGCCGTGCTGTCGGAGCATGGCCATTGCCGGTGCGACCGCTGCGGGCGCATCGACGATTTCGAGATCGACATCGGACTGCTGATCCGCACGCTGCCCGAGGGCTTTCGCATCCGGCAGCGCGACGTGTACCTTCACGGCCTGTGCCGCGCGTGCCAAACCCGTGTTCCATGAATGGACATACATCCACATCGTCACATGAGGAGGGGAACCATGAACAGTCTCAAGGGCACCAGGACAGCTGAAAACCTGCTCAAGGCCTTCGCCGGCGAGTCACAGGCAAGGAATCGCTACACCTTCTATGCCTCGGTGGCGGACAAGGAGGGCTTCAAGCAGATCCGCAGCCTGTTCACCGAGACCGCCGAAAACGAGAAGGAGCATGCCAAGCGCTTCTACAAGCTGCTTCTCGAAGGTTTCTCGGGCCAGCTTCCCACAGGCATCGAAATCCATGCCACATACCCTGTCGCCCAGGGCACCACGCTCGACAACCTGAAGGCGGCAGCCGCAGGCGAGAACGAGGAATGGACCGAACTGTACCCGGCGTTCGCGCAGGTCGCGTCCGAGGAAGGCTTCCCGGAAGTCGCCGTGGCCTTCAACATGATCGCGAAGGTCGAGGCGCGCCATGAGGCCCGGTACCGCAAGCTTGCCGACAACAT
>JAEXRM010000093.1 GCA_023440865.1 Bacillota bacterium
CCACACGGCTGCGCGCCGGTCTTTTTGATTCATTCGGTGACGGATGGATAGGTATTCCCTGAGGGGGGCATGGGGATGTGACAGGGAGGAACGGGGGCAAGGAAGAAGAGCATCCGCCAGGGAGGAAAGGAGCCTTCATGAACGAATCCTTCACCAAAAGCGCACCGGTACAGGACCGCCCGCGCTTTGCCGTACTGGGTGCGGGAAACGGCGGAACCGCCATGGCGGGCCACCTGTCCCTGCTGGGCTTCGACGTGAGCCTGTACAACCGCAGCGAGGACAAGATCCGCGCCATCCAGGGAGGCGGGGGGCTTGAGATCATCTCGGACAGCGAAACCCATCCACAGGGCTTCGCCACCTTGTCCGTCGTCACGAGCAACATGGAGGATGCGATTGCGGGACGCGAGATCCTGATGGTGGTCATACCCGCTTTCGGCCACAAGGACATCGCCGAGCAGATGGCCCCCTTTCTCAAGGACGGGCAGATCATCGTGCTGAATCCCGGAAGAACAGGCGGCGCGCTCGAGGTGCTGCAGGCCATCCGCAGCCGGGGATGCATGGCCCGGGTCATCGTCTGCGAGGCGCAGACCCTGCTGTATGCCTGCCGTTCGCTGAATCCCGGCCAAACCAGGATCTTCGGCATCAAGAACAGCGTGCCGGTTGCCGCCATTCCGGCCCACATGACACCCCATGTCGTCAGGCGGCTCCGGATTGCGCTGCCGCAGTTCGCTCCCGGTGACAACGTCATCAAGACAAGTCTGGACAACATCGGCGCCATCTTCCATCCCACGGTGACGGTGCTCAACGCGGCCCGCATCGAAAGCACCCAGGGCAACTTCGACTACTACACGGAGGGCATCACCCCTGCGGTCGCCACCATTTTGGAAAACCTGGACCGCGAGCGTGTGTCGGTTGCGGAGGCCCTCGGCTTCCAGGCCATGTCCGCACGCGAATGGCTCTACATCGCCTACAATGCGGCCGGCAGAAGCCTGTTCGAGGCCATCCGGAACAACCGCGGGTATGACGGCATCAAGGCACCGAAGACCGTATTCCACCGGTACATCACCGAGGACGTCCCCATGAGCCTGGTGCCGATCGCGGAGTGGGGCCGCTTCGCCGATGTGCCGACACCCACCATCGACGCGATCATCCATTTGGCCGGCGTGCTGCATGGGACGGACTACCGGGCCGAGGGGCGCACGCTGGCGCGGATGGGGCTGGAGGGCAAAACGCTGCGCGAGGTGCGCCGGTTCGTGCTGGACGGCGATCTGTCCGACGGGTGATCCCGGGGAAGGAGCATCATCATGAAAGGAACCGTTGTGGCCGGTGCATTGGGCAACTGCGTGCATGTGGCCGGCGTGGTCCATTTTCTGCGCGAGGCCGAGGCATTGGGGTACGAGCCGGTGTTTCTCGGAGCCGCTGTTCCGGTCGAGGATTTCGTCGCGGCCATCCGCCGCCACAGGCCTTCGATCGTGGGTGTCAGCTACCGGCTGACACCCGAGGTGGCCTCTTTGCTGTTCGACGCGTTCGACGCCGCGATCGGCAACGCCTTCACCTCTGCGGAACGCGGCAACATGCGCCTGATGTTCGGCGGCACGCCGCCTGTCTGCGAGGTGGCGCGGCGGACAGGCATATTCACCCATTGCTTTGATGGCCTCGAGCATCCGCAGGCGGTGCGTGCCGCCCTCGGCGGGTTGTCCGGCCGCAAGACGGCCGCTATGACGGAAGACAGTCTGGCTGCGCGCATCGGTGCGGCGGCCGGATATCCGCTGCTGCGTCATCATGTGGGACTGCCGACACTTGAAAGCACGGTCGAGGCGGTGGAGACCATCGCGCGCGCGGGCGTGCTCGACATCGTCTCGCTGGCGCCCGACCAGAACGCGCAGGAATCCTTCTTCCGGCCCGAACAGATGGATCCGCGGCTTGACGGGGCCGGCGGTGTGCCGGTCCGCAGCCGGGAGGACCTGCTCCGCATCAAGGAAGCGACAAGACAGGGCAACCACCCGTTGGTGCGCATCTACTCCGGCACGCGCGACCTGCTGCAGTGGGCGGCGCTATCCGAGGAGACACTCCGCAACGCATGGGGCGCGGTGCCGCTGTGCTGGTACAACGCGCTCGACGGCAGATCGCCGCGATCGCCTGCGGCGTCGATCGCGGAAAACCAGACGGCCATGCGCTGGTACGGGGAGCGCGGCTTGCCGCTCGAAGTCAACGAGGCCCATCACTGGAGCCTGCGCGACGCCCATGACACCATCGCCGTCGCCGCCGCCTGGCTGGCCGCCTGGAATGCCAAGCGCGCCGGAGTGCGGCTCTATGTGTCCCAGTACATGCTCAACACGCCGCCCACGACCTCGCCGGCGATGGATCTGGCCAAGATGGCCGCCAAGATCGAGCTCGTCGAGTCCCTGCACGATGAAAGCTTCACCACCCTGCGGCAGACCCGGGCGGGACTGTTGCACCTCTCGCCGCGGATGCGCGTGGCCAAGGGCCAGCTGGCCGCCTCGACCATGCTGGCGCTGCAGCTCAAGCCGCAGATCGTGCATGTGGTGGGATACTGCGAGGGGGATCATGCCGCGGGGGCGGAGGATGTGATCGAGAGCTGCGAGATCGTGCAGGGGGTCATCCGCAACTGCCTCGACGGACAGCCGGATTTCATGGCCGACCCGGCGGTTGCCGCACGCAAGCACCTGCTGGTTCAGGAGGCAAGGCTTCTGCTGGATGCGATCCGCGGGCTGGGGGAGGGGACAGCGGATCCGCTGTCCGATCCGGACGTGCTGGCACGGGCCATCGGGCTGGGGCTGCTTGATGCGCCGCATCTGAAAGGGAATCCGCATGCGGCCGGGCAGTTGGAAACCCGGTGCGTGGATGGCGCGATCCATGCCTGGCATCGCGAAACGGGGGCGATCCTGCCGGAAAGCCGGCGGATCGGCATGATCCTGGACTCCGGCAAGCGAGTGGCGGATGCGGGATGACGTGACGGGACCCGGCAGGAGATGCTCGGATTGGACTGCCTGCGGATTAGCCAACCACAATCTTGCCTTCGGGGTAGACGATGTCGCCACCCTTTCTTCCGGCGAAGGAAAGCGTGATGGCGAAGGTCATGGGGCCAACGCGGCCCATGAACATCGTCAGAATGTGGACGATCTTGGCGAACAGCCCGTAATCGGCGGAAGTGGTGATGCCGACGGACAAACCCACGGTGCCGAAAGCGGATGCCGTTTCAAACAATGCGTTGATGAGCCGGAATTCCGGATTGACGAGCGCGACGAGCATGGTGGCGGCGATGAGCCAGAACCCGGACAGGGTGATGATCGTGAAGGCCCTGAGCGCGGTGGAGATGGGGATGTGCCGTTGCTGGAACACCATCTTGTCGCGCGACCGGATGACCATGACGATGCAGATGAGCGCCACACCGAACGTGTTGACCTTGATGCCGCCGGCCGTCGAACCGGATGCGGCGCCGATGAACATGAGCAGCGAGGTGAACACCTTCGTGACGTCGTTCATGGCGTTGAGGTTGAAGGAGGCGTATCCGGCGGTGCGTGCGTTGACCGAGAGAAAGACCGATGCGTTCACCGCTTCCATGGTCGGCATGCGGCCCAGCGTGTTCGCGTTGCCGCGCTCCACCAGGTAGACGAACAGCGCGCCGCCCACCCAGAGGATGACCGATATGAACAGGACGATTTTCGTGTGGATCTTCAACGAACGGGTCTTCCTGTAGTTCCAGACATCCTGCCAGACGATGAAGCCAAGGCCGCCCAGCATGATCAGGCCGCTGATGGTGTAGATGACAAGCGGGTTCCCGTTGTAGTCGCTCATGCTCTTCAATCCGCCGAGCACATCGAAGCCGGCGTTGCAGAAGGCTGACACGGCATGCCAGACGCCGAAGTAGACGCCCTGCAAGCCGAATTGCGGAACGAAGGCGATCGTGAGCAGCACCGCGCCGATGCCTTCGACAATGAAGACGGCAACGACGACGGTGCGGATGAGCTTGACCGAATCGTGCCAGTCGAAGGTGTTGAGCGATTCCTGGGCGAGCACCATGCTCTTGAGGCCCGACTTGCGGCCCAGAATCGACATGAAGAAGGTGGCCAGCGTGATGAGGCCGAGACCGCCTATCTGGATGAGCACAAGGATGACCAGCTCACCCACGGTGGACCAGTGGTCGCCTGTATCGAATACGATCAGGCCGGTGACACAGGTGGCCGAGGTCGCGGTATACAGGGCATCGATGAACGCGGTCGATCCGCCGTCCTCCGAACAGACCGGCAGGGTCAACGCGAGCGTGCCGATGGCGATGACAACGAAAAAACTGATGAAGACGATGATCGGCGGAGAGATCATCGTCAACTTGTGGCGGAGGTCGTGCAACAATCTGTCCATATGATGTTCCTTCTGTTGTCTGACATTCCTGTCGTTTCCCTCAGGACATGATATCCGATCACTTCGGCAAAAACAAGAAGCGTGTGACAGATGGGCCATCTTGCGCGGGTTTCATGTTTCATTATCCATACAAGTCAATTGACGCGCAGGTTGTCGAAATGGTATGATTCGCATTGTATGCCGGATCAATGAAGCGTTGCCGTTCCGGCAATCGCCCAATCGAAGGGCGGCATGCAACTACCTCATCAGGGAAAGGCGGTCATCACGCATGTCATTTCAGGACAAGCTCCAACTCAGCGGTGTTGTCAGCTTCACGGGTGTCACGGTGGTCTTCGTCGTACTCATCCTGCTGATCGTCATCATCAGTCTGTTCTCGCGCATCATTTCCCGTACCGGGCGCGGCAAGACCGAAGACGGTTCCGTATCGGATGCGGATTACCAGGATGATGATGGTTACGGGGAGAGCGTCATCGAAACGGTTGACGCGGAAGCGGGCGAAACGGATCAGGACACGCCGTCGACCGAACTGGTCGCCGCCATCATGGCCGCACTCACGGCCTTCATGGGCGAAGGCGCCTCTTTCCGTCTCCGGTCCATCCGCCGCACGCATGCCAATGCGCCGGCATGGAATGTCTCCGGCAGGCAGGAGTATCTGCAGACCCGGCTGTAATGCAACCCTTTCTGCCGCCTAATGGATTGCATCTTGGGAATGACATGATGCCATGAATATCCGCGCAAAAGATTGAGAGGAAACGCGAAATGTTCACTGCATTCCTGGAATCCGTCTCAACCATGGCCCAGAAGTCGGGCATCGCAGGCATGGGCCTGTTGAATCTCGTGATGATCGGCATCGCCTGCTTCTTCATCTTCCTGGCGATCCGCCACAAGTTCGAGCCGCTGCTGCTGCTGCCCATCGCCTTCGGCATGCTGCTGGCCAACCTGCCGCTTGGCAACATGATGCATCCCGCCATCTGGGACAACATCCATGATGTGCAGTTCGCAGACCTGTTCGACAGCGAGAAGTTCGGCCTCATCGACATCCTGTACCTCGGTGTCAAGCTGGGCGTCTATCCGCCATTGATCTTCCTCGGCATCGGCGCGATGACCGACTTCGGCCCGCTGATCGCCAATCCGAAGAGCCTCATTCTGGGTGCCGCCGCACAGATCGGCATCTTCTTCACCTTCTTCGGCGCCATCATGCTGGGCTTCACGCCGCAGGAAGCGGGCTCCATCGCCATCATCGGCGGAGCGGACGGCCCGACGGCCATCTTCACGACCACGAAGCTCTCCCCGCATCTGCTGGGACCGATCGCGCTGGCGGCCTATTCCTATATGGCGCTGGTCCCCGTGATCCAGCCGCCGATCATGCGGCTGATGACCACGAAGAAGGAGCGCGCCGTCGTGATGGAGCAGCTCCGGCCTGTCTCGCAGACAGAAAAGATCCTGTTCCCGATCATCGTCGCCATCGTCGTTTCCCTCATCATTCCCGACGCCACCCCGCTGGTCGGCATGCTGATGCTGGGCAACCTGTTCCGCGAGTCCGGTGTGGTCGGACGTCTTTCCGAGACATCCCAGAACGCGCTGATCAACATCATCACGATGTTCCTCGGCGTCTCCGTGGGTGCGACCGCATCCGCCGAGAAGCTGCAGCAGCCGGGTTATGGCATTCAGGCGCTGAAGATCATCGTGCTGGGCATGTTCGCCTTCGCCGTGTGCACGGCGACCGGCGTGCTGTTCGGCAAGATCATGTACTGGGCGACGGGCGGCAAGGTCAATCCGCTGATCGGATCCGCCGGCGTGTCGGCTGTTCCGATGGCTGCCCGCGTTACCCAGAAGGTCGGTCAGGAGGAAAACCCCGGCAACTTCCTGCTGATGCACGCCATGGGCCCGAATGTCGCGGGTGTCATCGGATCCGCGGTCGCGGCCGGTGTCCTCATTTCCATCCTCGGAGGGAAGTGAGCCCGGGTTCCAGCCATGCCGCATCGTTTCCTGAGATGACCATGACTGTTCCAACCATGCCGCAACGATCGATCGAACGCCCGAAGCTGTGTCAAGCATGCAGCTTCGGGCGTTCTTCCGCGTTCCGGAAACCGTGCGAGGCAGGCAGGCCCCATGACGGGTCAACCGGAACAGATCTGTCGGACAGGATGCGTCGGGCAACCCGCCCTTACGCCCAAATCCTATCACCAGATGCCATTTAAGCGTCCGATGCTTGTATACAAAAAACAGCATGATATAATGATTTCATGCGACTTTCATCCGTACTGTCACCAGTCATGTCTGATTTTTCAGCAATCCGCTCGGCACAGGAGGAGCACCACCCATGAGCAATTTCTTGAACCGTATCATCGAAAGGGCGAATTCGGACCGCAAGACCATCGTCCTGCCCGAATCCACGGACATCCGCACGCTGAAGGCGGCGGCGCTCATCCAGGAGCAGGGCTTCGCCCAGGTGGTGCTCGTGGGCGACCGCGCAGCCATGGAAACGCTCGGTGCCGGGCTTGACTTCTCCAAGGCGATCTTCGTCAATCCGGAGACCTCCGACAAGTTCAACGACTATGCCGAGACATTCTACGAAATGCGCAAGGCCAAGGGCGTGACCCCCGAGCAGGCCCGCGAGACCATGAAGAACCCGTTGTACTGGGGTGTCATGATGGTCAAGAAGGGAGAGGCGGACGGCATGGTCGCCGGCGCGATCAACTCCACCGCCAACACGCTCCGTCCCGCGCTGCAGATTCTCAAGACCGCACCCGGCACGAAGCTTGTCTCCGCCTTCTTCGTCATGGTCGTGCCCGATTGCGAGTACGGCAAGGACGGCGCCTTCATCTACGCCGACAGCGGCCTGGTCGAGAACCCCAGCGCCGAGGAGCTGGCCGAAATCGCCATCTCTTCCGCCGCCACCTGCGAGAACCTGCTGGAAACACAGGCCCGCGTGGCGATGCTCTCCTACTCCAGCTACGGCAGCGCCAAGAATCCGCTGGTCGACAAGGTGGTCGAAGCCACCCGCATCGCCAAGGAGAAGGC
>JAEXRM010000034.1 GCA_023440865.1 Bacillota bacterium
GAAGGGGTACAACCCCATCAGCCAGATCGTCGGCTACATCATGTCGGGAGATCCGACCTACATCACCAGCCACAACGGCGCGCGCGGCATCATCCGCAAGCTCGAGCGCGATGAGATTCTTGAGGAACTCGTCAAGGAATACCTGCGGGATGTGACCTGACCGGGGCGGCGACGTCCCATGCGTCCGGCGGACAGGGGCGATGTCCGCATGCGGCGCTTTTTTCGGGTGGGACCCCGGCAAGTCGAATGCTGTTTCCGCAAGATCCGCCCCGGGTATCAAACCAGTGCAAGATCATAACCGGTACGGGGCGCATTCGGCATCCTGACGGTCTGTCGATGCGGCAGTCGCCTGTGGCGCGTGCCGCACCGGTGTCACACCACGGAAACCACACCGCGCAACCACACCACGGAAGGAGTATGTCATGAAGCAATATCTTGAGATTGAAAGCGTATATGCACGGGAGATCATGGATTCCCGGGGCAATCCCACCGTCGAGGTCGAAGTGCTTGTCGAGGGCGGCTTCATCGGCCGCGCCGCCGTTCCGTCCGGTGCTTCCACCGGTGCGTTCGAGGCGGTCGAGTTGCGCGACGGCGACAAGTCGCGTTATCTGGGCAAGGGTGTTCTCAAGGCCGTCGACAATGTCAATGACATCATTGCCCCGGAGATCGAGGGCATGAACGTATACGACCAGGTGCTCATCGACCGCACCATGATCCAGCTCGACGGCACCCCGAACAAGGAGAAGCTCGGCGCCAACGCCGTCCTCGGCGTATCCCTCGCGGTCGCGAAGGCGGCGGCGGAGTCCCTGGGGCTGCCGCTGTACCAGTATGTCGGCGGCGTCAACGCCAAGGTGCTGCCCGTGCCGATGATGAACATCATCAATGGCGGCAAGCACGCCGACAACTCCGTCACCATCCAGGAGTTCATGATCATGCCGGTTGGCGCGGCTTCGTTCCGCGAAGCCCTGCAATGGTGCGCGGAAGTGTTCCACAACCTCAAGACGGTGCTCAAGTCCAAGGGCTACAGCACCGCCGTCGGCGACGAGGGCGGCTTCGCCCCGAACCTGAAATCCGACGAGGAAGCCATCCAGGTGATTCTCGAAGCGGTGAAGAAGGCCGGATTCGAGCCAGGATCCCAGTTCCGCATCGCCATTGACGCCGCCTCGACGGAGATGTACGAGGAAGCGAAGGCAAACGGCCGCGAAGGCGAGTACTACTGGTGGAAGGCCGACAAGTACATGACCAAGGCCGAAATGGTGGCCTTCTGGCAGGACATGGTCGCCAAGTATCCCATCATCTCCATCGAGGACGGCGTGTCCGAGGAAGACTGGGAAGCCTGGAAGCTGCTGACCGATGCCCTCGGCGGCAAGGTGCAGCTGGTGGGCGACGACCTGTTCGTCACCAACACGGAGCGCCTGAAGAAGGGCATCGACATGCGTGTCGGCAATTCCATCCTCATCAAGGTCAACCAGATCGGCACCCTCACCGAGACGCTCGAAGCCATCGAGATGGCCAACCGCGCCGGGTATACCGCCGTAACCAGCCATCGCTCCGGTGAGACGGAAGACGCCACCATCGCCGACATCGCGGTGGCGACCAATTCCGGCCAGATCAAGACCGGCGCGCCGTCCCGCACGGACCGTGTGGCGAAATACAACCAGCTGCTGCGCATCGAGGAGGAGCTCGGTGAAGTTGCCGTATATCCGGGACTCGACGCATGGTTCAACCTCCGGAACATCTGACGGGCGCATGCGGCGCCTGCCGCACGCAGACACTCGAACCGGACCGTGTGACCCTATCCGGAGAGACGCTGTTGCTTCCATTCATGACAAAGGTGCCGGGGGCCCCCGTTGGGGGCCCCCATGCGCTTGATGCACAACGTTTGGAACGAGGCCGCCTGCGCCGCGCCCGCCCGGTTTCCACCCCTGGTCCGGGTGATCCTGCAGGATACGGGGCAAGCGACATCCGACCGACACGAAAGAGGGGGATCCTTCATGAACATGCCGGTGATCTACGCACATCGGGGTGCATCATGCCATGCACCGGAAAACACCATGCCCGCATTTCGCCTGGCGATCGAGCAGGGAGCGGACGGCATCGAGCTCGATGTCCACATGACGCGCGACGGCATACCCGTCGTCATCCATGATGAGACGGCCGATCGCACGGGAACCCGCAAGGGCGCCATCAAGGATCGAACCTTCGAGGCATGGGGCGACACCGATTTCGGCATCTGGAAGGGGGAACGCTTCGCCGGCACGAAACTGCCCTCTCTGGCCGAGGTGCTCGAACTGCTCTCTCCCTGGCACGGACGGTTGAACATTGAACTCAAGACCGATGTCGAACGGTATCCCGGCATCGAGCAGGCCGTACTGCGCCTAGTCGATGCTGTCGGCATGCGGAGCCGGGTCGTCATTTCCTCGTTTCATCACGAGAGTCTGGCGGTCTGCCGCCAACTTGATGCCGGGATCGAGACGGCCGCCCTGCTGGGACGGCGCAGTCCCGCAGATCTGGGCGCGCTGCGCGACATGGGCGTGACGGCGATTCATCCCGATGTGCGCGATGCGACGCACCGCCAGGTGCATGCCTGGCATGAGGCCGGCTTCATTGTCCGTCCCTGGACGATCGATTACCGTCTGCTGATGCTGTGGCAGGCATGGAACGGGGCGGACGCCATCATCACGAACAAGCCGCAGGCATGTGCGGCCTTTCTTCGACCTTTGTGCAGCCAACCGAAGGAAGGGGAGGTGCGCGGATGAGCAACCGGACCGTCGAGATCGAGCTCGAGGGGAAGCGGATGCCGGTTGAAGCCGGTTTGTCCCTGGAAACACTCGCGCGGGCACATCCCTCCCCCCATGGTGTGCCGATTGTTGCGGCCGTCGTCAACAACGAGGTCCGAGAGCTGACCTGGCAGGTGCGCGAACCCTGCACCATTCGCTTTGTGGACCTGCGCTCCGAGGATGGCATCCGCATCTACCAGCGCAGCCTGAAATTCCTGTTGATGAAGGCCCTGCACGATTGTCATCCCGACCGGGACGCGGCCATCCGCCATTCGGTCAGCAAGGGCATTTTCTTCGACGTGGTCGGAGATCCCCTCACCGATGAGGAAGTCCGCGGTGTCGAACGACGCATGCGCGAGCTGGCGGCCCGCGACATTCCCTTCCAGAAGGTGGTCGTCTCCATCGAGGAGGCGCGACGCATCTTCCGCGAGTCCGGCCGCGACGACCGGCTCGGCGCCATCCAGAACCGCGAGAAGGATTATGTGACGCTGTACCTGTTTGACGACATCGATGATTACTTCTACGGATACATGGTCCCTTCGTCCGGCTATCTCAAGCTGTTCGAGCTGGAACCGGCCGAAGGCGGCATCGTGCTGGTCATTCCCAAGAAGGAGGATCCGACCCGCCTGCCAGAGGGCAGGGTGCCGGGCAAGCTGTTCAATGTGTTCGCCGAGTATACCAGCTGGATCCGCATTCTCGGCGTGGGGGATGTCGGCCACCTGAACGAGCGCGTGGCCGGAGGCCAGATCAACGACTTCATCCGCATCGCCGAGGCCCTCCATGAAAAGAAGATCGCCAGCATCGCCGACACCATCCTCCGCGACGCCGGACGGATCCGCATCGTCCTGATCGCCGGTCCCTCGTCCTCGGGCAAGACGACCTTCGCCCAACGGCTCTCGGTCCAGCTGCGCGTCAATGGCATCACCCCGGTGAACATCTCCGTGGACGACTATTTCGTCAACCAGGACAATTCGCCGCGAGGCGAGGACGGCAAGCCCGATTTCGAAGCGCTCACCTGCGTGGACCTGGACCTGTTCAACCAGGACCTGCAGACGCTCATCGACGGCGGAGAAATCGCATTGCCCACCTTCAACTTCGCAAAAGGGGTCCGGGAGTACCATGGCCGCCGGTTGCGGCTCGAACCGGGACAGATTCTGGTCGTGGAGGGCATCCATGGACTGAATCCGCGGCTGACCGAGCGCATCGCGCCCAGGAACAAGTTCCACATCTACATCAGTGCCATCACCTCGATGCAGATCGACCGGCACAACCGTATCCCAACGACCGACCTGCGCCTGATCCGCCGCATGGTCCGCGATTATCGCACCCGCGGCGCCAGTGCGGAGAAGACGATCGACATGTGGCCCTCCGTCCGCCGCGGTGAGGAGCGGAACATCTTTCCCTTCCAGGAGGAGGCGGATGCCATGTTCAACTCCTCGCTCATTTTCGAGCTTGGCGTGCTCAAGGGGCACGCACTGCCCCTGCTGCAGGCCATCCGGCCCGAGCAGGCCGAGTATGCGGAAGCCCGGCGCCTCATCGAGTTTCTCAGCTATTTCGAGACCATCGCGTCCGACGAGGTGCCACGCACCTCCATCCTGCGTGAGTTCATCGGCGGATCGAGCTTCCACTCATGACGGACGCCCGCCGACCGACATGCCGCCAGTCCAGCCCCCGCGCCCGCATGCCGGGCGGGAAAGAAGGATCACGTGCCTGAACCCATCTGGAACCTTTTCGCCACCGCCACCTTCGGCGTGGAGTCCGTCGTCGCCCGCGAACTCAACCATTTGGGCTTCGGGGAGACGACGATCGACAACGGGCGCATCCACTTCACCGGGGACGCGGCGGCGCTGGTGCGGGCCAACCTGTGGCTGCGTACCGCGGAACGTGTCTTTGTCCGCATCGGCCGGTTTCAAGCCCTGACCTTCGACGAGCTGTTCGAGGGAACCAAGGCGCTGCCGTGGGAAGACTGGTTGCCGGAGGATGCCGAGTTCCCCGTGACGGGCAGCTGCGTCAAGTCCCTGCTCATGAGCGTGCCGGATTGCCAGGCGATCATCAAGAAGGCTGTGGTGGAGCGGATGAAAACCCGCTACCGCCGTACCCTGTTCCCCGAGGACGGACCGCGCTACCGCATCGAGTTCACCTTGCTGGGTGATGTCGCGACCCTGGCAATCGACTCCTCCGGTACGGGCCTTCACAAGCGCGGCTACCGCACGCTCACCCACGCGGCGCCCATCAAGGAGACACTGGCGTCGGCCCTGCTGCTGATCAGCCGCTGGTCGCCCCGAAGGGCGCTGATCGATCCGTTCTGCGGATCCGGTACGATCCCGATCGAAGCCGCGATGATGGCGCTCGACATCGCGCCCGGTCTCGAGCGCGAGTTCGACTGCCAGGAGTGGGACCAGATTCCCCGTTCCGTGTGGTATGACGCGCTCGCGGAGGCGCGATCCCGCGTCCGGAACGATGTGGCCCTGCCGATCCTGGGCTCGGACATTTCCACCGAGGCTGTCGACTTGGCCATGCACCATGCGAAGCTGGCCGGTGTGGCGCGCGCCATCCGGCTTCGCCGGCAGGATGTCCGGCAGATCGCATCGGAGGAGAAGTACGGCTTCGTGGTCACGAATCCGCCTTATGGCCAGCGCATCGGCGAGGAAAAGGAGAACGCGCGCCTGTTCCGTGAAACGGGTGATGCGTTTGCCCGGCTCGACACCTGGTCCTTCTATGTCATCAGTCCCGATCCGAACTTTGAGAAGGCATTCGGCCGACCTGCGAACAGGAAGCGAAAACTTTACAACGGCGGCATCCGCTGCGACTATTACCAGTTCTGGGGTCCCAGGCCGGAGCGCCCTTCGGATGGAAGCGGCCCGCATTCGGAAGCATGATGCCATACATGCCGCAGGGATTGTGATGAATCGTGTCGAAAAAAAGAAATAGACATTGTAAGCGGTGGTTCGTTTCGATAGAATGAAGACTGTGGGTGGCGAGATGGTAACGGAATCCGGATTCCCACGCGCGAAGCGGCATCCGGCCGTTGCCAAATAACAGGGACTGGTGGGATGATATGGGAAAGAAGATCACCCTGGTCGTCGTGGACGACAACCCGGATTTTGTCCAGCTGATTGCCGAATCACTCGAGAGGGAGCCTGATATCCGCATTGTCGGCACCGCCTACAACGGGCTGGAAGCGTTGGCCGTCATCCGGCAGAAAAAGCCGCAGATGGTGCTGCTCGACGTTGTCATGCCGGAGAAGGACGGACTCGAGGTGCTCGAGGAGATGAAATCCTTCGATGCGGCCGACCATCCGGTCACCATCATGCTCACCGCCATCGGACAGGACCATTACATCCGCCGTGCGCTGTCGCTCGGTGCGGAATACTATATCATCAAGCCTTTCGACCTGACACAGCTGGGCAAACGCATCCGCCAGATCTATCAGGATACGGTGGAGGCACCTGCCGGAAACGGCGTGGCCGAGGTACGCGTCAACCGTCCCGTGACAGCCGTCACCCGCGAGGAAGTGGAGGAGGAGGTCACCGTGGCGTTACGCGACGTCAGCGTGCCGCCGCATCTCACCGGATACCTGTTCCTCAAGAAGGGCATTGTTGCGACCGTGCTTTCCGACAAGGGCTTCATCCCCGCAACCAAGGAGCTGTAC
>JAEXRM010000105.1 GCA_023440865.1 Bacillota bacterium
CTGTTCGTGTAGCGGCAGCGCCATCCGGTTCCGTAATGGAGGAAAGGAAGGCCGTCATGCAGCCATACACCCGCAAGTATCCCTTTTTCTCCCTGTGCGGCCTCAACTGCGGGCTGTGCCCCATGCATCAGACGAAGGCGGCATCCCGCTGTCCCGGGTGCGGCGGGGAGAACTTCCACCTGCAGCATCCCACCTGCGCGATCATCACCTGCAGCCACAGGCATGGTGACCCGGAGTTCTGCTTCGAATGCGCCGACTATCCCTGTGAACGGTATGCGGCCGGGAACATGAAGGACTCGTTCATCTCATACCGCCATGCGGCGGATGACGTGCGCAGGGTGCAGCAGGAGGGTATTTCCGCGTACCGCGCGGAGCTCGATGAAAAGATCGTCCTGCTGGAGCAGTTGCTGGAACGGTACAACGACGGCCGCAGCAAAAGCTTCCTGTGCAATGCCGTCAACCAGCTTCCGCTGGAGGTGGTGCGGCGTGTGGCCGGCACCATGAAGCAAGCCGACACATCCGCCGGGTTTGCAGCGGAAGCCGACGCGGCCGTGGCGCCTGCGGAGCGGAAAGCGCGCGCCGCGACGATCCGCGGGCTGTTCGAATCCGAAGCGGCTCGGCTGGGCTTGTCCCTGTCAATGAGAAAGTAAGGAAGACAAGACTTGCAACATGTCTCCCTGCCACCGATGAGCGAGAAAGGCAAGACTTGCGATGCATGCCTCCCTGCCGCTGATGAGCAAGAAAGGCAAGACTTGCGCCGCATGCCGCCCGACATGGAACAAAGGAAGAAAGGTTCAGGTACGTATGCGCGAATTGGCCAGCATCCGCAAGATCCTCACCATCGCAGGCTCCGACTGCAGCGGCGGCGCCGGCATCCAGGCGGACATCAAGACCATCACGGCCCATGGTCACTATGCCATGAGCGCCATCACCGCCCTGACGGCCCAGAACACAACCGGCGTATTCGGTGTGATGGATGCGACGCCCGATTTTGTCGCGCAGCAGATCGACTGCGTCTTCGACGACATCCGGCCGGATGCGGTCAAGATCGGCATGGTGTCGAACGACCGGATCATCCGCGTCATTGCGGCGCGTTTGCAGGCACATGGCGCATGCCGTGTCGTCGTCGACCCGGTCATGGTGGCGACCAGCGGCAGCCGCCTGCTGGATGAAGACGCCGTGGATGCGCTCGTCACCTGCCTGATGCCGTTGGCGGATCTTGTGACGCCGAACATCCCGGAAGCGGAAGTGCTGTGCGGCATGACGATTCGTTCGAAGGCGGACATGGAAGCAGCCGGACGGAAGATTTCCGCCGGACTTCCCGGCTGTGTGCTCATCAAGGGCGGCCATCTGGCGGATACGGCCGACGATCTGCTTGTCTGCGGCCGAAACAGCAGTCTTCCCGGCCATGTCCATTGGTTCCCGTCGGAACGTGTCAAGAACCCGAACACGCATGGCACCGGTTGCACGCTTTCTTCCGCCATTGCCTGCCGGCTTGCGGAAGGGCATTCGGTCGAGGGCAGCGTGCTGCGCGCCAAGGCCTATGTGACGGAAGCCTTGCGCGCCATGCTGGATCTGGGGAAGGGCAGCGGCCCGCTGCACCACATGGCCGGACGGTGAGCCTGCACAAGCCACGTGGCGGATAGCGCGCCGGAAATGCTTGATTTTCCGGCTGCTTTGCTATATGATTGCGAAAACAGGCAGAAACAATCATAAAAACGCAAAAAACTGCATAAGGCAGCAGTCGGATTGGCACGGATGTGCTGTCATGGACGAACGTCGCAGACGGACTTCGACATGGACGTCGGCAGACGGAGCGCGGGCAAGAGGTCATCCTTGATCCTGCGAGGGGAGCGTCACCATGTATCTTGAGCAACGGCAGCATCTCATCCTCACACAACTGGAACAGGCCGGCAGCGTCGGAACGGTCGATCTGGCCGAGATGCTGGGCGTCTCCCTCGACACCGTCCGGCGCGATCTGTCCGCCCTCGAAGCGGCGGGGCTGTTGCGGCGCACACATGGCGGCGCCTTGCCGGCTCTGCCCGTGCGGCACCGGGTTGCGGCGGAAACCACCGCGGCCGAGTCGGCGGACAGGCTCGGCGAGGGTGCCGACGATGTGGCGCGGGTGGCTGCCGGCATGATCGGGGAGGGAGAGACGGTCTACATCGGTTCCGCGCCGTTGAACTGGCGCATGCTCGACCATCTGCCGGCCCATGCGTTCACGGTTGTCACCAATTCCCTGCTGGTGGGGGAGCGGCTGCGCCATCGGGCGGACATCGAGCTGTATCTCATCGGCGGCCGCATCCGGCGCAAGGGTTCCACGGTCGATGCCATGGCGGCCGCCTTCATCCGGCAGTTCCGGCTCGACAAGGCCTTTGTCTCGGGCTCCGGGTTCTCATCCGGTTTCGGGCTGAGCAACGCCGATGCAGACGCGGCCCGGTATCAGCAGGCCGTATGCGAGTCCGCCCGGGAGGTGGTCGTCCTGATGCCCGGCGACCGCGTGGGACGGGAAGCGTTCACCCGCGTGGTGCCGGCCGACGCGGTGCAGTGCCTGGTTACGGACAAGGGAGCGCATCCGGAGGAATGCCGGCTGCTCTGCGCGAAGGGGCTGCGCGTGCTGGTGGCGGAGGCGGGCGCGGTTGCCGCCGAGGCGCTGTGCTCGATACCGGCTTCACGGGACGGGGCCGTATCCTGAAAGCGAAAGGCGCAGCCGGCGACGGTGCGGAACCGATGCCGGCAGCGCCGGAAGAAAGCACACCGATGGGGGAGGCGCATCGCATGGTTCGGATATGGGAGAATGGCGGCCGGTATGTCCGGCTGGAGGATGGAACCTTGGACGTGCTGCCGCATGATGGGCATGAAGCGGTCACGCTGCCGCAACCCGGACCGCTGACCATGGCGGAACGCATGCTGCTTGGCCACGATCACCCACCGGCCGACGAACGCTTCGCGGAAACGCCATGCCGGCATCGCCTGCGCTTCGACGCGCTCGCCTCCCATGACATCACCTATGTCGGCATCCTGCAGACCGCACGGGCGGGCGGCCTCGAGGCGTTTCCCGTGCCGTGGGTGCTGACGAACTGCCACAACAGCCTGTGCGCCACCGGCGGCACGATCAATGCCGACGACCACGCGTTCGGCCTGTCCGCCGCCCGCAGGTACGGCGGCATCTTCGTGCCGGCGCACACGGCCGTCATCCACCAGTACATGCGCGAATGCCATGCCGCATGCGGCGCGATGATCCTCGGCTCCGACAGCCATACCCGGTACGGGGCCCTCGGCACGCTCGGCATCGGCGAGGGTGGTCCGGAGATCGCCCGCCAGCTGCTGGGCCTGCGGTACGAGCTCTCCTCCCCCCGTGTGACTGCGGTGCGGCTCATCGGGAAACCGGGCCGGGGCGTCGGTCCGCACGATGTCGCGCTGGCCCTGATCGGCGCGGTGTACGGTCATCCGGCGGTGCGCAACGCCATCCTCGAATTTGTGGGACCCGGCATCCGGCACCTGTCGATGGACTTCCGCAACGGCGTGGACGTGATGACGACGGAAACCGCCTGCCTGAGCTCGATCTGGGAAACCGACGACACCGTGCGCGCCTGGTATGCGGTCCACGGCCGGCCGGAGGCGTACCGGCGGATGCATCCGGACGAGGGTGCCGTCTACCGGGCGGTGATCGAGGTGGATCTGTCCCGCATCCGCCCGATGATCGCGCTGCCGTTTCATCCCTCGAACACCCATGTCCTTTCGGATTTCATCGATAACGCCGCGGACATCCTGCACGCGGTCGACCGGGAAGCCGCCCGGCAGGGGGGCGCGGAAAGCCTTCCCCCGAATGGGACCTTCACCCGGTGCCTCCGTGACGGCGGCGTGCATGCGGATCAGGCGATCGTCGCCGGGTGCGCGGGCGGCAGCCATGAGAACCTGCGGGCTGTACGCGCCCTGCTCGATGCGGGGTTTTCCGTGGATGTCCCCGGTCCGGCCTTCCCGCTCTCCGTCTACCCGGCCAGCCTGCCCGTCCAGCAGGCGCTTTCCCGCGACGGCACGCTTGCCGGGCTGGCTGCGGCGGGCGCCATCGTGAAGACCGCCTTCTGCGGCCCCTGTTTCGGGGCGGGCGACATTCCGGCCAACGGCACGCTCAGCATCCGCCACACCACGCGCAACTTCCCCAAC
>JAEXRM010000108.1 GCA_023440865.1 Bacillota bacterium
GTGTGTGGCTGTGGTGTGTGGCAGTGGCGGTGGCGTGTGTTGATGCATGTGGTGTGGATGGGCGGACATGGATGCGGATGAGGTCTATGTCAACGCCGGCCGTGAAGCACGCGTGCTTCCACGGCCAGCAGGATGGCATACAGGACGATGCCCATCAGGCAGGCGGTGAAGATGTAGGCCCAGGCCGTCGCATACTGCGCCAGTACGATGTTTTCGCGGATCTGGCGCCCGACGCCGATGATGTATTCGGCGAAGTATTCGCTGACCAGGGCGAAGATGACCGAACCGGGCACGCTGATGCGCAGGGCCGTGAAGACATGCGGCACGCTGTTGGGCAGCCGCAGCTTGCGGAACACCTCGAAGCGGCTTGCGGCATACGATTTCATGAGATCCTCGGAAAAGGGCTTGAGCTCTGTCAGCCCGCGGTAGGCGTTGATGCTCATCGCCACCATGGTCATCAGCGTCACGACGAGGATTTTCGCCACCATGCTGCGCGTGTTCGCGTCCCGGCTGACGTCCTTGGTCAGGTTGTTCAGGATGGGCGCGATCGCGATGATGGGCACCGCATTGAACATGGAGACCACCGACAACCCGCCGACGCCCCACTTGGGAAAGATCGCCGCCAGCAGGCCCAGCAGGTAGCCCAGCAGGGAACCGAAGGCGAGTCCCGCCAGTGCGACCAAAGCGGTGGCCGACAGGTTGCGGCCAATATCCGGCAGGTTGTCGCCGATGATGCTGAGGATGCGCGTCGGCAGCGGCAGCGTGAAGGTGTCCGCGCCGATCAGCCGGTGCAGCAGCTGCGTTTGCCACAGCACAAGGACGAACAGACCGAAGAGAACCGGGGGGAGCAGGGTTCCGGTCAGCGTTTCCAGTCGGGAGCCGGCCGGGGATGAGGTGAAGGGGCCATTCGATTCACGGGAGCTGCGGTCGCTCATCGAGCTTCACCCTCCTTGCCCACCGGTGCGGGGCGGCCAGTTTCTCGATCAGGGACATCAGATGGTAGCTCAGGATGCCGACGATGGCGGACAGGAAGACGATCTGCCAGAACACGTAGATCGACATGGCGTGCTTGAGCGACTGGGAGAGCATCGTGCCCAGCCCGCCGCCGCCCTGCAGCGTGTCCACCAGAATCGAGGCGGTGATCGCCATCGGCGCGGACACCTTCAGCCCGGTGAACAGCCACGGGATGCAGGAGGGGATCAGGAGCTTTTTGTACACCTCGAGCCGGGTGGCGGCGATCACGTGCATCAGCTCGTGCTTCTCACGGGGCACCGCCTGGAAGCCGGCCAGCGTGTTCGTCGCCACCGGATAGAAGGTGAGGATGGCGGCGATGACCACGCGGCTCTTGTCGATGTCCTTGGTGATGGCGAGCACGATCGGCGCCATGCCGAGGATCGGAATCATCTGGATGATCATCAGGTACGGGAAGGCGATGCGCTCGACGAGGCGGAACCGGTGCATCAGCAGGGCCAGCAGGAAGCCGGCGGCGGCGCCGATCAGGAAGCCCAGCCCGGCCCGCCACAGCGTGATGCCGGCATTGGTCAGCACGATCTCGATGGCGGTCTGGCGCCCGTTGACCAGTTTGTTGTCGAACACGGAGCCGAGGATCTGCCACAGGTGCGGCAGCACGTTCTCCGGTGTCCGCTTGGAACGCGCCACCAGCGTTGCGCCGATCTCCCAGATGAGGACCAGCACACCCAGCCACAGCACGGTCGCCCAGGGGTTCCGTTTGGAGGATTTTCCCGGAACCATGCGTCACACCCCCTCGAAGCTGCCCCGCACCTTGGCGACCAGCGCCCCGAACTCCGGGGTGTTCTTGATGGCGAGCGTCCGCGGCCTGGGGAGTGTCACATCCACGATCGCCGACACGCGGCCCGGATGGGGGGAAAGAACCACGACACGATCGGAGAGGAACACCGCCTCGGCGATGTTGTGCGTCACGAACAGGATGGTCTTGTTCGTCTTGTGCCAGATCCGGAGCAGGTCCTCGTTGAGTTTTTCCTTGGTGAACTCGTCGAGCGCCGAGAAGGGTTCGTCCATCAGCAGGATCTCCGGCTTGACGGCCAGCGCCCGGGCGATGCCGACGCGCTGCTGCATGCCGCCGGAGAGCTCGTGCGGGAACTTGCGGCCGAAATCGTACAGCCCCACCAGTTCCAGCATTTCCGAGACGGTCTGCGTGCGGATCTTCTTGGGAATGCCCTTGAGCTCCATCGGCATGCAGACGTTGCGGCGGACCGTCCGCCAGTCGTACAGCACCGGGTTCTGGAACACGATGCCGTACTTCTTCGCCAGACGGATATCCCGCGGGGACCGTCCCAGCACGGTGACATTTCCCTCCGTGGGCTGCTGCAGGTCGGCGATGGTGCGCAGGAGCGTGGTCTTGCCGCAGCCGGAGGGGCCGACGAGCGAGACGAACTCGCCCTGACGGATCGTGAGGCTGACATCCTGCAGCGCGGTGACCGGTATGCCGTTCTTCTTGTCCGGGAACCGCACGGACAGGTGCTCGACGCGGATCTCGGCATCCGGTGGTTCCGCCATGGCGAGGCTTCCCTGGGTGGTCGCATCAAGCGGACTGCGTTTGAACAAGGACATGCGCCGCCTCCTTCCGATCCGGATGCAGGCTTTCGTCCACTTCGGAGAGCACCGCATCGAGCTTGTCCAGTTCCTCGGTGAGCTGTTCTTCGGTGATGATCAGCGGCGGTGCGACCAGAATCATGTTTTCGTGGGTGTAGGTCATGAAGCCGCGTGCGGCCAGCTTTCCGTTGATGCCGCGCATGACGCCCGCGGCATCCTTGCCGTAGGGGACGAGCGGTTCCTTCGTTGCCTTGTCCCGGACCAGCTCGACCGCCGCGAACAGCCCGATCGACCGCACGTCGCCGACGCAGGGATGCGCAGCCTTCATCTCCGCCAGTGTTGCCGCCAGGGTGGCGCCAAGCCGGGTCACATGCGCAGCCGTGCCGAGCCGCTCGTACTCGCCGATGCAGGCGAGGCCCGCGGCGCAGCCCATCGGATGGCCGCTGTAGGTCAGGCCGCAGGAGAGGACGTTGTCGTCGAAGTAGGCGGCGATTTCCTTGCTCACCACGACGCCGCCCAGCGGCACGTAGCCGCAGGTGACGCCCTTGGCGAAGGTGACCATGTCCGGCACGACATCGAAGTGCTCGAACGCGAACATTTTTCCGGTGCGGCACCAGCCGGTCATGACCTCGTCGAGCACCATCAGGATGCCGTATCGGTCGCACAGGGCCCGAACACCGGGCAGATAGCCCTTCGGCGGAATGATCACGCCGTTGGAGCCGGTGATGGTCTCCAGCACGATGGCGGCGATCCCGTCGCGTCCCTCGTAGATGATCTGCTCCTCGAGCTTGGCCAGGTAGTAGCGGGTCGCATCCGCTTCCGTGGCGAAGGAGACGGGTTCCCGATAGATGTACGGGTCAAAGCATTTCACAAAGCCGGGAACGCCGGGTTCTGTCGCGAAACGCCGCGGCTCGCCCGTCAGGCCGCCCGCACCGAAGGAAGACCCGTGGTAGCTGCGGTAGCGGCTGAGAACCTTGTTGCGGCCGGTCACCATGCGTGCCATCTTCACCGCGTTCTCATTGGCGTCGGCGCCGGCGTTGGTGAAGAACACCTTCCCCATGCGTTCGGGCATGAGACTGATGATCTTGCGGGCCAGCTCGGCACGGGGTTCGGAGCCGTAGGCGGGGGAGACGAAGCAGTAGGCGTCGGCCTGGTCCTTGATCGCGTCGATGATGGCGCGGTTGCCGAAGCCGAGATTGAGGTTGACCAGCTGCGAGGACATGTCCGTGTAGCGGGTGCCCCGGTCATCCCAGAAATAGATGCCCTCGGCCTTCTCGACCGGAATGGGATTGATGGCGGACTGCTTGCTCCAGGATTGCAGGTTGAAGGATTTCAAATTGCGTTTGACCGCCTCGCCGTTCATGTCGCACCTCCGATGCCGTGCTTGTTGTGCACAGTGTACGGCAGACGAAGGGAGACGTGCAAGATGCGGAAGAACAAGCTTCATTGTGCCCTTGCACAGACGTGGGCAATCCTGTTTGATACAGGTGCGTGCGGGAGGCGACGATTGTCGCACTATGCACAAATGACGGAAAGAAACAATAAAGTTGCAAAAATATTCACAGCAGACTGCGGATATGGAAGGCCAGGGAGAACGCGACACGATCGGTGTGCACCAGGGGGTCGTAGCCGGTCAGTCCTGCGATGCGGTGCAGCTGGTTGGTCACCGTGTTGCGGTGGATGTAGTGCTTTTCCGCCACCGCCTGCAGGCTGCCATCGGCATCGAGATAATCGCGCAGCAACGCGCACAGGGAGGCGCCACTCTCGGCATCGTGTGCTTCCAGCCGCCCCAGCACCTCCTGATGGAACGCGCGCAGCACATGCCGGTCGGAGACCGCGTACAGCACCTTGAAGAGCCCGAGTGCATCGTACCGCACCATGGAGGTGCGGCGGCGACGCGCCATGTCCAGGGCCGCCATCGCTTTTTCGAAGCTGTCCCCCTGTTCGCCGATGCCCGCCTGCCAGGGGCTGACACCGACATGGAGCGCCACCCCGGGCAGCCGTTGACCCGCATGCGCCAGGAAGTGGTCGAGGAACACATCCAGTTCGGCGGGCTGGCATCCGGACAAAAGGAACACGCGCATTTCGTTGTAGGTGAAGGCAATCGTGGCAAGCCCCATTTCCTTGACCTTGCGTTCCGCGATGGTCTTGAGCAGGGTACGTGTCGCGTCGGCGTCCTCCGTCTCGCCTGCCTGTACGCACAGGATGCAATACATGCCGGCGCGCTGGAACCCGTGCCGCTCCAGAAGGAGAATTTGGGATTCCTGGTCGCCGACGTGGAACAGGATGTTCTTCAAGGCCGTCATCAGGGAGTTCTCCGTCTGCTCCGCCTGGATGATGCGCTGGCAGAAATCGCGCGTCATGTCGACCATGCGGGTTTCCCACGGGATGGTGAACAGCGGCATGCCCACCTCGTCGCAGAAGGCGATCACCTCCGCCTGGATTTCACGGGTGTGGGGTCCCAGGTTCACGACGAAGGCGCTCGCTCCCGCCTTGTGCAGCCGGCGTGTGAAGGAGGGCAGCCACTCGGGGCTCCTGTTGAGGATGCCCGCGGTGAAGACGAGTTCGCCGCCATGAAGGAAGGCGCTGACATCGTCGTCCTCGATGATGTGGACCCATTGAACAAGGTTCGCCAGGCCGTTCCGGCCCGCCACCAGCTTCATCCTGTACAGGAAGGAACCGTTGTGGAAGAGAGACTTGACTGTCACGCCCATGTCGATGTCCTCCGGATGCGGATGCATGAAAAAGGCGTCCACCTTGCGGCGACGCCCTTGTCCTGAGGCCAGTATACCATGCCGGCCGCATGCGATGCCAGCCTTCGGGTGCCGATGCCGCCCTTGTTCGAGATCATGCCGGCAGGGTGCCGAAGCCTGTCATATGCGAGGTCATGCCGGCAGGGTACCGATGCCTGCCCTGTGCGAAATTATGCCGGCAGTGTGCCGATGCCTGTGAGATGCCTGTCGATGTCCTCCCGGTAGTTGGGATCGTCGGGGTTCAGGCTGTTCACGAGAACGACGCCTTCCCGGCCGGTGGCGTGTACATACGCGCCGCCGCCCAGATACACCATCACATGTCCCGGGCTGAACAGCAGATCGCCGGCACGGGCCGTTTGCCGGGAAACGGCGGTCAGCGAGGCCTGTTGCGCGTCGGCATCCCGCGGGATCCGGACACCGTTGAGCGCGTATGCCATCGAGGAAAGCCCCGAGCAGTCGATGCCGAGCGGACTTTTCCCGCCCCAGCGGTACTGTGTGCCCAGGTAGCCCATCGCGGTGCGGACAACCCGAAGGCGCCAGGCATCTGAGCCCGGTTGCGGCAGCCCGTCAGGGGAATGGAGCGACGCAGCAAGGGTCCAGCCTTCGGTTCCATCGGCCAGCGCAACCTTGCGCCACCTGCCATCCGTATCGGCCAGCGGTTGCAGCTCGGCCCCGCGGGGCAGTGTCAGCAGGACGGGTGCCCCGTCGCGCGGTTGCGCGAGCACGTCGGAGAATGCAAGGACAACCTGGCTGGATGCCCGAACCTCCCAGCTGCGGGCTGTCGTGGTGTCCCGGTTCAGACTGCCGGCAGCCAGCCAGCCCTCATAACCATACCGTGTCGTCACCCGAACCCAGGAAGGGTCGGGTGCCGTATCCGTCACATCACAGGCCATGCCGTAGAGCAGCTCGTCCACCCGCTCGCTGCGGGCGTCCGGATCGCGGTACAGGGGCAATACGGGTGAGAGGGCGATGGCGGTTTCCATGGGTGGCCTCCGTTCATGCTGTGATATGGGATCGAAGGGGTGGCCGACGGGGATCCGTTGCCGTGATGTGCGGTGCCACGCGCGCGTTGAAGGTGCAGTCGCATGAACCCGTGCATGGCGGATGTTCGAGGGTCACCCGATGCCAAGACCCGACCCGTCCGGCAGCAGGATGCGGTTTGCCTCCAGCCGGGCGCCACCCCTGAAGGCCTCCGGCTGCATCAGGTCGATGGCATCCAGATCAGCCGCAAGGATGCCGGTCTGCCCGCACGCAAAATGGGCGGCGGCCGTGATGCCGATGCGGCTTTCGATCATGCAGCCCACCATGCACGCGACGCCGCGTGCCTTCGCCATGGCGTGGATGGTGCGGGCATTGCGCAGGCCGCCGCATTTCATGAGCTTGATGTTGAACAGGTCCGCGGCGCGCATCTCGAGCAGCCGGAACGCGTCTTCCGGGCCGAACAGCGATTCGTCTGCCATAACGGGTGTGTCGACACGCCCTGTCACATAGCGCAGCCCTTCGAGGTCCGCGGCTGCCACGGGCTGCTCCACCCATTCGAGGTTCACCCCCGCGTCCTCCATCGCCCGGATGCAGCGGACCGCCTCCTTCGGCTTCCAACCCTGGTTCGCGTCGATCCGCAAACGCACGCCGGTTCCAATGGTGTCGCGGATGCGGCGGACGCACGCGACATCGCGCAGGCTGTCCTTGCCCACCTTGGTCTTGACGGCGGTGTAGCCGCGCGCGACGTAGGCGCGCGCTTCCTCGCACATGGCTTCGGGTGTGCCGATGCTGACGGTGATGTCCGTTTCGATGGATGCCGCGTTCCCGCCGAAGTAGCGGTACAGGGGGATGCCGTGGCGCTGGCCGAACAGGTCGTGCACGGCCATGTCCGCTGCCGCCTTCGCACTGGTGTTGCGGGGCAGGGCCCGGTCGATACCGTCGAGGATGGCATCGAGCTCATCGATGTCCATTCCCAGGATGGCGGGACCGATATGCAGCCGGAGGGCGGCCTCGATGGATCCGAGGGTTTCACCGGTAATGGCGGCGGTCGGCGGGGCGCTGCCGATGCCGACGGAGCCGTCGTCGCACGTGAGGCGCAGCACCAGGAACTGCGCCTCGGTCACGGTGCGGAGTGCCGTGATGAACGGCCGTTTCAACGGAACGGATGCCTGTTCGATATCCAGCCGTTTGATGCGCATGAGGACCTCCTTTGGGTGTGATTGGGCCGTTCAGTGCGGTGTCCCGCCATGCCGATTCAGTTGCGCCCCCGACGCATGGCCGATGATCAGCTCGCCCAGCGCGACAGTCACCCGCTCCGCCTCGCGCATGTCGGAAAGCTCTGTCGCAAGCACGCCCAGCAGCAGGGCCCCTGCCGGCGTCTGGACAATGCACAGGTCGTGGCGGATACCCTCGAGCTCGCCTGTCTTGCGCATCATCGGCCATTCGGCCGGAAAGCACCGGCGCAGGCCGTCCGTGCCTCGTTCGTTCTCCATCATCTGACGCATGACCTGGCAAGCGGATGCGGACACAATGCGTCCCGCGTTGATGCCTGCAAGAAGCCGCGCCATGTCCCGGGCGCTGGTTTCATTCTCACGATGTGCACGCCGTGCCTCGAGATCCATCATATGGCGGCGCAGCCGCGTGTCCGAAAGGCCGAGTCGTTCGGCGAACGCATTCACGGATGCCATGCCCAGCCGGTCGATCAACAGGTTGGTGGCGGTGTTGTCGCTGACGGTCATCATGTAGACGATCAGATCCCAAATCGAATAGGAACGCTCACGCAGCAGCGGCAGCAGGCCGAAGGGGACGATGCGGTCCGCCGGTGCGTCAAGGCGGTCTGCCAGCGAAAGTCTGCCTTCCTCCGTCTGGCGGAAGGCCTCCGCCATGATGAGGATCTTGATGAGGCTTGCGGACGGAAACACACGGTCGGCGAGCCGGTCGTGGAACAGCGGGAGTCCGCCGGTCCCGCGCGCCACGATCGACCAGACGCCGCTTGTCGCTGCCAGGATGCGTTCCACCGCGGCTTCGAGCTCAGGATCGTTCCGGCATGTCAATGGTTCCGGTACCGAAGCTGCGGCATGCAGGGCATTTCCCGGCGCATTGCCATCATCCTGCATGTCCTGTGCCTGATTCACCATGCGCCCTCTCCCACACCGCCGGGCTCCCGCCGGCAAGCCTTGCTTCATGATAGGGATTCTTCCGGGCGTTTGTCAAAACGGATCTGCCGCAGCCATGAGCAAATCCGCCGGCAAGGGTCCCATATGGCAGATATGCCCGTCGGGAAGTATCTGCTGGCGAAAGCCCCTCCCCAGCCGTCCGAATGGACCAGCGAGGAGGGGCTTTCTGTTGTGGCAGGGGCTCGAATCCCTTCGGGGAAGCGTCGGCATGATGAGTCATCACGCGGGTGCGCTGCCCCAATGGCTCATTTCAGCACCAGCTCGACGAACCGCTGCAGCATGGTGGCCACCTCGGCGCGGTCGGCGAAGCCGGAAGGATCGAGCAGACTGCCGGACTTGCCGGTCAGAATGCCCTTTTCCACCGCCCAGTTCATGGCATCGAGCGCATAGGCGGACACCTTGCCCGCGTCCGCATAGGTGTCGAGGGTGAGGGTGGATGCCGTGTCCAAGCCAAGATATGTTGCGTACCGGTACAGGAAGACGGCCAGCTGTTCCCGGGTGAGCCGGCCCGCAGCCCCAAAGGCGCCGTTGCCGATGCCGCTGACGATCTTGTTGGCGGCAGCCCAGGAGACCGCGTTGGCGAACCAGGAACCCTTCGGCACGTCGGTGAAGATCTCGCCCGTTCCGGCGGTCAGGCCGTCCAGGCGGTGCAGGACCGTGACGAGCATGGCGCGCGTCATGGAGGCGCCAGCGCCGAACTGGCGGAGCCCTGTGCCCTGGAACAGGTCGCGGGCGGTGACGAAACCGATGGCCTTCAGGCCCCAGTGCTTCTGGATGTCATCAAACACCTTGTCGTTGTTGCGGATGGCATGGACGCCCCGGCCATCGGCTATGAAGGAGACGGATCCGGATCGTACGGCGGACCAGCGGACGATGTGCTCCACACCTGCGGCATCCGTCCGGACCACGATCCAGCCGTTTCCGGTGGACGGGTCGAGGCCGGCGAGGCTCGGAATGTAGTCGTTCAGATCATCGCCGGTTTGCAGGATGCCGACGGGAATCCGGATGTGGAAGCCGTTTCCGGTGAGCTGGAGGATCTGGGTCCTGTTGGCTTCGACGAGCTTCTGGCTATCGTCCGGCGTGATGCGGCCGGTGCCGAGCGGGAAAACGAGGATCGGCGTTGCGCCGGGGAGTGTCTCTCCGGGCAGCAGCTCCACGACCGGGGCGGGAGCCGGGGCAACCGTTCCGCCGGTCGTGCCGCCGGTATTGCCGCTGCTGGCGGCGGTGAAGGTGGCGGCGACGTTCACATCATTGGCGGGCATCGTGAAGGTGGCTGTTGCGGCGGTGGCGCCGGAAAGTGTGACGCCGCCGGAGACGGTCCAGCCGGAGAAGATGTGGTTGCTTGCCGGAACGGCCTTGATGGTGACTGACTCGCCTGCGATGGCCTCGGTGACACCCAGCAGGATGTTGCCGCCGACCGGCGTTGCCGGCGCCCTGATGGCGTACAGTTTCACCGCTTCCGCCGAGATCGTCAGATCCTCCGTCAAGACACGGATCGTGCAGAGCCAGGTGCCGTCCGCACGCTTGTCCACCGTGTCGAACGGAACCGGTGTGCCATCCACGGTCTTCACGGCAGCGGCGGTGACGACGCGGAAACGCTCGTCCGCCGTGTTCGCGGGCGTGATCGTGCAGGTGACGGTTGCACCGTCCCGGATGCCGTCCGGCCATTGAGGCGTTGCCGCGATGGCGATGGCGGCATGCGTGGTGCTGGTGATGGCGGCGTGGGTGACGGCATCGGCAAAGGTGACCACCACATCCGTTTTTCCGGACAGGGCCGAAATCTCGTACACGTTGTCCACCAGGTTGCCGCCTGCCGGGTTGAGGACGGCGGCACCGTTGTTTGTCCAGCCGTCAACCATGCGGCCTTCCGTGGGTGCAGCGACAAACCGCACGGTGGTGCCGTTGCCGATGCTGTTGCTGCCGCTCGCGAACGGTACGCCGTCCGAGGTGGCCGCAATGGTGCCCATGCCCGCGGGCGTGGCGGTGTAGGTGACGGTCGTGTACGACTGCGCACCGAAAATCGCCTCAACATGCAAGGTGGCATGAATGTCCGTGAATGTCAGGGTTCTGTCATAGGTTTGGCGGATGGTGCCGTCGACCCGCCAGGACTCCACCATGAAATTGTCTTCCGGTACAGCCGTGATGGCCACCGTGTCGCCCCTGAAAAGCCCCAGAACGGCGTTCGTGTCCGGTGTATCCACCGTGACCGGTTCGCCGCCATTGACGGATACCTGGAACAGGCCGCGCTGTCCATGACGGAGTGTGAGATCGTACGCGTCGTTGTCCCTGAAGACCGCTTCCACCTGCAGGTCGCCGCCCAGCGCAGGGATGTCGAGCATGATGCCGGCGGCCGTCGTGACCTGTTCGGTGACGCCGACCTGGGTGACGTTCCTCTGCCTGATGCGCCATTCGTCAAAGACATACCCATATGCGGGTTTGGCCTCGAAGTGCAGGACGGATCCGCCGGAGAGGGTGGCGGGCAGAACAACGGGCAGCCCGTTGCAGGCGGAGTCGACGATGTTTGCCCCGATGCCGGCACCCGACACGGTCAAGCTGACTGGGTACTTTTGGTTCTCGGTTCTTGCAGCGATGGTGGTGTCCCTGTCCATCGTGAAGGAGTAGGCCTGGTTGTCGGTACCTGTATTCGCGGATACAGCATTGCCGTTGTTCGTCCAGACCGCATCCATTGCCACCGCGTATCCGGGCTTGTGGGTGACGGTGACCTCCGTGTCGCCTGTGATGCGCACGCCCGTGCCGACGGTGACGGGTTCCATGGGTGTGGTGGACTTGCCGTCTGCATCAAAGAGGTAGGTGGCTTGCAGATCGCCGCGCAGCGTGAGCAGATAGCTGTCCCGTTCAAAGATGGCGTGCAGCAGGGTGTTGCCGGACCCCATCGTGAGGGTGCAGGTGCTGCCGCCATCCGGAGCGGCAATGCCGGCGGGCTTGACCAGCCCCTTGCCGACTTCGGTCAGCTGCCATTCGACGAAGTGGTAACCGGTCCTGGGCGAGGCGCGGAAGGTGAACTGCGCGCCATTGCGGGCCACGTCGCCGCTGTTGAACACCGAGTTGCTGGTGCAGGCGATGCTGCCGCCCGTGACATGGGCCGGGAAGCTGAGGGTGGACTGGGTGATCTCGAAGTCCACCGACACCCTGATGGCTTCGGACTTGGTCGTGTGGGTGAGGGTGGTGCGGTGCGTCATCTCATCAAGCAGGTACATGTCGTTCTTGATGTCGTAGATGGTCCACCGCTTGACGCTGTAGCCGGGCAGTGGCGCCGCCTGGAAGAAGAGGTTGGTGCCGTTGGCATAGCGCGGGCTGCTGGTCCAGTCCGTATGCTCGTTCGGCTGTGTGAGCGCGAGCGTGCCGGCCATGGTGCCGTTGACGGTGTTTGCCACGCCGGAGACTGGATACCGGGCGCCTGTCAGCACATAGGCGCCTGTGTCGAACTGGAAGCTGTAGTTCTCATACTCCGACAGGTCGATGGCACCGGCGGTCGCCGCGGCCGCAATGGCATATCTGCCGGGCAGCGTGCTGCCGGTGATCGTCACTTCCCTGCCGGCGGTGTTCGTGGCGCGGACATACAGCCCAAGGTTGGCGAGCGTGTCGGACGGGGCGAGTGAACCGCTTCGGACATGCAGGATGTCGATGCCGGGGTGGGTGATGGTGTCCAGCCCGGATTCCTTGTCCTGGTTCGTGATGCCGACGGTGATCTCGCGCGGCAGGACCTCGAAGGAACGCGAGGCGATGTCGGTGACACCGTCGGATGCGACCAGCGTGTAGGTGCCGGTCTGGTCGGCGGTGAGCGTTCCCGGGCTGGTTTCCGTAAATCCTGGCATGACGGTGATGACATCCACCAGCCGAATGGTGGTGAACCAGAACCATCCCCAGGGATGATAAGCCTCGTACCGCTTCGTATGCCGTTCCACCCGCCAGGAAGCCCCGGTGACGGGCGATGCGGATGCGGTTCCGTCGGCTTCCTTCCGTACATTGTAGAGTACCGGGTTCATCGTGTTGCCGTATGTGAACGTATTGTCGAGCATGATCATGCTGCCGTTGCCGGAACCGGACACCCAGTACAGGGCTGCGGCTGTCTGCAGCGACTGGTAGACGCGGCTGCCGCCGTACCAGGCGGTGACCTCGTACGGACCGGCGGGCAGGGCGGTGTCCGGCGTGAAGGTGGCGATGGCGGCACCGGTTTTCGCCAGCTCGCCGGCTGCGGCCTGCAGTTTGACCGGGTATTGGTAGATTTCACCGCCCGCACCGCGCAGTTGGAAGGTCATGGTGCCGGTCGGCACATAGAAATGGTTGGTATGCGCCGATTTGACCGCAATCGACAGGGTCGGCCTGTTGCCGGCTCCGTCTGCATCCGTGACAGCAAAGCTGTTTTCGATGAACACGGGCGTGCGCTGGTTGTAATCGGCGAAGAAGGTGTCGGAGTAGGAGGAAATGTACTGCGCGTCATGGATGACATTCACCCGGCAACGGTACGTGCCTTCATCCCCGAGCCCTGCAGCCCGGAAAACGAGATTGTCGGCGGTGGCGCCGCTGACATCCGTCCATCCGGTGTCCGTCTGCTTCTGCCACTGGTAGCGGGGCGCCTGCCTGTAGTCGCCTGCATTCGCGATGACGACGCCCACCGTGCTGTCGGTGTCCGGATACACCGGCAGGACACCGCCGGCGAGGCCGGACAGACCGATGTCCGGGTATCCCGTGCCGGTCTTGGTTCTGGCCCTGTACACTTCGCTGAGGATGCTGGCCGTCGGCACGGCGGCACGGACGGTCTGGATCTGGTAATCGTAGTCGGTGTACGGGTCGAGCTGCGTGTCGACATAGCGGAAATGCCGCGTGCCGTCCGGATCGACCGCGTACGCGCTTGACATCGGCACGAAGGCGAGCTCGTAGCTGCCGCTGCCGTCCGGGAACTCATAATAGCGGTACAGCTGGAAGCCGGCGACGGAGCCCTTGTAGGACCAGTTCAGCTCGAGCTGGCTGTCGGTGGTGCCGGCGGGATTCTGCGCAAAATCCGTGGGCAGTTTGGGCGGTGCGGTCACATCCGCGACCAGGTAGTCCACCACGGGGAAGCTGCAGCCGTTGACCTCCGCCTGATAGGAGAAGACCTTCCATGCGTAATTGTAGCCATAGGGCTCCGCCTCCGCCGGCATGTTGTAGACCGTGCCGGTGAAGCTGGAGCCGTTTGTCGTGACTTTGGTGCGGCCTGAACCGAATTCGTATCCGATGGATCGTCCAAAGACGAAGTCGCCGGGGCCGGCTCCCACCTTGAAATCGATGGCGTGCGTGTGGGTGAAGCTTTTGCCGGTTTCCCTTGTCATGGCGATTTCCTGGGAGATGGAGCCATTGCCGAAATTCACGCCGGACCAGTCGCCGTTGTATTGGATGGGATTGGAGAAGGCCGCGGTGTCCTTCGGGTATGTGGCCGGATCGCCGACCGTGTGTGTCAGCACGTTGTCGGCGATGCGCGGCAGCTCGGCGTAATCGGCGGCGATCTTTTCATAGGTGTCGAGCGGCAGGACCTTCACCGAGGCGATGTGCGGGATGTTGACCGCCATTTTCTGCGTATCGTAGCCGGTGATGTTTCCATGCTCATCGATCTTCGGCATCAGCGACTCGTACTCGTAGATCTCCATGGGAATGGAGTAGAAGGCGACCGCATCCTCGCCGACCAGCGTGGCATAGCTGATCGTCTGCTCGAGGGAGGCGCTGTGCTCGGTCTCCCAGGTCAGGCCGGCCGTGTAGGAAGCCTCGGCCTCCACGCTGCCAAGCTTCACGCCGGTGACGGGCATGGTGAATTCATGCGAGAAGCTCACATAGACGCCCAGACTGAGCGTGTGCGCCTGCGTGTCGCTGGTGCCGCTGCCCGTCGTGGTGGAGTAGGTGGTCTCGGAGTTCTTGTAGCTGCCCGAGAAGCTGTCCTGATCGAGATCCTTGAAATACGGCGGCGAGGAGAGGACCGCCAGCACCTTCGGGTCGGTGTACCGCACGTAGTGGCGGTTGAGGTACTTCAGCAGCGAGGTGTCGTTGTCGGTGTTCAGTGTGCAGTAGGAGAGGGAGAAATCCACTCCCGGGGTTCGAATGCCGCCGGCACCCTCCGTGTAGAACACCTTGTCGAGCACGCCGTCGGCGGTCCGTGTTTCGGCGTATCCCGTGTAATGGAAGAACCACCAGAAGGGATAAATGGTCAGCGTTGCGGGCAGATAGTACTGCATGGTCAGCAGCGACTGCTTCACGCTGCCCGTGAAATCGGCGGTAGCCGCGCCATATTCGGTGTAGTATGTCTGATAGGACTGCGGATATCGGCGGAACGAGGTGTCCTGGTCGAGTGCCTTGCGAATGACCAGTCCCTCGTCGCCATTTTCGATCAGCAGGCTGTCCAGATAGATGCTGACCGGCTTGCCGACGCCTTCGGTGTTGTAGACGGCCACATTGGCCACCATGGCCGGCGAGCTGTAAAACCGGTCACCCCTGCCTTCCATGGCCTTGTTCACATACTGCGCGTTCTTCCGCTCGAAGAAGTTGAAGTTCTGCGCGGCCGCCTGCAGGAAGGGCTGATCCGCGCCCTGGTAGGTGTATACGGCCACAAAACGGGAATTCAGGCGGATCGACGGGTTGCCGATGTCGGTTTCCAGCTGTCCGCCGAGCACCAGATCCTCGACGCCGTCGCCATCGATATCGCCGAGGGTGAAGGCGGCGCGCACGATGGGCGAGGTGCCATACAGCAGGCTGATGTCCTGGTAATCCTGCAGCATGTCCTCGTTGTCGCCGAACAGAACGGCGGCCTTGCAGCCGTTCTTCTCCCCGGGACCGTAATAGTAGCCCCAGGTCATCGCCAGATCGTCGACGCCGTCGCGGCTGAAGTCGCCGGCGGTGAGGGAGACCATGTTCGAGACATAGGGCGATTCGGCGAAGTAGTAGGTCCATGCAAGCTGCCAGTTCGTGACATCGAGGAAGAAGCCTTCTCCTGCGGATGAAGTGGTTTCGAGCTTGTAGACCTCGACGCGGGAGGCGCCCTGCTCGGCGACATACACGGCGACCTCGTCGATGCCGTTGCCGTCGAAGTCGCCGGTTGCGACCTTGAGGTAGTTCTGCATCAGGTAGGGTGCGAGTACAAAATCCTCATCCATCTTGCCGCCGGAGTTGCCGATGATGGCGGAAGGAGGGGCGAGGGTCTTCATATGGGCACTCATCGCTCCGGTGACCGGATCGGTGAAGTACAGGTACAAGCCGCCGTTCTTGTCCATCGCGTCCGTGCCGACGGTGACGACTTGCCCGGTCGTGCCGGCGGCGGCGGCGGAGGCGGCGAAGTTGCCGGATGCGGAGTTGGTGGCGGCGAGCACGCGGTCGGCACCGGCATACGCCGTTGTCGTGGCGGCGATGCCGGCGGGGCTCGTCGTTCTTGTCGTGATGCTTGCTTGTGTGATGACGGCTTGCGTCATCTGCTGATGATCCAGGATGTCGCCCAATGGCGCGTTGTGGCCGTACAGCGCCATCCCGACGGTGTAGGGCGTTGCGACCGTGTCGATCCGTGTGACGGTGCTCCCGTCATCCGATGTGACGGTTTCCGTGACGGCAGGCATCGGCGTCGCGGCTGCAACACGCGTCTCGAACAGCTCGTACACCGGGTTGAGTGTCAGCGTGCTGCGCCCGTAAGGATTCTCGAGGCTGTTGGCATCGTAGCCCTCCGGCATGACGGAGGTATCGATGCCGAGCGCGTCGAGCGCGTTCTGATCGCCAATGTCACCGGATGCGGTGTCGGCTTGTGCCGTCAGCCATGAGGCCGGTGTGGCGGTGAACAGCATGGTCAGCGCCAACAGGATGGACAGGGCTTGTCTTGATTTTCTCGTGTTCATGGTTCCTCCTTGCGTATGGACGGTCACGAAAGAAAGGCACAGTGACAATGAGGCATGGTGACATGCATTGCGCCGCTTGCGTTCATCATTTGTAGGGGAACGGGAAGAAACGGTGGTGGTGTGCCGGACGAGGGTGCCTTGGAAGCGATGGGTTGTGCTGGCTGATGGAGGAGGAAGACCTGATGGAAACGGATCTATGGGAAGAACGAGCAATTCCGTATGCGTGCGGTGAAAGAAGTTCGCTTGTGGGAATGCGTTCTTGATGACGACCCGCTTCCACTTTATCACTCTGCTTCCAACCGTTCAATCAATCCGGACTGTTTTGGGAAATTTTTATGGAAAAATGGCATCGCCCGTTCAAACGGAACGGATTCCGTCTGAACAGGCGATGCCTTTCAAAGCAGTCGATCTGGATGACCGGGGGTTTTCTTCCTGCCACGCGACATCGCGTGCGGCAAGCGTACAACGGTCAGGCCACCTTGTTCCCGGCCACCTCGCGGTATGCCTTCATGTCGCCATAGAGTTCCTTGGTGTACGGGTTGCGCTTGAGCTTGGCGGACCGGTGGAGCATGTAGACGAGGACGCCGACATTCAATGCCAGGGACAGCCCACTGACGGTGAACAGTGCCACCGGGCTGTGGCTCGACTTCACCGAGAACATCGATTCGCCGACAAAGGACGGAACCGCCATCGTGAACATCATCCACAGGCCAAGCGTGTGCGCGCGGTGTTGCAGCCAGGCGCCCTTGCACAGGAAGAAGGCCGTCAGGGTGGGCGCCGCCAACAGCGCGAGCCCCGCATAGAAGGCATGGTCGGAGACGCAATTGTAGACATAGGCGAAGTTCCAGACATCATAGGCGATGATCCAGAACCAGAGCATGTCGGGCCACAGCATGTCGCGCGATTTTTTCCCGCTGACGAAGATGCCGGCCGCGCCCGTGATCGTGGCGATGTTCAGCAGCCCCGCGATGCCGTTCATGACATTCCATGGTCCGCCGACCATGACGACGCCGTCCACCAGGCCGTTCAAGCCCGAGCACTGGAAATCGCGGATGCACGCCTCCAGAATGTTGACTGAAAGGATGAGCGGCGGAAAGATATAGGTGAACTTGCTGTTCTCGACCTTCTTGATGGTGCGGATCGCCAGAAATCCAAGGCACCCGGCCAATGCGGAATACACCTTCACCCAGTGGAACCATGTGCCCGTGCTTGAGCCCGCCCCGGCAGTCCGCGGCCAGACGAGGAGCGTCAGCGCAAGTGGAAGGACGAGAAAGAAGCCGATCGCCGTCCACTTGTTCAGACGGGTGAGCTCGTTCAGCCCCATGAGTGCCGCGATGACACCCAGCAGCATCAGCCAGTTGTACCAGGGAACTGCCTCAAACAGGAACATGGTCGTATCCTCCGTTCACGGTGTTTCTGCGGATTGCCGGGGTAGGGGAGGCGGCAGGGGACGGCGGTTCTGGCAAGTCGATCGGAGCTGGTAGGACCAGAGTTCGTGAAAAGACTATCACGATCCGTGATGCCATGCAATGAGGTATCTGTTGCTGGCTGTGCCAATCGTCATGGATGCGAGGTGGTCCTTGCGCCGCATTGCCGAAGCTGGGTGCCCGTGCTACAATGTGCGTGGTATCTGGCCGAGCCAGAGACGGAGGCATCGGCATGGAATTCAAGAAGATCAGCACGCCCTCGCTCAAGGAGCTGTTTGTGCAGCAGGTGGAGGGCATGATCCTTTCCGGCCGGCTCGAGATCGGCGCGAAGCTGCCCGCGGAGCGGGAGCTGGCGGAAGGCATGCAGGTGAGCCGGGCGGTGGTGAACGCAGGCATCAATGAGATGGCCGCAAAGGGCTTCCTCGAGATCCGTCCCCGCATCGGCGCATACGTTGCGGACTATCACCGGCACGGTACGGCGGAGACATTGCTGTCGATCATGAAATACAACGGCGGCCGGCTTCGCCATGATGAAATCCGCTCGATCCTCGAGTTGAAGGATACGCTGGACCGCATGGCGGTGACGCTGCTGGTGCCGAAGGTCACCGACGAGCAGGTGGACACGCTGCGCGCCCATTACCAAGCCATGTGCGCGGCCCGTGACGCGGAGCAAGCGGCCGAGTCCGTCTTCGGCTTTCACCATGACATGACCTTTTTTTCGGGCAACACGCTGCTGCCGATGATCTACCAGTCATTCAAGGCGCCTCTGCTGGGATTGTGGGAACGGTACTGCCGCAAGTACGGCATAGAAATCCTCTGCCGGAATACGGGCGTGCTGGTGGACGCCATTGCCCGCCGGGATGCGGAGGCGGCTGTCACATCGATCCGGGCGGCCATCCATGACGCCATCCGCGGCGCGACGCAGATCTACAACGAATGAAGCGGTCCCCGCCCCGGTTCGGGAACGGAAACCGCTTCGTCCTGTCGTGTCAGACGCACCTCACAGGGTCATGTTCCGCCGGGAACCATCAGGCGAAGTCCTCCGCCAGCGCCCGAATCGCATCCCGTGCGACCGGACGGTCGACAAGCGCGGGTCCCTGGGCCAGGTGCGGCACGCGGTCGGGCCATGCCGGCTTGTCGACCTGATACAGGATGCCGGTCGGTATCCTGTCCCCCCATTCCATGGCCTTGGCCATCGCGGCCATCAGGTCCGTCCGGTCGTGTCCGGCATCCAGCTGATACACGCGGCTCTTGTACCATTGGAACGTATTGATCTTGTTGAAACTGACGCAGGGCTGCAGGATGTCCACCAGGGCATAGCCGCGATAGCGGATCGCCGCCGTGAGCAGCTCGAGCAGCTGTGCCTTGTCGCCGGAGAAACCGCGCGCCACAAACCCAGCGCCGGCGGCCAGCGCGGTCAGCAGCGGGTTGAGCGGCTCGCTCGGCGAGCCGTACGTCTGCACATGCGTGACATGTCCCTGCGCGCTGGTGGGCGACGCCTGGCCCTTGGTCAGGCCATAGATCTGGTTGTCATGCACCAGATGCGTGATGTCGACATTCCTGCGGATGTTGTGCAGGAAATGGTTCCCGCCTTCTCCATAGGAGTCCCCGTCACCGGAATCGACGATGACCGTGAGCGCGGGATTGACCATCTTGGCGGCGACCGCGGCCGGCAGGGCGCGGCCGTGCAGGCCGTTGTAGCCGTTGGTGTTGATGTATTGCGGTGTTTTCGCCGCCTGTCCGATGCCGCCGACCACCAGCACCTTGTGCGGTTCCAGTCCGAGGGACTCGAGCGCGTCGCGCAGCGTGAAGAGGATGTTGTGATCGCCGCAGCCCGGGCACCAGGCGGTCTCGGATGTCTTGAAGCGCCTTTCCTCCAGAGGGGATTGCGGCATGTTGTTCAGCTCGTTGTTCATACCTTGCCTCCTTGCCCTGCCAGATGCCGTGCCACGGCGGTTGCGATGTCGGCTGGCGGCAGCTGTCTGCCGTCATAGCGCAGCACGGATCCGTGGACGGATATGCCGGTGGCTTCCCGAACCAGCAGTGCGAGCTGGCCGGTGCTGTTCTGTTCGACGTTGAGGATGTGCCGCGCGGTGGCCGCCTGCCCACGGAGCCGCCGCTGCGGCAGCGGCCAGATGTCGCCGAAGACGAGGGCCCTTGCGGGGATGCCTTCCTCTGACAGCAGCGCGAGCGCCTCCCGGACGGGTCCCTCCATCGAACCCCATGCCAGCAGGAGGACGGGTGCTTCCGGATCCCCGTACAGGGCCGGTTCCTCCAGTTCGTCGGCCAAAAGGGCCATTTTGCGGGCGCGCTTCTCCACCATGCGGTTGCGGACCTCGGCCGACTCGGTGATGGAACCGGTCTCATCGTGTTCGTCCGAATCGGAGCGGACGATCTGGTTGGGCGTGCGTCCCGGTATCAGGCGGGGCGAGATGCCGTTCTCCGTCCATTGATACCGTTTGTAGGCGAAGGGCGCCATGCCGGCAGCGTCGGTGATGTCCGACGGACCGTCGTCCGGTTCGATGACAAGGGGCGGGATGGTCAGGCGCGTGTCCGCCAGGTACTGGTCGGACAGCAGGATGACCGGAAGCTGATACCGGTCCGCGAGGCGGAACGCCCGGATGGTTTGGCGATACGCGTCCTCCGGATTCCGCAGTGCGATGACCATGCGGGGATATTCTCCCTGCGCCGCATAGATGACAAATTGCAGATCGGCCTGCTCGGTGCGGGTCGGCAGACCGGTCGCGGGACCCGGACGCATGACATTGATCGCCACGAGCGGGGTTTCCGTGATGCCGGCCAGTCCGATCGCTTCGGTCTTGAGGCAGAATCCGCCGCCCGATGTGCCGGTCATGGCACGGACACCGGCATAGGAGGCGCCGATGGCCATGTTGATGGCGGCGATCTCATCCTCCGCCTGCTCGACCAGAATGCCCGTATCGGCCATTTTTTCCGCCAGATAGGTCAGCACACCGGTGGAAGGCGTCATGGGATAGGCTGAATAGAACTGGCAGCCTGCGGCCAGCGCGCCGAGCGCGACCGCCTGGTTGCCGTTGATCAGGTGCGTCGTCCCGGCCGCCGGTTCGGGTGCCGCAAAACGGGGGGTCACCGCGGCATGGCCTGCAGCCAGTGCGCGCAGGTTGACCTCGCAGGTTTCCGGTTGATGGAACTGGCGCCGGATCACGTCATCCATGCCCTCGAGCGACAGGCCGAACAAACGCAGGACGGCGCCGAGGGCGACCGTGCCCGCGGCCCTCGGATTGCCGGCCTGTGCGGCGAGTTCCGCCAACGGCAGCGCAAGCGCGTCCTCGATGCCGTCGGCCACCGTGGTGTCCGCCAGCAGGAAGCCGTTGGGGACCAGCTCCTGCCGGTGCAGCCCGACGGTCTCCGCATTCAGGGCGATGATGCCGTCGAGCGCGAGCCTGTGTGCCCACAGGGGGGCGTCGCCGAAACGGATGCGCATGAAATTGTGTCCGCCGCGTACGCGTGACATGTAATCGTGGGTTGTGTGCACGTGATATCCTTGCCGCTTGAGCATCCGCTCCAGCAGGCCGGTCAGGGTTTCCATTCCCTGGCCGGCGGCTCCGCCGATCAGCAGGTTGTAGTCCATGTTTCACCTCATTGTTTGTGGACCGGTGACGATGTGATTGTCGCAACCGGTTGGTTGATGCATATGCGGCGGCGCAGTGCGCCGCGGGTGTGGTCATAAAGATGGCAAACAATCAAATATGATAAAATCCAATATGTGAATCATTCCCATGATGGCGGGAATAGAAACAGGTTCGTGCGCCTGGACCCAACGATGGGGATGACGATTGCGGGACATATGACTCGCGTGCCGCATGCATCAATCATACGGCTCGTTCCCCCACTGCGCCGCTGTTGTGCCGTCCGACGGATGCGGAGGCCGCCTGTGCGCGAATGCGATTGCTTCCTCGCGAGGCAACGCGGGGCTGAACAGGAATCCCTGCATCAGGTCGCAATGGTGGGCAACCAGAAAATCGCGCTGTGCGGCGGTTTCGACACCCTCCGCCACCGTCCGGAGTCCGAGATGCCCGGCCAGCGTGATGACGGTGCTGAGAATGGAGGCGTTCACGGAACCGGTGTCAAGCTGTTGGATGAAGCTCTTGTCGATCTTCAGCTCCTCGATGGGCAGATGGGTCAGGTAGGTCAGTGAGGAATAGCCCGTGCCAAAATCGTCGAGCGACAGGCGCAGGCCGGCTGCCTTCATGGCCTCGAGGCGGCTGACATTCGCATCGATCGACTCCATCAGCACCGATTCCGTGATTTCCAGCACGATGGCGTCCCGTGGCACCCCCTCCTCTTCGAGGATGCGCAGCACGCGCTCCAGATAGCCGCTTCCGGTCAGCTGGATGACGGAAACATTGACTGATACCGTCATATCGGGCAGCTCCCCGTTCCGCAGCCGTTTGACAAAGCGGCAGGATTCCCGGAGCACCATGTCGCCCAGGGGCAGAATGACCCCGGTTTCCTCGGCGGCGGGGATGAAGCGGCCTGGCGGAATGAAGTCGCCGGAACCGGACTGCCAGCGCATCAGGGCTTCGAAGCCGCGCACCGTTCCATCCGGAAGGCACTTGGGCTGATAATATACCCGGAACTCGTTGTTTTTCTGCGCTTCGCGGATCTGCTGGTGCATCTGCGAGAGCACCATGACATTCTGGTGAATGACGCGGTCGAATACGACGAACCGGTTCCGGCCGGTCGCCTTGGCGTGATACAGGGAGGTGTCGGCATTGCGCAGCAGGTCCTCGAAGTTGTCCGCCTGGTCGGGGCAGAGCACGACGCCGATGCTGCAGCTCAGGTACAGCGACAGCTCACCGATGGAGAACGGCATGCCGAAGACTTCCAGGATGCTGTCGGCTGTCTCCTCAAGCATCGCCTCGCCGTTCAAGGGTCGCAGCAGCACGAACTCGTCGCCGCCAAGCCGGGCGACCGACAGCTCGGCCAGGGTTTCCTGCAGGGCCTCGAGCCGGCGGGCCACCTGAATCAGGAGCTGGTCGCCGACTGGGTGGCCGAAGGAATCGTTGATGAGCTTGAAGTTGTCCGTGTCGATGAAATAGAAACCGATCCGGATGTTCTCGCGCCGCGAGCGCACAATGGCCCCCTCGGTCATGTCACGCAGCATCGTGCGGTTGGGCAGTCCCGTCAGCGTGTCATGGTAGGCCATGTGCAGGATCTTGTCCTCCTGCGCGATCAAATCGGCATTGCGGTGCCGCAGCTGCTCCTCGGACACGCGCAGGCGCTCGTTGAGCGCCTCGAGCGCATGCTCGCGCTCCTTGAGCGCGAGGGTGGCGTGCCGCTGCACGCGGCTGCTGCGGGCCATGAACAGACCGAACGCCAGCAGGCCAATGAAGGAGATGCCTGCCAGTGTCACAGGCAGCCTGTATGTGCGGAAGAATTCGCCCGGACGGTTGATGTAGCGGACATTCCGGGGAAGGCGTGACGGGTTGAGATGGAGGCGTTGCAGCGCCTTCCAGTCGAACCTCGTCACAAAGGCGGTGGAAGCCTGGCTCGCCAGATCGCCAACCGCTTGTCCTGCGAGGACACGCAGGGCAAGCGCCGCACAGCGCGTCCCCTCCTCGGTCGGGTCGAGCAGGCTTCCGCCGACGACACCGTTCCCAAGGTGGCAGGCCAGCAAGCTGTACACGGGAACCGGGGAAGCGGTGGCCACCATGTCCGCATACGCGAGCGGCTGCATCGTCTGTTTCCCGGGCGGCAGCGTGTCGGACGCCAGCAGGACCGCGGAACCTGTCGGCAGCCTCGCCAGCTGGTCGCGCAGGGCGGTATCGGACAGCTGTCCCGTATCGATGCCGGTAACGGCCACACCAAGCGCATCGAAGACCGGGAGGGCCTCTTCAAGCACGGTGAGCCCGTTTCCTGAACCGTCGTGGAGGATGGCGGCCTGCTGGAGCGCCGGCTGGAGGGCCTTCATCAGTGCCGCCGTCCCGGCGATGTCCAGGATCTCGGGGATGCCGGTGACCTGCTGTTCGTATTGCGATTCACGGTATGCCGCACCGAGAGGGACCCCGGCATGAATGACCGGAATGGGTCCGCCCAGCGCGGTGCGCAGCGACAAGGCATGGGAGAGCGCCTTCTCTCCGGTCGCGATGATGGCATCGGGCGGATCGGCGGCATATTGCCGGACCAGGAGAGCCGTGAGCAGCTCAAGCCGCTCCCCGTCGGGGTACCGGAACCAGTCCAGGAAGACTTCGTCGACCTGCGGGGGGGGATCGGCCTTTGCGAGCGTTTTCTGCAAGGCGTCAGACAGGCTGTTCGTGCGGGTGGGTCCGCGATGTCCGGTGTGAAGCAGCAGGATGATCTTCCGGGATTCCGTCGGATGGGACGGCCCGTCCGCATCCATCTGGGATGCGGTGGCGCTCGCCTGGGTTGCGGACCGGACCGGAAGGCACAGAAGCGCCAGGAACAGCAAAAGGACAAACCGTAGCCCCTGGTGCGAAGCGGCATGTTTTCGGGCGATGCGGATGTGGTTCTTCTGTCCCATGTCGTGTCCCTCGGGCAAGCATGCGGATTTCACCACAGATCGGCCGGATCGCCCGTGCCATCGGGCGGAGTCCGATGACGGGGCGGATGGTTCTGTGGAGATAACCGGATCCAATCATGGGACAAGTTACCACTTTGGCGGCATGCGGAACCGAGAAAATGGAAGTGGAGCCTGGTTGTCCGGAGGGTCTAGAGATCGCGGTAAAAACGCAGGTTGGCCTCGAGATCGGGATCAAGCCGTCCCGTGGTGCCGCGGTACCGGTTGTAGCGGCTTTCCAGGCTGTGCGCCTCCTTGGCCTGCCGCGCGTGGAAGGCGCGGATGGCACTGGCGTGTGTGGGATGTTTCTCCAGCTGCTGGCGGATGTCGCGTGCGAACGGACACCACCGGAACATGATTTCCCGCACCACCCTGTTCAGCCGCTGGTTCCCCTTGGATTCGTTCCGGATCCACACTTCGTAATCAGAGGTGAAGATGTCGCGCGTGTTGCCGCGGAACCGTTCGATCTGGCTCCGGATGCCGTCCTTCGCCTCGTCGCTGAGACTCGCGTTCGATTTGTAGAACTGGATGTAGTCGCTGTATTCGGACGTAAGCGAGTGCAGCGTCACATCGTTCCATGCCGTACCCATCAGCGTGCGGCACATTTCCCACCGAAAGTTGCCGACCAGTCGAAGCAGCATGGTGTCGAGATCCTCGTCCGTCATGGCGGGCAGCAGGAAACGGGCTGATGTGCCGCGACCGCGCCCCGCGATCTCCTGCCACATCATGCCGCGTGAGCCGAAGGTGGGCAGCAGGATCACATCGGGCGGGGCGCACTTCATGATGCGCTCCTTCTCGATGACCTTGCGCGGGTCGACGAAGTGCACCTCGCGGTAGAAGGCGCCGTAATCGACCGCGACGATGCGTTCGAGCGCGGCCCGCACCTTCTCGGGCGTGACCGCCGCGGTGTCGGGGTTGCGCGTGATCATGGCGCGGTGCAGGATGGGGTAGAAGATCCCCCCCTTGCCATGACATGCCCTCTGGTTGATGCCGATCTGGATGCCGAGCTCGAACTCGAGCCGGGCGCCCGCGTCCGCATCGTAGGCGGCCTTGTCGCGGTCCGTCGCCTTGCCCTGCTTCTTGAGCTCGCGGAAGACATCCTGGTAGTCCTGGTCGAAATCGTTGCGGGAGGGTTCCTCCTTGAGTTCGTGCATGCGTTCGAGCCACTCGCGCAGCGTATATACCGCGTGGACGGCTTCACTCTCTTCCGCCTTCGGCATGTTGGCGTGCCCGCTGTCCGCGCGTTGCACGGGGGCAGTTGAGGCAGCGGGGGATCCCGTGGTGGGGGCTGCGGCGGAGGCCGCGCGCAAAGCGTCCTTGCCTGCCAGCCGATACAGTGTGAGCGTCTGTTCCGGATCGAGCAGCCACTCGTCGGCAAAGCCGAACTGCAGGAACATGCCCACCAGCCGCGAGCCGTCGTGCGCCTGGAGGGCACGACGGAAAACCGAGCCATACAGCGTCTTGAAATGATCGGTCATGGCATTTCTGATTTCGCGCGCCTCGGGTGTCTGGGAGAACCGGTCCTTCAATCCGCGGAAGGCGGACAGGGCGATCAGGAACGCATCGGTCTGCGGCTGGGGCAATCCCGCATAGGACAACAGCTTCGCGGTGCTGTCCTTGAGCTCCTCCGGCAGGGCGTGCATGGCGGCATGCAGCGGCGTCCCGTCCTCCTCGTCCGCGCTTCCCTCGAGGAATGCGTTCAGCTGGTTGCGGGCATGGCGGATGTATGTCAGGTCGACCGGTGCGGGGTGGCCGTATGTCTGCTCCGATTCCCGGAGTGTCTCGTCCAGGATCTGAATCACCGTGTCGATTGCGGCGGCGGCGGAGGAGGGGTTCTGGCCGGCCAGCGCCATTTCGCGCGCCATCTTGAGCCAGGCCGTGAAGAGGCTCTCCTCGCCGTCGGCGTACAGCCGGTGCATCATGGCCGCATATCGCGCCAACAGGTCTCGGCCTCGCATGAACAGCTCGTTGAGGCACTCCGCGGCCTCGTTGACGTGACGTTGCATCACATGCGCATCCGCCCCGAAGAAAAGCTTGCGCGCCTCCAACGGGATGGTGTTGAGCCGGATGGCGTATCCGATCGGATCGGGGGGGAGCGGGGCGCGATACAGCGTTTCCTCGGCGGGATCCGGCGCGTCATGGTCCTCCCGGATGAAATCGGGGTTGAACAGCGGAGCGGGGGGCGCACCGGCCTCCCGCAGGTGGCCGTATTGCTCGAGGGCTTCGCGAAACCAGGGAAGCGAGGGGGCGTGGGTGCAGTCGTTCGCCTGACGGAGCACCCAGAAGAACAGGGCCAGGTTGGCGGTCTGGATGCGCAGGCGTTCCGTCCGCTCCCACAGGCCGCTGAGCGCGCCGTGCATTTTCTGGATCATGATGCCGAGCGACTGGATGACAAAGGTGCCGTAATCCTTCTGGTTTTGCAGCAGCGACCAGAACTGACCGATATCCGCCACGGGATAGGCAATCAGGGATCCGTCCTCCACGGCCACACACTGGCAGCCGCAGGGTGACTCCGCGGCCAGTGAGGATGCGCCGAGAAACACGTTGCGGTCGATGTCGAACAGACGGTAGGTGCCGCCGGAGTCCGGAGGCACAGGGTCTCTTCCGGTGAAGGCCGGTGAAAGGCGGATCTCAAGCCGGCCCTGCAACAAAATGCCGAGCGCCCCGATCTGCGCCCCTTCGCCCGAGAGGATGTCCCCCCGCTTGAATGCGCGGGTTTCCGGCTGCACTGGTCCGTTCACGCTGCCTCCTTCCGGAGCATGTGTGCGTTTCTTCCATTTTACCCTATGGGATGCCTGCGGACAACAAACCTGTCCCATGGCCGGGAGATGCGCTCCGCCCGGTCACGCGACCCCGCCCTGCACAAGGCGGCACGCCCCGCATCCCGCCAGCATGAGTCGGCCGTCCCGACTGGCCTGTGCCCTGTACCGCCGCGAAGCGGCCTTCTGCGGTACGAAAAAGCCCGTGGAACGCAACCTGCGGTTCCGACGGACTTTCCCCTCTTTGGAATGCAACGGCATGACAAGACTGGTTCAGCGGATGAACCGGCGAGCGCCGAGATACTTCTCCTGGTATGTGGAGAAGGTGGCGACCACCACCTTGCCCTTGGTGGAGGATGCGTGAATGAACAGATCGTTGCCCATGTAGATGCCGACGTGACTGACATTGGTGACACGGGCGCCATCCGAATCGAAACACACGACATCACCCGGCTGCAGATTCGCGCGCGATACCTTGACGCCGGCGGACGCGTAAGAAGACGAGCCGCGGGGGGTCGTGATGCCGACCTTGGCAAATGCCATTTTCACGAAACCGGAGCAATCGGTGCCTTTCGTCGAGTACCCGCCATGCACATAGCGTACGCCCTTGAGGGAAAGCGCGGCTTCCAGCAGCGCGTCGACCTTGCTGACGGAACCGCGGGAGATCGCCTCGTCCGCGGAAACCAGGTACTTGGACAGGACATGGCCGGTTGTTCCGGCTGCCGTCCTGATCTTCGCCCATTCCCCATCCTGCCCGAGCAGGACGACCTCGTTGCCGCGCACCAGCTCGCCCAGCTTCTTGGAATCTGCGGATGCCGTTTCGCGGATGTTGAGGGAATTGGCATCCACCTGCATTCTGTTTTCCTGTGGGGCTGCGGGGGAAGCTGCCGCAATGGCAGCCGGAGAAGCCGTGGAGGAAGCTGCGGGAGAAGCGGCCGGGGAAGCGGCGGGAGAAGCTGCGGGAGAAGCGGCGGGGGATGCTGCCGGGGAAGCGGCG
>JAEXRM010000154.1 GCA_023440865.1 Bacillota bacterium
CCATCGCATCGACTATTACCGATAACATGCCCCCCGGTCAGCCGCCACAAGCAACAACGCGCCACCAAAACCGAAGGCCCGCCGCATCCGCGGCAGGCCTTCCTGTTACATACGACGGAAACAAGGGATTCTCACTCCCTCGCCTCGGAGCCCGGCACTTCGACGACAATGGGCAGGATCATGGGCTTGCGCATCGTCCGCCGGTACAGATGGGAGCCGAGATCATCGCGCAGCGCATTCTTGATGACGGACCAGGTGCCGTGTTTCTTCTCGATGGTCCGCAGGACCGATTCGCGGGCGGTCACCCGAATCTCCTCCATGAGCTCCTCGGATTCCTTCACGTAGACGAAGCCGCGGGTCAGCACCTCCGGCCCGGACACAAGATTCCTTTTGGCATCGAGGGTGACCACGACGATGATCAGGCCGTCCTCGGACAACAGCTTGCGGTCCTTGAGCACCACATCGCCCACATCACCCACGCCCAGTCCATCGACCAGCACGCTGCCGGCCTGGATGGAACCGGTGATTTTCGCGGAGCGGTTCGACAGCTCGAGCACCTTGCCATTGCTCATGATGAACACGTTTTCCTCGGACATGCCGAGCGACTGGGCAAGCTTGGCATGCTGCACCAGATGCCGGTATTCCCCATGCACCGGCATGAAGTACTTCGGCCGCACCAGCCGTTGGATCATCTTGAGTTCTTCCTGGCGGGCATGCCCGGAGACATGGACTTCCGCCAGCGAATCATAGATGACCGTCGCGCCGCGCTTGTAAAGCTCGTTGATGACGCGGTAGACGAACTTCTCGTTGCCCGGGATGGGGCTGGCCGACAGAATGACCAGATCACCCTTCTGAATCTCCACCTGCCGGTGTGTCGCCATGGCAATGCGGGCCAGTGCCGACATCGGCTCGCCCTGGCTTCCGGTGGTGATGATGACGACCTGCTCCGGGGGCAACCGCTTCACGCGGTCGAGATCGATCAGGATCTCCTCGGGAATGTTGAGGTACCCCAGCCGCAGTGCCGTCTTCGTGACATTGATCATGCTGCGGCCGCAGATGGCGACCTTGCGGCCGTATTTCTGGGCCGAGTTGAAAATCTGCTGCAACCGGTGAATGTTCGAGGCGAAGGAGGCCACGAGTATGCGCGCCTTCGAATCGCGGAAGATGTTGTCGAACGAATCGCCCACCTTGCGTTCGGACATCGTGTAGCCTGGACGCTCCACGTTCGTGCTGTCGGACATCAGCATCAGGATGCCCTTCCTGCCGAGCTCCGCAATGCGCTGGAAGTCGATTGGCTCGCCTTCGATGGGCGTATAGTCGACCTTGAAGTCACCGGTGTGGAACACCGTGCCGACCGGCGTCTCGATGGCAAGCATCACCGAATCGGCGATGCTGTGCGTCGAACGGATGAACTCAACGCGGAACGCACCAAGCTGGATGGTCTGCCCGGCCTTCACGGACACGAGCTCCGTCGTGTCGAGCAGTTCATGCTCCAGCAGCTTGTTCTCAATCAGGCCGAGGGTGAGATCCGTTCCGTAGACGGGGGTGCGGATCTTGCGCAGCACGTAGGGCAGCGCGCCGATATGGTCCTCGTGGCCGTGGGTGACAACGATGCCCTTGATCTTGTCGATGTTCTTCTCGAGGTAGGTGATGTCGGGGATGACGAGATCGATGCCGAGCATTTCGTCTTCGGGAAAAGCAAGTCCGCAATCCACAATGATGAGCGAATCGCCGTATTCGAAGACGGTCATGTTCTTGCCGATCTCCTCCAGGCCTCCCAGCGGGATGACCTTGAGCTTGTTCTTGTTCGATTTTGCCATGTGATCCTCCAAACCGCCTTATGCGGTATTCTTTCAATCCAAGCAGCGCGATGCCGGCAGCACGACCCGGCCCACACGCAGCGCGCACGGACGCGCCACGGCCATGCCGGACATCCGGCAGGCCGCACGCGGGAATGCTCCGGTTCAGGTCACGGGATCGGCCCCATTCCGGGCCAGGTCATAGGTCTCCACCGTCTGCCGCGCAATCTCGGCCCAGTGGTACTTTTCCTTGATGGAGCGGAACGCGCTCTCCGCGATCCGTTGCCTCAGCCCGTCGTCCAGCATGAGTTCGACGACGGCGTTGGCCAGCATGTCGGAGTCGCCCGTTCGAAACTTCATGCCGTTCTCGCGGTCCTGGACGATTTCATTGAGCCCGCCCGCATCGGACACCACCACGGGCACGTGCGCCACCATGGCCTCGAGCGTGACGATGCCGAACGGCTCGTACAGGCTCGGGAACACGGCCACATCAACGAGCCGGAACAGGCGAAGCAGCTCCTCATCCGGCAGAAACCCCGGAAAATCGACCCGGTGCGCGATGCCCATGTTCCACGCACGCTGGCGGAGCGAGTCGAGCTCCTGCCCCTTGCCGGCGATGATGAACTTCACGTTCTGGCAACGGGCAAGCACTTTGGGAACGGCATCCATCAGCAGATGGACCCCCTTCTCATAGGTCAGCCGGCCGACAAAAAACACGATGCGCTCCCCATCCCCGGCATGGCTGCGCCGCAGCTCCATGTCGATCGGCACCAGATCAAACTTGTGCAGATCGATGCCGTTGGGGATGATGTCGAGGCGCCCGCCGTCGAGTCCGAACAGCCGTGTCACCTCGTTGCGCATGTATTGGCTGTTCACGATGACACGACGCGACAGTTCCGTCGTCAGCTTCTGCTCGACGGAGGAAATGTAGCTCTGCACATCGTTGTGGATACCGCCGTTGCGACCGTACTCCGTCGCATGGATCGTCGTGACGCCGACCATCCAGGGATACAGGCCCAGCAAGGTCTTTCCCGCGAAACTGACCAGCCAGTCGTGCATGTGGAGAATGTCGAAGCGTTCGCCCGTCTGCATGAGGCGGACACCGGCGGCCACCATTTCCATGTTCATCTGCATCACGCTGTCAATGAACGTGATCGGCCTGACATACCATCCCGGCACACGATGAACGGATACGGCCCCATCCATCTCGGCAGGCGGAAGGTTCTCGTCCGTCATGGTCAGCACGGTCACGCAGTGTCCCGCCACCCCCAGCTCCTGCGCCAGGTGGTAGACAACACGCGATATGCCGCCGACGATCCTGGGCGGGTATTCCCAGGACAGCATCAGGATGCGCATGCGTTCTCCTTCGTTCCGGTACCGCAACCGGGAGCCATGCAGTATAATCATTATATACCAATCGACACCGTTCCCCTATCACTTTTTTCGGAGTGCGCATGATATCGGAGTTTTCACTGCCCGAACCGGTCCTGGAGGTCCTCTCACGGCTCCGAGGGCAGGGACATGAGGCCTTTCTCGTGGGTGGCTGCGTGCGCGATCTGCTGCTGCGTCTGGCACCATCCGACTGGGACGTGTGCACCTCCGCCCACCCGGATGCCGTCAAGGCCCTGTTTCCAGGCTGTCTGGAGACCGGCCTGCGGCATGGCACCGTGACTGCGCTCATGCCCGAGCCGCGACAACCCGGCGGGCACCGGATGCCGGTCGAAATCACGACCTGGCGCGCGGAGTCCGGTTATTCCGACCACCGGCATCCCGATGTGGTGCGTTTCTCCACCACGCTCGGAGACGATCTCTCCCGGCGCGACTTCACCATCAATGCCATGGCCTGGCATCCGGAAACGGGACTCGTTGACCTGTTCGGCGGCCGGGATGACCTCGAGGCGGGCATTGTCCGTTGCGTGGGCGATCCGATCCGCCGGTTCAGGGAAGATGCCCTCCGCATGCTGCGCGCGGTCCGCTTCAGCAGCCAGCTGGGGTTTGTGCTCGATGCGGATGCGGCGAAGGCCGTCCGTCACCGTCGCGACGACCTGGTTCATGTCAGCCGCGAGCGCATCCAGTACGAGATGACCCGTACGCTGACCGGCATCGCACCGACGCGCGCCGCCCTGTGGTGGGACACCGGACTGCATGCGCTGCTGTTCGATCTGGGTGGGGCTTCACCTGAGCGATTCGATGGGTTGCCGTTCACCCGCTTGGAGCAGTCCCTCCGTTCGAGCGGCTTGCAGCACGTCACGCGGCCGACCGGCAGGGAATGCGACCGGGCGCCGCACATGGGGATCAGTCCGGACGCGCCGCACCTGCCGGACGGTCCGGACGAGGATGTGCTCCGTTGGGCGCTGTTCTTCCGCTCCTGCGGGATGGACAGCGCGGAACGGGTGGAGCAGGTTGCGCTGTGGATGCGGCTTTACCGCTTCCCCAACAACCGTCAGGCCGGCATCCGCAAGCTGCTTCGCCTTGCGGATGCCCCCATGCCCCCCACACACCGCAACCTGCGGTATGCCGCCTTGTCGGAAGGCCCCGGCTGGCTGCACGCCGCCTTCGCGCTGCGCCGGTACGCCGGCGGCGCCACATCCCCCGACCTGCACGGGATGATCGTACCCGGAGATTTTCCGGACGGCGCTTTCGTGCGCGCCTCCTTGGCGGGCGGTGCCACGCCGTGCGGAAGCGAATTCGGCGCTTTGCTCGACTGCCTGCGCATGGTGCCGTGCGAGCAGCCTCATCTGGCAACCCCCGCGGTGCTGTCCGTCCTGGCGTCCGCCATGCGCGACCGGGCCGAGGCCGCCTTCCGCGCATCCGTCCCGCCCCGGTTCTGGCTTGATGCGCGGATTTGACCGAGCACGTGCCGAAACCGGTCCATCGAAGCGAAGCGGATCCATGATAACGAAGCGGATCCACCACAACGAAGCGGATCCGTGATAACGAAGCGGGGTGCCCGGCATGCCTTGCGGCCTCCGGACACCCCTCCTGCATGACGATGTGCCATTTGTTGCTGTCCTGCCCTCCAGGGGCGGGTACGGAACCGATCATGCTTCCCCAGGCAGGCACAACGCGCATCTGGGCCTGGAACGGATCCTCCTGCGGCTTACGCCTTGCCGGCGCAGCCGAGGACGTTCACCAGCTTGTTCTTGACGAGCTTCTTGATTTCGTCGCGGGCGGGGCCGAGGTACTTGCGGGGATCGAACTCGGCGGGGGTCTCCGCGAAGACCCTGCGGATGGAGGCGGTCATCGCCAGACGCAGGTCGGAGTCGATGTTGATCTTGCAGACGGCCAGCGAAGCGGCCTTGCGGAGCATCTCCTCCGGAACGCCCTTCGCGCCGGGCATCTTGCCGCCGTACTTGTTGACCATGTCCACGTACTCCGGGATGACGGAGGACGCGCCGTGGAGCACGATCGGGTAGCCGGGCATGCGGCGCTGGATCTCTTCGAGGATGTCGAAGCGCAGCTTGGCTTCTCCGGTGAACTTGAAGGCGCCGTGACTGGTGCCGATGGCGATGGCGAGGGAGTCGACGCCCGTGCGGGAGACGAATTCCTCGACTTCGTCCGGATGGGTGTACGTGGAATCTTCCGCGCTGACGTTGACGTCGTCCTCGACGCCGGCCAGACGGCCCAGCTCGCCTTCGACGGTGACGCCGTGGGCGTGGGCATATTCGACAACCTTCTTGGTCAACGCGATGTTGTCCTCGAAGGAATGATGGGAGCCGTCGATCATGACGGAGGTGAAACCGCCGTCGATGCAGGATTTGCACAGCTCGAACGTGTCGCCGTGGTCGAGGTGGACCGCGATGGGCAGGTCGGTCTCGATGAGCGCCGCCTCGATGAGCTTCATGAGGTAGGTGTGGTTGGCGTACTTGCGCGCGCCGGAGGAAACCTGCAGGATGAGGGGCGCGTTGACTTCCTTCGCGGCCTCGGTGATGCCCTGCACGATCTCCATGTTGTTGACATTGAAGGCGCCGATGGCGTATCCGCCCGCATATGCCTTCTTGAACATCTCCGTCGTATTGACCAGTGGCATGGTGTTCATCTCCTTTTCGTTCAATCACGGCGAACCGTGTCATGGATGAAGGACTGTCAAAAACTTGTCATGGTCACACAACATTGTAATCGCAGAGCGGCTGGAAATCAAGGCGCAACGATGGAATTCGCGCAGGGCGTTCCGGAGGCGACCCGTCGGGACTTCCGCAGCCGCCGGCATCACGGCTCGAGGTGGACCAGCTTCTCCGTGTGGTTCCTGCCGTTCTCGGCATACCGCACGCAGACCGCATCGCCACCGGTGCGGGCATGCAGGTAGATGGTGCCGCTCTTGCGGATGTCCATGCGGATGCGGTCGAAGATGTCGCTCTGCATGATGTTCACGATCTCGTCGAGGTGGTTCAGGGGATTGTGCTCGGTCTTCGCCTCGACATGCACCGGCATGCGGCCATCGGACTCCGGTGCGTAGACGCGGATATGCACGCTGCCCGGTTCGTGGGGGACATCCGTGGGATACAGCAGGTCGCGCTCGAACATCGGCTGGCTCATGGCATGATACCTCCTGTGTCGGTGGACGCCGGCCCGGTGACTTACCGGAACGGCGGCATGTTGCTGTGCATGCTTCAGTGTATCACCCGATGCGCGGGCTCCGCAAGCAAGACGCCCATGCGCGGGCATGGCGGCGCAAAAAGCGTGTCGAAGGCGGCAGGCGATCTCCTCCTGGCATTGCTTGTCCGGAACCGGCCGACCAGCTTGTCCGGTTTCAGCCGAAACGGGCACAGGCCGACGCCAGCGCCGCACGCACCCGCTCCCCGAGCACCGCTTCCGACGCATCGTTGGCGATCACCCGGTCGGCCAGCGCGCGGTAGTCCGCGGGACCGGGTTGCGCGGCCATGCGGGCCCGCACCTGCGCCTCCGGCAGTCCGCTTCGTGCCAGGACGCGGGACACGCGGTCCTCCTCCGGGCTTTCGACTGTCCAGACCTCGTCGCAGACGTCGAGGAAGCCGCGCGTCACCGGGATGGGCACGTCGAGCACGACCAGCCCTTCGTACCGTTCGTTCCGGCAGGCTTCGAGCAGGGCGTCGATGGCCAGGACAACACGGGCGTGGACAATGGCTTCCAGTGCGGCGCGCCGTTCACCGTCGCTGAAAACGGCTTCCGCCAGGCGGACCCGGTCAAGTCGACCGTCCTCGCCCACGAGATCGGCCCCGAAACGTTCGGCGATCTCCGCGACAGCCGGCATGCCGGGTTCCGTCGCGGCACGCGACAGCGCGTCGGCATCGATCACCCGCGCTCCCGCCGTCGCCAGCAAGCCGGTTGCGGTCGATTTGCCGGCCCCGATGCCGCCCGTCACCCCGATGACCAGAAAGGGATCCCCCTGCCTGCGCCCCATGCCGTCCTCCCCCATCATCCGCGCCGCTTCATCCTGGGGCGCGGTCACTGCTTCGCGTCGTACCAGTTCGGGCCGATGCCCGTGTCCGCCACCAGGGGCACCGACAATGCCATGGCCTGCTCCATGCAGGCGCTGACGAGTGCGGCCACCGCCTCGGCGTGAGTGGCGGGCGTCTCCACGACCAGTTCGTCATGCACCTGCAGGATCAGCCTCGCTTCGGGGAAGCGCTCCCGCAGCGCGTCGCGCACGCGGATCATGGCGATCTTGATGATGTCCGCCGCCGTGCCCTGGATGGGCGTGTTC
>JAEXRM010000187.1 GCA_023440865.1 Bacillota bacterium
TTGTCTGCCGGTTACTGGTTGCGCATGCAGAACAAGTTCGACACAGAAGAGACACGACGAAGAATCCAGTCTGAACTTGATGGGATTGTTCCGTTGAATCGTGCCATGTGATTCCATGATTGCTTTCGTTGGCAACAGAATGGCAACAAAAAAACGAATACACCAAATAGCAAGGAGACTGAGAGCAACCAGAAATACCACAGACCACATTCTCCATACAAAGTTGTTAAGGTCACGGTTTCACAGATCGAGTGGGAATAGACAGAAATGAATAAATAAGTAATGCATCGCTGTTAAGATAGCAGTAATATCATCTTCTGAATCAATTCGTACGTAAATTGAGACTGCGTTCTGTGTGCCGCGGTAATAACGTTTGACGTTATTACCGCGGTGCAAGTATTTCGGATTGTCTGCCGGTTACTGGTTGCGCATGCAGAACAAGTACGACACAGATGAGACACGTCGAAAAATACAGTCTGAACTTGATGGGATTGTACCGTTGAATCGTGCCATGTGATTCCTTCATTGCTTTCGCTGGCTGCACGATGGCAACAAAAGCCCCGACGGGTTGCGCAGGGGATTGTAATGCAATTCTAATGCCCCGTCAATGGCCGTCTCATGCGCGGGCGGTACACTCTGAATATCCAGTCAGGCCCTTGGATCCCGAACGAGCGGACCCACAGCGGCGAACCGAATGCGGAGGTGCCCGACGATGCCAACCATTGAACAGATCGACGAGTTTCGTCGCAGAACCAATTCAAGCTACGAGGACGCCCGTTTCTTCCTCGACCAGCACAATGGTGACGTCCTGGAGGCCATCATCGCCTTCGAGCGGGCCAAGTCAGGCTGGAACTCCCCCCCGAAGCAGACCCGCGGGGAGCTTGGCCCCAAGTTGGCCGAGGTGCTGCAAAAAGGGTTCGACCTGCGCATGACCGTCGAGGACCGATCCGGCCGCATGCTGTTCACCGTACCGATCCTGGTGCTGCTGCTGCTCATTCCCGTCTGGCCGATGCTGGTGTTCGCATGCATCGGACTCGTCGTGCTGGGATACCGCATCGGGTTCCGCGACATCCGGACCCAGTCTGTGAACATGCGCGACATATTCGACAGCCTTGGACGGCAGATTCGCGATGTCAGCCAGCAGAACATGCATGCCGGCCGTAGTCGGAATCAGCACATGCGGAACGGGGCTTTTGGTCCCAATGCGTCTTTCGAACGGAACGGCGCCTTCGGCCAGCGGGATCCTCGCCAGCAGGGCTCTCCGTTTGGTCAGAACGGCCCTTCCGTATCCGGAAACAGGTTCGGTCAAAACGGTCCGTTCGGTCCCCAGGGGCCGTTTGGCCCCCAGGGCACATTTGGACAGAAGGGTCCCTTCGGTCCCGATGGTGCATTCGGGAAGCAAGGTCCGTTCGGACCGGATGGCGCATTCGGCCAGAATGGTCCGTTTGGACCCCAGGGGCCTTTTGGCCAGAACGGTCCATTCGGACAGAACGGTCCCTTTGCCCGCGCATCGGGTACCGGTCCTCAGGGGCAGCCCTATCAGGCCGACCCGTCCGGTCAGGCCCGTCCGACAGGACCTGCAAATCAGTCGGCTCCCTCCGGCAGGCCTGCCGAACCGGTGACAGCCACGCAGGCGCCCCGACAGGAAAACCCGTATCGAACAGAAGCGCCCGGACAGGTGCGGACCTACCCGCCCCAGGAGATGCCATTCCAACCCGGACGCGGACATGCCGCCCCGGCTGGAAATGTCGGAAACCCTCTGGAAGATGACGGCTTCAAGGAATACACTGTAGAATAGGGTCGGAGGGGAGTCGCGAGGCTCCCCTTTTTCCGGCTTCCACGGAGGCAGGAAAACGCCACACGACATCGACCGGGAGGATGAAGGCACATGGCAGAGAAGATCCTGATCGTCGAGGATGAAACACAGATCGCTCGCTTTCTGGAGCTGGAGCTCAAGCACGAGGGATATGAGGTCGAGGCGTGCACGGATGGCCGTTCCGGATGCGAACGGGCGCTACAGGGCGGCATCGACCTGATCATCCTCGACCTCATGCTGCCCTACATGTCCGGCATCGAGGTGTGCAGGCGCGTGCGCCGTGTGTCGGATCTGCCGATCATCATGCTGACGGCGAAGGACGACATATCGGACAAGGTGACCGGACTGGACAGCGGAGCGGACGACTACGTGACCAAGCCGTTCGCCATCGAGGAGCTGCTCGCCCGCATCCGCGTCGCACTCAAGCGGCGCCAGCAGAACGGCGGCACGGGTGCGGCACATGTCCGCCAGGAGGACAACATCACCATCGGCGGTCTCACGGTGGCGAAGATGCAGCACCGGGTCACCTACAACGGCGAGGAAATCGCCCTGTCGAAGAAGGAATATGACCTGTTGCTGTACATGATGGAAAACCGGGATATCGTCCTTGACCGGGAAAAGCTCATCGAGAAGGTCTGGGGCTACGATTTTGTCGGCGACACCAATGTGACTGACGTGTACATCCGCTATCTGCGCAGCAAGATCGATCAGCGGTTCGGCGTGAACTTCATCCGCACCGTCCGGGGAGTGGGGTATCTTTTTGAAAGCCGGGAAGCCTGACAAGCAAACACAGTCTCTCTTCGGTGCCATGCATCAGGCCGACACACGGCAACCCGCGTCCGGCAGGAACGGTCATGCCACACACGCCGGCGGGGGAGGCCAAACGGGCTTTCCCGTCCGGCCCGACGCGGTGCGGCAGGCATCTTCGGACACGCAGACCCGCGCCGGCATGCAGGCGCAGATGCCGCCACAGGCAACCGCATCTCCACAGAAGGACCGGCGCGGCAAACGGAGACAGACGCGCCCGGATGCCGCATCGCATGATGCCGCCCGCCGGAAAGCAAGCGGGATGCCGGGTTCCGGTGGTGCTGCCGACACGGGATCGACCGGGCAGCGTTCCGATCCGCGCCCCTGGATGGGCAACCAGACCCAGGCAAAGGCAACGCGGATTCCCTTTCGCAAGTCGATGGCCCGCAAGATCTCATCCTCCTACATGCGCATGTTCACCAACTGGCTGTACGGCATCTTCGCCACCATCCTTGTTGCGAATCTCGCACTCGACGGGTATCTGTATTTCAACCAGCTCCAGGCTGTCCGCCAGGAGATCGAGAAGTATCCGGCGGCAGAACTCGCAACCGTTGCGACGCTGCCCGAACCATCATATGATCCGCTGACGAATGCCTATGTCGTGGTGGACATGGACGGCACCGTCCTGCTGGATGCAACCCGGGGGAACAATGAAGTCACGGCGCTGCTGCGCGGTGGTGCCATCTCCTCCGGCCCGCTGATGCTGCGCTTTGTCACGGATGAGCAGCGCCTGTGGCTTTCGATGCCGTACGGGGCGACATCGTCGGACGGCATGCAGCTCAGTCTGCGGTATGCGGCGGATGTGACCCTATCCGCGTTCCAGCTGGTGGTCGTGTTCGGCGGCAGCATGCTGCTGATCACGCTGGCCCTGGTGGTCATCGGCCTGCAGGGGCGCTTCATGACCCGCCGCACCTTCCGCATGATCGACGAGCTGACGGCCAAGATCAGCGCCATCTCATCCCAGAACCTGAATCTGCGGCTCAACGTCAGCGATTCCACGGACGAGCTCGTTGAAATGGCGGTCACCTTCAATTCGATGATGGAACGCCTGGAGCGCGCCTACGGCAAACAAAGCCAGTTCGTCTCCGACGCCTCGCATGAGCTGCGGACACCCATCTCCGTCATCCAGGGGTATGCACGCATGCTCGAACGTTGGGGCAAGAGCGACCCGGCGATCCTCGACGAGGCGATCGGTGCGATCTCCAAGGAGAGCCGCAACATGCAGGACCTGGTCGAAAAGCTGCTGTTCATCGCCCGCAACGACCGTGACAGCCTGGTGCTGGTCATGGAACCGTTCAGCCTGTCCGACATGGTCGAGGAGCTCGGCAGGGAGACCGGCATGCTCGAGACGGGACATGCCATCGTCTGCGATGTGCAGCCGGGCATCTGCATCAAGGGGGACCGGAACCGCATCAAGCAGGCCATGCGCGTGTTCGTGGACAACGCGCTCAAGTACACCGACAAAAGCGGCAGCATCATGCTGCGTCTCGCCGAGCGAAACGGCATGGCCGAAGCGACGGTGCAGGACACCGGCATCGGCATTCCCGAAAAGGACCTGCAGAACGTGTTCGACAGGTTTTACCGCGTCGATTCCGCTCGCGAGCGCAATACCGGCGGCCATGGCCTCGGGCTCTCCATCGCGCGGATCATTGTGTTGCGGCACGGCGGCAAGATCACGGTGGGCAGCAAGCCCGGCGTCGGCACACGGTTCACGATCAAGCTGCCGCCGGATGCGACCGCCCCCTCGACAGGAACATTC
>JAEXRM010000194.1 GCA_023440865.1 Bacillota bacterium
CTTGGGCACAGCCGGTCCGCACGGCACGATACCACAGCCATGACGGGACGGCGATCGTCCCGTACGATATCCGTCCCGGAAGGGACGACGGGGAGAGGTTTCCATGGAAAACGTATTCATCTTCGACCATCCGCTCATCCAACACAAGGTGTCCCTGCTGCGTGACAAGAACACCAGCTCGAAGGAGTTCCGTGAGCTTGTGTCCGAGATCTCCACCATGATGGGCTTCGAGGTCACCCGCGACATACCGCTGAAGGAAGTGGAGATCGAGACACCCATCGGGCTTGCCCGCACCAAGGTCATGACCGGCAAAAAGCTTGCCTTCGTGCCGATCCTGCGTGCCGGCCTTGGCATGGTCGAGGGACTGCTCAACCTCATCCCCATGGCGCGTGTCGGCCACATCGGCCTGTACCGCGACCACGAGACACTCGAACCCGTCGAGTACTATTGCAAGCTCCCGGAAGACGTGAGCGAGCGCGACGTCGTCATCCTCGACCCCATGCTTGCCACGGGCGGCTCGGCCTGCGATGCCGTCAGGTTCATCAAGAACCGCGGCGTGAAGAACATCAAGTTCGTCTGCCTCATCGCGTCGCCCGAGGGCATCGAGCGCCTGCACCGCGAGCACCCCGATGTCGGCGTGTACTGTGCCGCGGTCGATCAGGGCCTCAATGAGATCGGATACATCATCCCCGGGCTTGGTGACGCCGGCGACCGCCTGTTCGGCACCAAATGAGTTGATCGGTTGACACGGCCGGTTCCCGGGTGCCCCGATCCGGCCGATGCGGGAGAATGCATGAGCGAGTCCGTCAAGAAGCAAGGCCGTCCTTCCTGGGATGAGTACTTCATGGATATCGTCGATCTGGTCAGCAAGCGTTCCACCTGCCTGCGCAGGCAGGTGGGCGCCCTGATCGTCAAGGACAAGCGCATCCTCACGACCGGTTACAACGGCTCGCCCGTCGGAACCCGCCACTGTCTCGACATGGGGTGCGAACGCGAAAGTCTCGGCATACCGTCCGGGCAGCGACACGAGATCTGCCGCGCCACGCACGCCGAGCAGAACGCGATCGCGCAGGCGGCCTATTCGGGCACATCCGTCCGGGGCGGCACCCTCTATGTCACGACGCAGCCCTGCGTGCTGTGCGCGAAGCTGGCCATCAATGCCGGCATCGAAAAAATCGTCTTTCGGGGCGACTATCCGGACGAGCTTTCCATGGAGCTGCTCAAGGAGGCGGGTGTCCGCGTCGTGCGGAACGAAGCCCGCGGATCCGCTGTCCAGCCCTGATGTCCCAGCCATTTGGAAAGGAAACAGGCATGATCACCATTGAGTACGAACACCTGGTTGCCTTTTTCATCGCATTGATCGTCGCTTTCTTTTCCACACCCATCGTCAAGAAGATCGCGTTCCGGTCCGGTGCGGTCGATGTGCCCAAGGACGCCCGCCGCATGCACAAGAAGCCGATGGCACTGATGGGCGGCCTCGCCGTGATCATCGGATTCACCGTGTCGGCCGTTTACAGCTTCTCGGTCCGCGACATGCGCGCCTTTCTCGCCATGCTGGGCACCTGGAAGTTCATCGCGCCGTTTCTGGGCGTCCTGCTGATCATTGTCATGGGGATCATCGACGACATCACGCCGCTGACGGCGAAAGCCAAGTTCCCGATCCAGTTTGTCGCGGCCATCCTCGTCGCCTCATCGGGAACGCGGGTCATGGCCATATCCAAGCCGTTTCAGGCCATCGCCCTGGGCAAGCCGGAGATGATGCTTGTCATCGGCGACATCCTGTCCTATGTCATCACGGTGCTGTGGATCGTCGGCGTCACAAACGCCATCAACCTCATCGACGGGCTGGACGGCCTGTCGGCCGGTGTCTCCGGCATCGCCACGCTTTCCCTGTTCGTGGTGGCGGTCGTCAGGGGCCAGCAGGACATCGCGCTGGTGACGATCACGCTGTTTGGCGCCATCATCGGCTTCATTCCCTACAACCTCAATCCGGCGAAGATTTTCAGCGGATCCACCGGCGCCTATTTCCTCGGGTTCATGCTCGCGGTCATCTCGGTATCCGGCACGATGAAGTCCGTCACAGCCATCTCGCTCGCCATCCCGATTCTGGTGCTTGGCCTGCCGCTGTTCGACACGCTGTTCGCCATGACCCGGCGCATTGTCAACGGCCGCCCGATCGGCGAGCCCGACCGCGGCCACATCCACCACCGGCTTGTCGACATGGGGCTGTCCCATCGCATGTCGGTCATGGTGCTCTATGTCATCTCCGCGACGCTGGGCCTGGTATCCATCGCGCTCGCCGACAAGGGCATCCTCATGGCGATCGTGATGGTCGTCCTCATCTTCGTGTTCATCATCGGCGGCGCACGCAATCTCACCGAGATGAGCCACGAGCAGGACGCGCATCCCGATCTGCCCAACGTGCGCATCCGCAAGCCGGGGGCGGAGGATGGAAAGCCGGAACCTGCCGAAGGGGCGCCGGGGACGGAGGATGGAAAGCCGGAAGCGCCGACTCGGGAGGATTCGCCGGAGCCTGCACGGGACGACAATGCGGAGGCAGCCGGTGCCGCCGTTTCCGAGTCCGCCCGGCCCGCCACAAAGGAGAACAAGTGATGACGAACCGTCGCATCAAGGTCATGACCGTTTTCGGCACACGTCCCGAAGCGGTGAAGATGTGCCCGCTCGTGAAGGCCATCGAGGCGGACAGCCGCATGGATTCGGTTGTTTGCGTCACCGCCCAGCATCGGCAGATGCTCGACCAGGTGCTGGAGATTTTTGCACTCACACCGGATCATGATCTCAACGTCATGCAGGACCGGCAGACGCTCACCGGCATCACCACCCGTGTCATTGAGGGCCTCGGCGCCGTGCTCGAACGCGAGAAGCCCGACATCGTGCTGGTCCACGGTGACACGACAACCACCTTCGCAGCCGGACTGGCCGCCTTCTACCACCATGTGAAGGTCGGCCATGTGGAGGCCGGATTGCGGTCGTTCGACAAGTTCTCGCCGTTTCCCGAGGAAATGAACCGCCGGCTCACCGGCGTGCTCGCCGACCTGCATTTCTCGCCGACTGCCGCAAACCGCGACAATCTGCTGCGGGAGGGAGTCCCGCAGGAAAGCGTCTTCATCACCGGCAACACCGTCATCGATGCGCTGGCGTCGACGGTCCGGCCGGATTACGCATTCCACGACCCGTTTCTGTCAACATACGACTTCACCGGCAAGCGCGTCATCCTGGTGACGGCGCACCGCCGGGAGAACCTGGGCGCACCGCTCGAGAACATCTGCCGGGCGCTCTGCCGGACCCTCGACGCGTTTCCGGACACCGAGCTGGTGTATCCCGTCCACCTGAACCCGGCAGTCCGGGATACCGCTGAGCGCCTGCTCGGCGGACATGCGCGCGCCCACCTCATCGCACCGGTCGACGTGCAGGACATGCACAACCTCATGGCCCGCGCCCATCTGGTGATGACCGATTCGGGCGGTCTTCAGGAGGAGGCGCCCTCGCTTGGCAAGCCGGTCCTTGTACTGCGCCGTGAAACCGAGCGTCCCGAAGCGGTCGCCGCCGGTACCGTTCGGCTCGTGGGCGTCGGGGAGCAGGACATCTGTGATGCCGCCGCCGAGCTGCTTGCGGGCGGCGAGACGTTCGAACGCATGAGCCATGCGGTCAATCCTTATGGGGATGGACATGCCTGTGCCCGCATCCTCGACGCGCTCGCCTGGTCCTTCGGCCTGTCCGGGACACGTCCGGAGTCTTTCCATGGGTGATTTTCTCACGCATGTCGTCATGGCCGACATGGTGCCGGCCCGCATCGAGAGCCGCCGTATGGTGGAGGGCATCCGATCGATGCCGGACCTGTTCCGGCTTGGCGCCCAGGGGCCCGATCCGCTGTTCTACCACCACTGCTTTCCCGGTGACGGCAAGGGCGCGCTCGTGGAGACGGGACATCGCCTGCACGCGCACCGGACCGGCGCTTTTCTTGCGCACGGATTCCGCCAGCTGTCGCCCGTATCCTGGAGCCCGGCCTGGATGCAGCTTGCCGTCTGGTTGTGCGGCGCCGTCTGTCATTTCCATGCCGACCGGGCGCTGCATCCGTATGTCAACGCCGCCACGCACAACTGGATCTGGTCGATGGACGGCATTCCCGTCAAGACCACCCATGACGAGCTGGAGCGGATCCTGGACGTCATCATCTGGCGCGAGGCGGGGCACGGACCCGCGTTCCGTGTCCGCACGGACCGCATGGTTCCCGGTCCGAAGCCCTGGCCGGATCCGGTCGTGAGCTTCTGGATCACGGCGCTGTACGAGGTCTACGGCATCCACGCAACGGAAGCGCAGCTCGCCGAGGTCGCGCGCGACTTCCACCGCGGCAACCGCATCCTGTATGACCCGCAGGGCGTGAAGAAGCGCATGCTGCATTGGATCGACGGTTTGACCGGCGGCGCTTTCCATCCTGCGAAGGTGCCGTACCCCGTGCGGGAGAATCGGGACATCGACTGGATGAACACCCGCCATCGCACCTGGTCGCAGCCCGAGCTGCCGGACGTGCGGCGTACCGAATCGGTCGACATGCTGCTTGACAAGGCGGCGGACGCAGCCGCGAACACCATCAACGGCCTGTTCGCCGTCCTGTTCCGGCAACAGGGCCGCATCGAACCCTGGCTGCCCGATCTTGACTACAACACCGACCTGCCCTGTGCAGAATGAACCGGTTGGAGGGAGTGCCCATGTGTGATTCGCGGTATGATGCCGACTTGAAACAGGACGATCTCACGCTCGCACCCGCTGGCGAGAGCGGGGCGGCGACGGGCCATGTCCTTCGTTTCCCGAATCCGGGATCCGACCGCATTGTCCGCGCCATTGCAGGCGATGGCGCAATCAGGCTGCTCGCGGCCCGTACCACGGACACCATCGAAACCGCGCGCGGCAACCACGACCTGCACCCCACACCGTGTGCCGCCCTCGGACGCCTGATCACGGGCGCGGCCCTCATGTCGTGCACCCTGAAGAATCCCACGGATACGCTGACCCTGCAGATCCGCTCGGAAGGCCCCATCGGCGGCATGATCGCCGTGTCCGACGCGGCCGCGAACGTGCGCGGCTATGCCTACCACGGGGATGTCGACCTGCCCCCCAACGGGTTGGGCAAGCTCGATGTCGGCGGCGCGGTCGGCAAGGGGACGCTCCATGTCATCAAGGACCTCGGCCTGAAGGATCCGTACATCGGATCGGTGCCGCTTGTATCCGGTGAGATCGCCGAGGACCTGACCTGGTACCATGCCACGTCGGAGCAGACGCCCACCGTCATGACGCTGGGGGTCCTGGTGGCACCGGACTGGCGCGTGCTGCAGGCCGGCGGACTCTTCCTGCAGCTGATGCCGGATGCCGCGGAGGAATGGGTGTCGCGGCTGGAAGCGATCGTGACCTCGTTGCCGCACGTGACGGCGATGCTTGAAGCGGGGGAGACGCCCGAGTCCATGCTGCTGGAACGGTTCGCGGCGCTGGAGCCGCGCCTGCTGGACTCTCGGCCGGTTTCCTATGTCTGCAACTGCTCCGAGGAACGGATGCAGCGCAATCTCATCAGCCTGGGACGCAAGGAGCTTGACGAGTTGTCCGCCGATCCGGACGGCATCGAGCTGCAGTGCCATTTTTGCAGCAAAACCTATCACATGCCGCCGGAGACGGTACGGCATCTGGCCGACATGGCGACGCGTCCGTGACCGGCCTGCCCCCTGTCCCCGCACAGACTTTCCGGGACCGATTCCCGTATGTGACTGATGATTCCTGTGGTAATATGTAATCATGATCATTCCGGCATGGCCGCGCATCCCATGATGCCGACCGGCCGCGCCATACATGAATCGAGTCTGGAGGACAGGACATGAAGGGAAAACATTGGGCATCCTGGCTGTTGGCCGGTCTGGTCGTGGTGGGCAACGCTCCGACGGTCGCCGCGACCACCGTGCCGCAGACCCCGGCCCCCCCGCCGGCCATCGAGGGTGCGGCGGTTCCCGCCAACGGGACGGTCGTCCTCACGCGCGCCGCAGCCCGCAAGGAACTGCTGGCGTTGCCTGCCGTCGGGCAGGCCAGCCGGGCGGAGCAGGATGCGTACGACAATTGGCGCAACGCCGTCGCCCGGGCGGAGCAGCTTGACACTGAGAAGATGAAATTCGAGAATCCCTGGACGGGAAAGACCGAGACGATCGTCTACAATGATCTCACCCAGATGCGGCTGCGGCAACAGAAGTACATCCTGCCGGACCAGCTGAAGCTGGCCGCGGACATGGCCTCCGCGACAACCACCCTCACGATTCTCACGCTCGAGAATGCCCTGGATGGACAGCTGCTGGGCCTGTATGCCGCACAGGAGGATGTTGCGTCCGGAAAGCGCGACCTGACGCTTGCCGAGGAAGCACTCGTCCGCACCAAGGCCTTGCTTGCCGCCGGCCGTGTCACGCAGTCGGATGTGGATGACGCCACGCTTGCGGTCCGCAAGGCGCAGGCCGCCCTGAACGCCTCGCAGCGCACCCTCGAGAACCGCATCCGCAGCTACAACCGGTTCGCGGGAGCTCCCGTGGGCCGTCGCATCTCGGTCTCCCCGGATGTATCCGGTGTCCTGCCGCTGCTGAACGCGGACGATTATGTGGTGCAGGCGTTGCAGAACCGGATGGAAATCAGGCGCCAGCGCGCGAACATCCAGCTGCTGGAGCGCACGCTCGAGTCGCTCACGTTCCGGGATCTGCACAAGTTCGATACGGACATCACGTCGGAGTACGCGAAAACCGCACTCGATCTTCAGAAAGCTCGGCTCGAGCTCACCGAGACGCAACGGGCCATCACCGCTGAGATCCGGGCCGGCATGATCGAGCTGCGCATCGCGCAGCTCGATCTCGAATCCATGAAGCGTTCGCTGGCCACGCAACGGGAGAAGCTCGCCTCCATGAAGGTGCAGATCGATGCGGGACGTCTCGCGGCCTGGGCTGACGACGCGTTGCAGTCCGCTGTCGCCTCGCTCGAGAGCGGCGTAAGGACCAGTACGATCTCGCTTGACAACGCGGTGCGCCGTTTTCGACAGGCGGCGGGAACCGGCCCCTCGCTTGAGGGACGCTGACCGTCCGCGGCACATGACCGGTCTGCGATGAGCATATGGCCGACCCGCTGCGGGCACGGCATGAAGGAGAATGACATGAAGCTTTTATTCAAGGGACGAATGGCGGCGCTTGTGGTGGTGATCATCCTGTTGGCTGGCGTCACCACGGTTTTCGCATCGGAGAATGCCGTGAAGCACGCACTTGCGGACCTGTACGCACTCATGGCGCAGAACCGGTCGACGGCACAGCTGGACGCGCTCGAAATCAAGGTTCTCGAGAACGCAAAGGGCGATGCCGACCGCGAGGCCGCGAAGATCTTCAACACCGGCGTCTACGAGCAGGGCTTCGACAATGCCGTGACGCGCGATGTCGCACCGGTTGAGGCACAATCGATGATCGAGCGGCAGAAACGCGTGCAGGCGGCCGAACCGCTGCAGCGTGAGGCGGACTTGTACAAGGCGGTCCAGAACCTGCTGCTCGCGCGTGCGGAAAATGATCTGCAAACGCGCCTGCTGGCCCTGTCCCGCGAGGAGGCGTCCATTGCCAAGACCCGATTCGATGCGGGCGTCATCTCCGCTTCCGACCTCAAGGATGCCGAGACGGCGGTATCGAGCGCGGAGCTGAATCTTGAGAAACTGGCGTTGAAGCTGCAGGCGGCGGAGCTTGCCGTGAACCGGCAGGCCGGAACCGGGCTCGACACGGTCCTGGAAGCGACGGAGAAGGACGGCATCACCCTGCTGGATACCCTGTTTGCCGATCCGGACGGCACGGACGGCTGGGTTGCCGTCGCACAGCAGCGCGATGCGGGGACATTCGAGAAGTCGGAAACCCTCCGGGTGCTTGACCTCAAGTTGAAGCTTGTCGTCAATTACATGCCCGAGACGCACAGTCGCGTCATCAAGATGCGCCGCGATCGCGAGGACGCGCGTCTTGCGCTTGTGGACGCCAATGCCGGCGTCGAGGTCAGTGTCCGCAATCTGCTCAATGACAGGCTGACCGCCGCCGAGTCGCTTGCGTTGGCGAAACTCGATCTTGAACAGGCGCAACGCCGCCGTTCTCAGGCGCAGACCCGGTTTGAGGCGGGCTTGCTGAGTCGGGCCGATCTCATCGCACGCGACCGTGATGTCGAGAACGCGCAGTATGCCCTCCTTGCCGCCACCGCCACGCTCAACGGCAAGGAGGCCGATCTGCGCGTGCTGATCGGCAAGGACCTCGTTCCCTGAGCGATTGGCAGATGCCGTCCCCATGCGCTGGTGTGCGTGTGGATGAATTCCGGATGCCTGTGGAATGCGGAAGGTCCGCAAAGACCGATGTGATGGGTTTTACACAGAATGATCCACATTGTCCACAGGGGGACGGCGGCACTGCCGCTGATCTTCCGCAGGCAGTGTGGATTTTTTCTGTGGATTCTGTGGATGATCTTGCCCGATCCGCGCAATGCGCACCCTGTTGACGGGAATCTGTGTTTCCCGGATGAAGGGGGGGGGTAACAAAAGAGTACAACCGGTTTTTACGGCGTGTGAAAGGGGTTGGTTTCATGAAGTATATCATGAACGGAAAGAACACCAGTGTCACCCAGGCCATGATGAACCAGGCACAGAAGAAGGTCGGGAAGCTCGAAAAGTTCTTCCGGCCGGACACCGAGGCGCATCTGACCTTCCTGGTCGAAAAGGATCGCAACATCTTCGAAGCCACCATCCAGTCCAAGGGCCTGTTCATCCGTGCGGAGGAGAACACGGATGACATGTACAAATCCATCGACCTGGCCATCGACAAGCTGGAACGGCAGATCCGCAAGTACAAGACCCGGCTCGGCAAACGCATCCACCAGGAGGCGATGATTTCCGAGAACTTCGAGGTCGAGGAACCCGTTGATGAGGAGGAGGATCTCCAGGTCGTTCGCAGCAAGCGGTTCTCGCTTCGTCCCATGGCCGTCGAGGAGGCAATTCTGCAAATGAACCTCCTGGGCCACAACTTCTTTGTGTTCGCCAATGCCGAGAATGAGTCGGTCAACGTGGTCTACAAGCGCCGGAACGGCTCCTACGGGCTGATCGAACCGGAGTTTTGACCCGGATGCCGTTGCCTGTCCCCTCCCGGCTTCTGCCGGATCGTTGATCCGGCACCGTACCGGAATATTGCAGGGAAGAATCATGACGGCCGGTTCGGAGGAACCGGCCGTTGTCTCGCCCGGCCATGCGCCGCGTCATATCGCCATGATCCTGTTTGAGGGGTCGGATTCGATGGTAAATAGATGGTACATACCATATTTGTATGTGGCGCTTTATATCCCGGGGCCGTCCAGATCACGGAAAGGAGCAATCGGATGCAGGTCAAGTATACCTCGTTACAGCGAAACGACCGTGCCACGCTCGACCGGTACGCGCGTTTCCAGATTGCCGAAATGAATCCGGTCGTCACACAACAGGCGCCGGATCTGACAGGCAAGCTCCAGGAGGTGCAGGATATCGCAACGTTTGCGCGGAGTCTGCGCCCGCGAAAAAAGAACTACATATGACCGGACAAGCCCTGTTTCAAATGAACGGTCCTGGGTAATTGAAAGGTGTGGAGTGGCTTTTTCATTTTGTTCCTCCTTTCATATAGTTTGAGTTCAGTTGATATGGCTTCGGCCGGGGCACATTGTCGGGAATCATGATTATCATTCACAGACGGTGCCTTTTTTTATGCCCGGAAACCATCTGCATGCGGTGGCGCCGGGGGAGGGAGATCCGGAATCATGCAACTACGTGACTGTGCCGGTGGCGTCATTTTTTGCGGCGACAAGGTGTATCTGCAGAAGAATGAGAAAGGGGAGTGGGTGATGCCCAAGGGCATCATCAAGGCCGGGAACCAGCCGGAGCCGACCGCGCTCGAAAGCGTGCGGCATGAAGCCGGCATCGAGGCGTCCATCATCGACAGTGCCGGTCGCACCTACTATGAGTTCTACTCCATCACCAGACAGCGGCCGGTGTGCAACCGGATCGCATGGTATGTAATGACCGCGGCGGACGAGTCCTGCTCCATCGGTGAACCAGAGAAGATCCAGGAGGCGGGGTTCCATCCCGTCGCCGAAGCGCTCGACATGATCACTTACAGCCAGGACCGCTCGCTCTTGACGCAATCCTACCGCAAGTACTGCGAGAAGACAGGCAGGACTGACTGATGGCAACCAATGCCCTTTTTGGTCGAACCATCATGGTGGTTCGCAGGGCGGGTTGAACCAAATGAAAGGAATCTGGTAGAATTGTGGGGATGTTTCGGACACGTGCCCGAAACATCCCTTGCCATATGCGGTTTTCCCGCAGGAACAATCACTGCGCCGGCGCCGGCGGGACAGCCACGGCGCCATGCCCCGCGGGGCATTCACGGGAAACCGGGCCGGACAAGCAGGCGGACAGGATGGTAGGCATGACGGTACGCCCCCACAAGACGCTGTGTCAGGCGGCAACCGCCTGCCATGAGGAAAAGCGGTCGCGTTTTGTCGCATCGGCACGACCCATCGCATCGGAGGAGGAAGCGCTCGCATTCATCCGGGAAATCCGCACCCGCGACTGGGACGCGCGCCATCACTGTCACGCGTACGCGCTTGACCGGGAGGCGTCCGTCCGCCGCAGCAGCGACGATGGCGAACCGGCCGGCACCGCGGGCATACCCATCCTGGATGTCCTGCAAAAACAGGGGATCACCAATGCCGTCATCGTGGTCAGCCGTTGGTTTGGCGGCGTTCTGCTGGGGGCGTCCGGTCTGGTGCGGGCCTACGGGAAGGCTGCCTCGCTCGGGGTGGAGCAAGCGGGCATTCTCGTCGTGAAGCCCTGCATCGACACCGAACTGCGCATGGACTACACCCTGGCCGGCAAGGTCGCCCATTATCTGGCTTCCGGCGGTTATCTCACCGGTGGCGCCTCCTATGGCGCCGATGTCAGGATGCGGGTGTTCCTGGAACCGGATCGGCGCGACGCGCTGGAACGCGGGGTGGCGGACCTGACCGCGGCCCGTGTATCCATTCGATTCTCCGAACCGAGACCGGTCGCATTCACGGAGTCCGGTGCATTCGTCCGTGTGCTCGATGACGATGACGTGTAGCCAGCCAAGCCGATCCGCCCGCTCCGGTGGCCAGCCTTCCAGGATGGTCAGCCTGACAGGTTGGGCGGCATGACGGGATGATCTATCAACCACCATGACCAGCCGGTTCCGGGACAACCCGGCGGCATGCCGCACAAGGCAAAGGAGCGAACCATGTCCGGACATTCGAAATGGGCCAACATCAAGCATCGCAAGGGCAAGGCGGATGCCGTCCGCGGCAACATGTTCACGAAGATCGGCCGGGAGATCGCCATCGCCGTCAAGGCCGGCGGCGCGGATCCGGTTTCCAATTCCCGCCTGCGCGATGTCATTGCCAAAGCGAAGACCAACAACATGCCCAACGACAACATCCAGCGCAGCATCAAGAAGGCGGCCGGAGAAGGCGATGCGAACAACTACGAGGAGATCTCGTACGAGGGGTACGGCCCGAATGGCGTGGCGGTGATCGTGGATGCCCTGACGGACAACCGCAACCGCGCGGCCGGCGACATCCGCCACTTCTTCGACAAGTATGGCGGCAACATGGGGACGACGGGCTGCGTCTCGTTCCTGTTCGACAAGAAGGGACAGATCCTTGTCGCCAGGGAAGGGGCCCCGGACGAGGACACCCTGATGATGAGCGCGCTTGATGCCGGTGCCGAGGATTTTCATGTCGAGGATGAATATTATGAGATTCTGACCGATCCGAACGACTTCTCCAAGGTCAGGGAAGCGCTCGAGGCCCAGGGCCTGTCCTTTGAGACGGCCGAGGTCACGATGATTCCGAAGACGACCACCGTGCTGGCCGATCCGGAAGCCGTTGAAAACATGGAAAAACTCATCGAGAAGCTCGAGGAGCATGACGATGTGCAGCATGTCTGGCACAACTGGGAGATGGACGACTGATTTCGCTGGCGCGCCATGAGTCGCCGACGGCACGGGGTGTCCGCGTGGCGGCGCGTTGCTGGATGCGCGCATGGACGCATGAGGGAGGCACGCAATGGGAACAACCCGCAAGGACTGGCTCGACGCAATCGATTTGCAACAGATTCTGCCCCACCGCTACCCCTTTCTGATGGTGGACCGGCTCACACAGCTGCCTCCGGAGAACACGCCACAGATCTTCGAAGGCATGAAGGTCGCCGGCATCAAGAACGTCACATGCAATGAACCGTATTTTCCGGGTCATTTTCCGGGAAGCCCCATCATGCCCGGCGTGATGATCGTCGAATGCATGGCCCAGATCGCCTGTGCCGCCGGCCTGATGCTGCGTGACAACAAGGGCAAGCTCGGTTTGTTCACCGGCATCGAGGAGATGAAGTTCCGCCGCCAGGTCGTTCCCGGCGATACCCTGCTGGTGGAGGCCGAGTTTCTCGCGTTTCGCCGAAACATGGGCAAGGTGAAGGTCAAGGCGACCGTGAACGGCGACACGGCGGCAGAGGGGCAGATCCGCTTTGCACTGGTGGATCCGCCGCAGCCCGCGATCAAGGACTGACCCGCAGTGGCCGAGGCATGCGGCAATCAAGGAAACGGGAGGCTTCATGGCGATCTACGCGATATCCGACCTGCATCTGGCGGTCGGTGTCGACAAGCCGATGGATGTGTTTGGTCCGGAATGGGCCGACTACATGGTCAAACTCAAACAGAACTGGATACGGACCGTCGGTCCGGAGGACACCGTGCTCATGCCGGGCGATTTCTCCTGGGCCACGTACCTGCCTGATGCCATCGCCGACTTTCGCTGGCTCGAGGCGCTTCCCGGCCGGAAAATCCTCACCAAGGGCAATCATGACTATTGGTGGACCACTCGCAGCAAACTCGATGCGTTTCTTCAGGCGCAAGGGTTTGCAAGCATCCGCATCCTGCACAATGACGCCGTGCGGGTCGGCCGTTGGGCGATCTGCGGGGCGCGCGGCTGGAAGTCGCCCGGAGACGAGGATTTCTCCGCCGAGGATCGCAAGATCTTCCTGCGCGAGCAGGAACGGCTGCGGTTGTCGCTGCGCGCCGCCGAGGGGCTCGGAGCCGAGGCCACGATCGCCCTGCTCCACTTCCCGCCGTTCAATGCCCGGCGGGAGCCGGGCGCCTATGTCGACATCCTGCGCACGTTCGGTGTCCGCCGCTGCCTGTACGGCCATCTGCATGGTCGCGGACGATACGCCGCCATCCAGGGGGATCTCGATGGCATCGACTACCGGCTTGTGTCGGCGGACAACCTGCTGTTCACACCGGTCGCCGTGGATGGTGACTGAATCGCCCCCGCGTTTCCGGTCGGATTCACGCAATCCCTTGCCATACGGGGCTTTCCGTGGTATAATCGGTTGGCTTTTGACTTCGTGCATCCTGCCGCGCACCGGTCCCTGGGATCCGGTGGCAGCGTGCAGCCGGTACGGGGTCGGCGGTCGACGCACCAGGCCGGAGCAGGACCGCACTGCGGAGCCGGAACGGACATGGGGCGTACGGCCCGAAAATGAGGATCAGGAGGCGCAACAGCATGGGCGCAAAGATGGAACAGATCGAGAAAAACGTTGTCAAGCTCACCATCGAGGTGGATGCGGCGGCGTTCGAAGCCGCAATGGAGAAGTCCTACCAGAAGAACAAGGGCCGTTTCGCCCTGCAGGGCTTCCGCAAGGGCAAGGCACCCCGCAACATCATCACCCGCATGTACGGCGAGAGCGTTTTTTATGAGGACGCCATCAATTTCGCATGCCCCGCCGCCTATGAGGCCGCCGTCGAGGAGCTCGGGCTTGAACCTGTCGACCGTCCGGAGATCGACGTCGAGGACATCGGCTCCGGCAAGGCGCTGGTGTTCACCGCCACCGTCACCTGCAAGCCCGAGGTCGTCCTGGGCGAATACAAGGGCCTGAAGGTCGAGAAGGAAGCCGTCCTGGTCACCGACGAGGATGTGGAGAAGGAGCTCGATCGCGTCCGTCAGCGCAATTCCCGTCTGGTGACGGTCGAGGATCGCAACGTGCAGGACGGTGATACCCTCACCATCGACTTCGAGGGCTTCACCGACGGGGTCGCCTTTGATGGCGGCAAGGGAACGGACTACACGCTGGTCATCGGCTCCAACACCTTCATTCCGGGCTTTGAAGCCCAGCTGGTCGGCGCGCCGCTCAACCAGGAGGTCGACGTCAACGTCTCCTTCCCCGAGGAGTACCATGCCGCGGAGCTTGCCGGCAAGCCCGCCCTGTTCAAGGTCACCGTCAAGGAGATCAAGTACCGCGAGATGCCCGAGCTCGATGACGAGTTTGCCAAGGATGTCAGCGAGTTCGACACCCTGGAGGAATACAAGGCCGACCTGCGGAAGAACCTGACGACCAAGGCCCAGGAAGCCGCCGACCGCAAGTTCGAGGAGGCCGTCCTCAAGGCTGCCGCAGCAAACCTGACCGTCGAGATTCCGGACGCCATGGTCGAGACCCAGCTTGGTCAGATGATGCGCCAGTTCGACATGAACCTGCGCTACCAGGGCATGGACCTCAAGCGCTACATGCAGATGATGGGCATGCAGGAGGAGCAGATGCGCGCCGACTTCCGCGACAGCGCGCGCGAGCAGGTCCTGACCTCGCTGCTCGTCGAGGCGGTCGTGAAGGCCGAGGGCATCAAGGCCTCCGATGAAATGATCGAAGCCGAACTGGCCGACATGGCCAAGCAGTACGGCCAGTCCGCGGAGGAGATCCGCAAGCAGCTCGACGAGCACGGCATGGAGCATGTCGGCGAGAACGCCTGCAGCAAGGCGGCCGTCAAACTGATGGTCGAAAGCGCCGTTGCCGGCTGACTCGCGGCGTGACGGGCCGAAGCCCGCGGTGCGCCCCCGCAGCCGCAGGCGGTTCCGCAATGCGCATTGCGCGCGTTCGCTCGGCAATCCGCCGGGAAAGCGGCGCGCGGGATACGGCGATGAATCTGTCCGATGACCAGCTTGATGATCACGGGGGTGGGGTGCCAGCGGCATTGCCACCCCCAGTGCTTTGATGCCGTGGGGGAATGCCTGTTTGCATTCCCGGCGCGCGGGGGATATAATATCAGAGTAGGTCAAACTTCGGATACGGCATCCACCGTTTTCGAATTCCGGCGGATTCGCCACCGGCCATACAGCAAGCTAAGGTTCGCATGCCGAAAGGAGGCACCTCATGTCCCTCGTACCGATTGTCATCGAGCAGTCCAGCCGCGGAGAGCGGTCGTTTGACATCTATTCCCGACTCCTGAAGGACCGCATCATCATGCTCAGCGACGAGGTCAACGATGTCACGGCTTCCCTCGTGGTCGCCCAGATGCTCTTCCTCGAGGCGGATGACCCCGACAAGGACATCCAGCTCTATATCAACAGCCCCGGCGGTTCCATCACCTCCGGCATGGCGATCTTCGACACCATGCGCCACGTCAAGTGCGACGTTTCCACCATCTGCGTCGGCATGGCCGCCTCCATGGGAGCCTTCCTGCTCTCCGCGGGCACCAAGGGCAAGCGCTTTGCCCTGCCGAACAGCACCATCATGATCCACCAGCCTCTCGGCGGCGCGCGCGGCCAGGCAACCGACATCAAGATCCACGCCGAATGGATCCTCAAGACCAAGGACAAGCTCAACCGCATGCTCGCCGAGCATACGGGACAGCCGCTCGAGAAGATCCAGCAGGATGTCGAGCGCGATTATTTCATGGATGCCGATGAAGCCATGGCGTACGGCCTGGTGGATCAGATCATGCAGCGCAGGGCTTGAGGGTGACGAATGGCGAAAATGGATGACAAGAAACAATTGAAGTGCTCGTTCTGCGGCAAGACGCAGGACCAGGTCCGCCGCCTTGTGGCCGGACCCGGTGTGAACATCTGCGACGAGTGCGTGGAGCTTTGCTCGGACATCATCGACGACGATTTCGAGGAATTCAGCGGTCCCGTCCCGCAGGACGAACTGCTCAAGCCCGCCGAGATCAAGAACATCCTCGATCAGTATGTGGTTGGGCAGGAGCGACCGAAGCGTGCTTTGGCGGTTTCCGTCTACAACCACTACAAGCGCATCCGCGCCGAGAAGACCAAGGATGATGTCGAGTTGCAGAAGAGCAACATCCTGCTGATCGGTCCCACCGGCTGCGGCAAGACCTATCTGGCCCAGTCGCTGGCCAAGATTCTCAACGTGCCCTTCGCCATCGCGGACGCGACCTCCCTCACGGAGGCGGGCTATGTGGGCGAGGACGTCGAGAACATCCTGCTCAAGCTCATCCAGGCCGCCGATTTCGACATCGCGCGCGCCCAGAACGGCATCATCTACATCGATGAGGTCGACAAGATCGCACGCAAGTCCGAGAACGTGTCGATCACCCGCGACGTCAGCGGTGAAGGCGTCCAGCAGGCGCTGCTGAAGATCCTCGAGGGCACGGTAGCCTCCGTGCCGCCTCAGGGCGGCCGCAAGCACCCGCACCAGGAGTTCCTGCAGATCGACACCACGAACATCCTCTTCATCTGCGGTGGTGCGTTCGACGGTCTGGACAAGATCATCCAGAACCGCATCGGCAAGAAGACGATGGGCTTCGGCGCCGAGATCGAAAGCAAGAAGGAGCTCGACATCAGTGAGGTCTACAAGAGCGTGAACCCCTCCGACCTCGTCAAGTACGGACTCATTCCCGAGTTTGTCGGCCGCCTGCCTGTCGTCGTGCCATTGCACGCACTCGACCGTTCGGCGCTCATCGATATCCTCACCAAGCCCAAGAACGCCCTCATCAAGCAGTACGAGCGACTGTTCGAGCTCGATGGGGTCAAGCTCGAGGTGCAGGCGGAGGCGCTTGACGCCATCGCGGACCGCGCCCTCGAACGCAAGACCGGTGCCCGCGGCCTGCGCGCCATCCTCGAGGAAATCATGCTCGATGTCATGTACGACATTCCCACGACGGAGACTGTCGAAAAGTGCGTACTCGACAAGGATGCCATCCTCTCGGGCAACCAACCCAAGCTCATCCACGGGGAAGCCCGCAGGGCCATCGCCCCGCCGCGCAAGAAGAAGCGCAGCGAGGTGGATTCCGCTTCCTGAGAACGTCTGGGGCGGATGAAGGGCGTTGTTCCGGTCATCCGTTGACAGACAGACAAGACAGACCCGTTCGGGGCCGCAGTTTGGCATTGGCCGCACTGCGGCCTTTCCTCTGTTCCGGAAGTTGCGGAAGGTAAGGGTGATGACATGAATGACGGCACACGGCAGGCAAGTCTTTTCGATCGATATGAGCCCGCGTACCATCCGCCGATACCGGGGGAGTCCTGGATCCGCCAGAACGAGACGGACGTGGACCGGGCGATCTGGTTCCTGTTTCAGGGGGATCGACTCCTGAGCCGGCCGCTGGCCGATTCGGCCACGCTTTCCGGGACGAGTCGCGCACCAACGGCCGGCACACAGGCTGTGCAGGGCGGCGTTGCTTCTGGGGGCGCGTTTGCGGGCGGCACCGCACAGGGCGGCTATGCACTGGGCGACATCGAGATTCCCCAGGGCCGGTTGCCATTCGAGGTGTTGGCAGCGCTTTCCCAGGTTCACCCACTGGGCCGCTATGAGGGCGTTCCGGTTCTGGCTGCATCCCTTGCCGCAGGCGTGGCGGGAGATGCCGGCGGACCACAGGCAATGGACGGAGACTTCGGCTTGGATGCCCTGCGAACCCTGCTGCCGGCGATGGGGGCGGACGCGGGTTTTCTGGCGGGCCGCGCCCTGCAGATTGTGAATTGGGAGCGCAACAACCGGTTTTGCGGGCGCTGTGGCGCAAAGATGGCGCCCCATGCCGACGAGCGGGCGATGGCATGTCCGGCATGCGGGTTCCGCCAATATCCACGCCTGTCTCCCGCCATCATCGTGGCGGTGACACGCGGGGATGCGCTGCTCCTGGCGCACGCAAACCATTTTGCATCTGGCTTGTTCAGCCTGGTGGCCGGCTTTGTCGAGCCGGGCGAAACCTTCGAGGATTGTGTGGCCCGCGAGGTGCGCGAGGAAGTCGGCATTGCGGTATCCGGCATCCGTTATCTGGCGAGCCAGCCGTGGCCGTTTCCCGATTCGCTGATGGTCGGTTTCACGGC
>JAEXRM010000011.1 GCA_023440865.1 Bacillota bacterium
ATCCGACACCATGCGCGCGGACACAGCCCCGCTTTGTCTCCCCCTGCCTCCGGGGGAGGTCTCCGCCACCGTGGCATCCATCATCACACGTCGGTCACCACGCCGAGTTCACGTGCCTTCGCGAGCCATTCCGCATCCGGCTGCATGCCGACCGAACGCTTCGCAAGCACGTCCGCCAGCTCGTTGTAGAGGTAGCCCGCGTGCGCCGGCACTTTCCGGAACGAGACCTTCATGTTCGGGTTCTCCCGGAAAAAGGCCTGCATCCATTCGTAATACGTGATCGAGAACGGATTCGTCCGTTTCCAGACGCCGGTGGCATGATGCGCCACCCCCATGTAGTCGTGCAGCACGACCACGTTGCGGTGCCCATTCCGGCGTGCGTACACCAGTCCCTGCATCGCGCCGAGCAGCTCGCCTGCGATCTGGCGCATGGAGACGGCTTCGGCGTTCTTTCCGGCACCGCCCGCCGCATGCACAATCGTGTCGTCCAGGACGCAGACGAGGCCGAAGCCGTAATTCGGCACATTGTCGTTGAAACTGCCGTCGACATAGCAGCGGAGCAGGTCCGGTGCAAACACTGCCTCCGGCGGTTTTTTCCTGCTCCTTGACGTCGTGGCGCGGCCAGCGTCCGGGTCGCCCGGAGGTGCGGCAGGTGCCTTCGACCGTCTCGGACGCGTCACCTTGCCTGTTTCCGGCAGATCATCCTGTGACTGGCTGCCTGCCTCAAGCCAGGCCCGTGCCTCCTCCACCGTGGGGAAGCCGGCGTAGACCGCGCCCGGTGCACCGTGCACCAGCCGGCATGTCTCCGGCCAGCTGTCCAGGATGCGGTTTCTGACCACCTGCTTTGTGACGGGATCGCGGCCGCAACGGACCGCATAGGCCTTGTTCTTCGGCGCCATTCATACTCCTGCGGCACAAACCGCTGCCTTGCGCTGTTTCGCGGCCCTGTCAGTGAAACCGCCGCGAACGCCCGGTTCGGGCAAAGCCCGCCATCTGGCAGTATAGCACGCGGTGCCCGCCAAATCCACGGAAGCGGGCGTCATGCGTGATGCGGCGCGCTTCCGGCGCCGTGGCCGGCCAGACGCGTCAGCCGGGCACGATGTCTGATCGGCTTGGTCCCTGTCTTGTTGCGTATCGTGTTCTGCACACCTTGTCACCATATGTGGTAAAGTAAAGAAAGTCCTCACCGAATGCCCCATTGCCAAATGCAATGATGTGATTGCGGACCGGCTCGTTCATATCGATCATGGTCATCTTGCGGTTTTGATCCATGACCAGCAGTTTGGCCATCCCATCAATGGAAACATGCAGATCGCCGCTGTCGTTGAAGATCATGTTCAGGGGCGCACCGAAAGAACCGGAGTCGGCAACCGGCTCCCGAACGATTTCGGTCACCTTGCCCGGCAAACCGTCCGGATTGATTTCATATGCGATCAGCGCCTTGGTGAAAAAGTCGGTCAGGTAGAGGTGATGATAATCCGGACTGAACGCGATGGAAAAGAACGACTGATAGTCACGAGAGCTGATGTATTCCGTCCTTGTCAGATCGCTTGCATATCGGTACACCCTGCCGCCGCTGACCACGTACAGATTCCCTTCCTGATCCAACTCCAATCCGCTCGCTCCGAGAAAACCGTCAAAATCCTCCCGGATGAGCGTGGTTGCATGTCCGTCCGCCGTGATCCTGATGATTCTGTCCTGCGCGGCCGCAATGATGTTGTTGTCGCCGTCATATTTCATGTCCCAGATGAACGGGCTTTGAAAGTAATAGTCCTTTGCGTCCCCCGGCCCGCCAACATCACAAAAAACGGAAACCATCCCCTCCGGCGTCACCCGGTCAAGTCCGCGCGGACGCGCGACCAGCAGGCCGCCGCTCTTGTCAAACAGCAAGCCGCCGCAAACATCGGAACCGATCCTGCAGAATTCCTCCCATACATGAGCTGTGACCATCTCTTCCATCTCCCCTCTCCCTGCAGATGCGCCATTGTCCTCATCGGCATATCCGGCGTGTCGTCCATCCGGTTCACAACAACATGCTACAGCATGCGGATGCATCTGGCGATCCTGTCATGCCGCTTTCCAACAAAAAAGGAGTGCCTCGCTGAATCGAGACACTCCCTGGTGCGGACGAAGGGACTTGAACCCTTACGGTCTCCCACCGGTACCTAAAACCGGCGCGTCTGCCGATTCCGCCACGTCCGCACGGGAAAAGGCGCGTTGTGCGCGCTTTGCACATCCCATGATACGAAGATTCACGCCGCTTGTCAATCGAACGGGCACGATGCGGTCGCTCACGATCACAGGCCGCCGGCAGACAAAAAAGATCGTTGCGACAACGACGGGTTTTTGGGTAAGAACAATCCAGACATCGTGCAGGAACGATTGCCGTCCGACAGGAGGAGGAGTCATGGAAACCTTGATGCATGAACCCATCCGCATCGTCCTTGAACGGTACCCCGCCATCGGAGGGCTGCTGGTCGACAACGGCGTGGACATCCAGGCATGCCTGAAGGAGAACTGCCTGCTCAGGGACGTGGTCAAGCGCAATCGCCTCACGCCCGAGCAGGAGCATCGCCTGATGGCGGAAATCAGGAACCTGCTTTCCCACGCGGTTCATGCCGATGTATTGCCCAGCCCGTTCGGACAGGCGATGCCGCTGGGATCCTTCGGCGAGACGGCAACATTCCGCGATGCCGGTCTCCCCGTCACTGTCCGCGAAGGGGTGGAGCAGACCGGACCGGCATCCGCACCCGCAGTGGCGCGCGGGACATCCGGGTTGGCGGCATCGATGCCAGCGAACGAGGCAGGCCGCGGTCCATCCCCGGACGACACGGTCCCAACGGAAACTTTGGCCGACAATGCCTTCGCGTTTCCATCCGACGCCGACATCGGCGGCGCGGACCTGCCGTCCCTGGCGGAACCGCTGCGCGAGCTCATCACGGAACACGAACGCATCACGAGGCTACTCGGGCTCATTCCAGGACTGCTCGCCCGAAACGACCTGCGGGGTACCGACCGCCCCCTGGCCGATGATCTGATCCGTTACGCACGCGCCTATACGGACCGCTTTCACCACATGAAGGAGGAAGAGATCCTCTTCCGGCTGCCGCAGGGCGCACACCCCTTCCTGCAGGCGATGATCGCCGAACACGCCACGGGACGCGACCTGCTTCGGCAGGCGGAGGAGGGACTTCGGTCCGGCGAGGTGGAGCAGTTGGAATCGAGCCTTTCCGCCTACCTCGACCTGCAGCGCGACCACATGCGGCGCGAAAGCTCCATTCTCTACCCCTGGTTCAGCCGCACGCTCACGGAGGAACAGCTGGCGGAGATCACGGAGCGGTTCGACCTGCTCGACACGCGGGAGGGCAGCTCGCTCGAGGGAGAGGTCGACGCCTTCATCGAATCGTCCGAAAAGGCACTGCTCGTCGTCAAGCCGGTCATCCACGCCTTCTCGTCGATGCGCGAGAAAACGGTGGAACGGCTCGTGAGGAATGCCGATGTCGCCATCAGCCACATGATCCTGCCGGCGGGCGAGGCCATCGAGGGACACCGCGCGAACACCCATGTCTATTTCATCATCACGCACGGCATGGTCACGGTACGGCACAGCGACACGCAGGAGGAAAAATACGTGCAGGGCACCGTCGTGCATCTGCCGCCCGATACCTGGATGGAACTGCGCAACGAGGGACCCGGCACATTCGAAATGTTCGTGGTGCGGGCACCGAATCCCTGAGAGATGCAGGGGCATCAACCGCGCGCACATCCCCCACATGCAAGCCCGTGCAAGCATGGCGCAGGCTTGTTCAGCCGCACACCCGCCGCACGGCTTGATGGCCCGCTCGCTCAACGATGCGGCAGGTGCTTTTGCAGCCAGTGTGGCACCTCGTCCTCGGGCATGGGCCGCCCGATGAGATAGCCCTGGATCATCGCACATTTGCAGTCGGCCAGCCATGCGCACGGATGACGCTTCATCCTGCGCGAGGGTAAGGGCTCCGGCATCACGCAGATGCAGCAGCCCTCGGGCACCATCGGATCCCATGCCGGTCAGAAGAATGCCGACGGTCTGCGGGCCGGCGGTTTGCGCCGCCGAATCGAAGAGCACGTCCACGGACGGGCAATGCCCGTTCACCCGTCCACCGGTCGCCAGTATCGCCGACAATCCCCTGCTGCCGCGCTGTATGCGCACATGCCTGTCACCGGGCGCAATCAGGACGCGACCCGGGACAATGGGCATGCCATCCTCCGCCTCGCATACATCCATCCGGCACAGGTCCGCCAGACGTTCCGCATACAGCCGGGTGAACACGGGCGGCATGTGCAGGACAGCCACGATGCCGGGCATGGAATGCGGCATATCCTTGAGGATGGCATACAACGCTTCCGTCGCACCAGTCGACCCGCCAAACACGAGTACCGGCGGACAGATCTCCAGGCGGTCCATCCGCCGGTCGGCATTGCGGACCAGCACCGAGCAATTTGCCTGAGAGGCGGCCTTGAGCTTGGTCTTGAGCTCCGAAGTGAACTGCGCGACATCCTCGACGGACCCGGTGTCAGGCTTGGCCACAAAGTCAAGCGCGCCGGCACCCAGCGCGTCAAACACGGCGCCACTGACCGAACTGACGACGACAACCGGAATCGCATACTGCGGCATGATGCGGCGCATGAACTCGATGCCGCTCATGCCGGGCATCTCGACATCGAGGGAAATCACATCCGGCCGAAGCGACTCGATACGGCGAACCGCATCCTCCGCATCCACCGCCTCACCGACAACATGCAACCCCGGCTCATCCCCCAGGCATCGTTTCAAGGATTCCCGGAATAAAATGGAATCATCCACGATCAGAACGTTTGTCACATGCTCCGCCATACGCTTCCACTTCCTTTCGTCGATGTGCAATACGGGGGATCACAGGCGTCTGCCTTTGCATTCTTACCATCCTATGGAAGAAAAACGCAAAAAAGATCCGATGATGCGGCATCATCCGGATCTTTTTGCGTGTCATGATTGCTTCGACCGCAGGGCTGCGGTGTTGATCCGCCAGAGGCCTCGGACACCAGGCCCCGCAGCAGGTGCGCGAACGGGGAAATCCCGCCGCCTCAGGCCCGGTCGAACACCTCGAGGTTGATGATGTCTAGGGATCCGACCTGCTTGCCCATCTTCAGGCACCGCAGCACCGCCCCGACAGTATCCAGCGAAGTCAGGCATGGGATGGAGCGTTCGACGGCCTTGCGACGGATGCGGAACCCGTCGCGCTCGGCGTCGCGCCCCTTGGTGGGCGTATTGACGATCATCTTGATCCTGCCACTCTCAACAAGGTCCATCAGGTTCGGCGACGGGTCGCGAAGCTTGCGGACCGCATTGGTGGCGATGCCATGGCGGTTGAGGTAGTTCGCGGTGTTGCCGGTGGCATAGAGTTCGTATCCCAAAGCCGCGAAGCCCTCGGCGATCGGCAGCAGCTCGGGCTTGTCCGTATCGCGCACGGTGAACAGGATGCCCGTGCCCGCCTCCGGGAACTTCATGCCCGCGCCCACCATGCCCTTGAAAACGGCCTCGTCGAGGTTCTTTGCGATCCCCAGCACCTCACCTGTGGATTTCATTTCGGGCCCGAGGGTCGTGTCGACGTTGTGCAGCTTCTCGAAGGAGAACACCGGCACCTTGACGGCGATGTGATCGGCCTCGCGGTAGATGCCCGTGCCATAGGGGAAGTCGGAGAGCTTGCGCCCCATCATGATGCGTGTGGCCATGTTGATCATGGGAATGCCCGTCACCTTGGAGATGTAGGGCACCGTGCGCGAGGAGCGCGGATTGACCTCGATGACGTACAGTTCGTTGTTGAAGAACACGTACTGGATGTTCACCATGCCGCGCACATGAAGGGCCAGCGCCAGCTTCCTTGTCGTGTCGTGGATCTTCTCCTTGAGTTTCTCCGACAGGGTCTGGGGCGGATAGATGGAGATGGAGTCGCCCGAGTGCACGCCCGCGCGCTCCAGATGCTCCATGATGCCGGGGATGAGGATGTCCTCCCCGTCGCAGATGGCGTCGACCTCGAGCTCCTTGCCCATCATGTACTTGTCGACGAGAATGGGATTCTCCTGCTCCTCGCGCAGGATGATGTCCATGAAGTCGACGATGTCGCGGTCCTGGTAGGCGATCTCCATGCCCTTGCCGCCCAGCACGTACGACGGGCGCACCAGCACCGGGTAACCGAGTGTGTTGGCCGCCTTGAGGGCCTCCTCCTTCGTGAAGATGGTGAAGCCCTTCGGCCGGGGAATCTGCAGCGATTCCAGGATCTGCTCGAATTTCTCGCGGTCCTCGGCGGCATCGACATCCCTCGCGGCGGTGCCGAAGATGCGGATGCCGGCGTCCGCCAGCGGATTGGTGAGCTTGATGGCCGTCTGGCCGCCGAACTGGGCAATGACGCCGTCCGGTTGCTCCACCTCGATGATCTCCAGGACGTCCTCGGGCGTCAACGGTTCGAAATAGAGCCGGTCGGACGTGTCGAAGTCCGTGGAGACCGTCTCGGGGTTGTTGTTGACAATGATGGCCTCGTAGCCCTCCTCCTTCAGTCCCCAGACCGAGTGGACGGAGCAGTAGTCGAACTCGATGCCCTGGCCGATGCGGATGGGACCGGAACCGAGCACGAGCACCTTCTTGCGGTTGCTGGGCCGCGCTTCGGTGATCTCGTCGTAGGTGGAGTAGAAATAGGGCGTCTGCGCCTCGAACTCGGCGGCGCAGGTGTCGACCATCTTGTAGGCGGGCGACAGGCCCAGCGCGCGGCGGCGGTCGCGCACCGCATCCTTCGAGGTCTTGGCGTACTTGGCGATGGTTTCGTCGAGAAAGCCCATCTTCTTGGCCCGGCGCAGGATGTCGGCGTCGAGTGTGGACAGGATGCGGGTCTTGAGCTCCTCCTCCATCATGACGATGTTGCGGAAGGTGTTGAGGAAGAACAGGTCGATCTTCGTGATGTCATGGATGTCCTGCAGGTCGAACTGCCGGCGGATCGCCTCGGCGATGACGAGGATCCGCTCGTCGTCGATGCGGTAGAGCCGGTCGTGCAGCTGCTCCTCGTCCAGCTCCTTGCACAGCGGCGTCTCGAGCGTGCGGATGCCGAGCTCGAGCGAGCGCAGCGCCTTCATGAGGGCGTGCTCGAGCGAGTTGCCGATGGCCATGACCTCGCCGGTCGCCTTCATCTGCGTGCCCAGGGTACGGTGGGCGCGCACGAACTTGTCGAAGGGCCACTTCGGGATCTTGACGACGCAGTAGTCGAGCGTGGGCTCGAAACACGCGTACGTCTTGCCGGTGACGGCGTTGGGGATTTCATCGAGGCCGTAGCCGATGGCGATCTTCGAGGCCACCTTCGCGATGGGGTAGCCCGTGGCCTTCGAGGCCAGTGCCGAGGAGCGGCTCACGCGGGGATTGACCTCGATGACGGCATACTCGAACGAATCGGGATGCAGGGCGAACTGGCAGTTGCACCCGCCCTCGATCTTCAGCGCGGAGATGATGTTGAGCGCCGCAGTGCGCAGCATCTGGTATTCCTTGTCGGCAAGGGTCTGGGACGGCGCCACGACGATGGAGTCGCCCGTGTGGACGCCCACCGGGTCGATGTTCTCCATGTTGCAGACGGTGATGACGTTGCCCTTGCCATCGCGCATCACCTCGTACTCGACTTCCTTCCAACCCGAGATGTCCTTCTCGATGAGCACCTGGTGCACGCGGGAAAGGCGCAGGCCGTTGGTGCCGATGTCGCGCAGCATGGCTTCGTTCTTCGCGATGCCGCCGCCCGTGCCGCCGAGCGTGTACGCGGGCCGCACGATGACGGGATAGCCGATCTCCTCGGCGAAATCAAGCGCGTCCTCGAGCGTGTTGACGACCTTCGAGGCGATGCAGGGCTCGCCGATGGAAATCATCGTATCCTTGAACGCCTGCCGGTCCTCGGCCTTGTGGATGGCCTCCACGTTCGTGCCCAGCAGCTTCACGCCCTGTTCCTCGAGGAAGCCCGATTCCGCGAGCTCCATTGCCAGGTTCAGGCCGGTCTGGCCACCCAGGGTCGGCAGGATGCTGTCCGGCTTCTCGTGGCGGATGATGTTCTTGACCACCTCGATGTGCAGCGGTTCGATGTAAACCTTGTCCGCGATCTCGCGATCGGTCATGATGGTCGCCGGGTTGCTGTTGACGAGGATGGTCTCGATGCCCTCCTCGCGCAGGGCGCGGCACGCCTGGGTGCCGGCATAGTCGAACTCCGCGGCCTGACCGATGATGATGGGGCCGGATCCGATGACCAGCACCCGCTTGACGTCTGTCCTCTTCGGCATGAATGTTCCTCCGTGGCGTTCCAATGGTGGATTAGTGCGCGAGGTGCTGCTGCATGAGCGCGACGAACTCGTCGAACAGGTAGCCGTTGTCCATGGGACCCGGTGAGGCCTCGGGATGGAACTGCACCGTGAAGGTCGGGGTGTCGAGGTACTTCACACCCTCGACCGTGTTGTCGTTCATGTTCACATGGCTGACGACGGCCGTTGCAGGCAGGCTGTCCGCCAACACCGCATAGCCGTGGTTCTGGCTGGTGATGTAGGTGCGGTCCTTCGCCAGGTCCTTGACCGGATGGTTGCCGCCGCGGTGGCCGTACTTGAGCTTGCCGGTGTCGCCGCCGACGGCGAGGGCTGTCAGCTGGTGGCCCAGGCAGATGCCGAAGACGGGCTTCCTGCCCAGCAGCTTGCGGATCTGCTCGATCTGGAACACGCAGTCCTTCGGGTCGCCCGGCCCGTTCGACAGCATGACGCCGTCGATGCCAGCCGCGAGGATCTCCTCGGCGGAGGCGGTGGCGGGCATGACCGTCACATCGCAGCCGCGCCGGTTGAGGTGCCGCACGATGTTCGTCTTGACGCCGTAGTCCATCAGGGCGACATGCAGCGGGCGGTCGCCGGCGGTCATGGCCGTTTCCACCAGCCGTTTCTCCTCCGCGAGCCGGTCGGCGCCGGTGTGCGGCTGCGGCCCCTCCTCGCGGTACCCGGCCGGATACAGCGTGGTTTCCTTCACCGTCACCTCTTCCACCGGATTTTCGATGCGGTAGGCGTGGATCTGTGCTTCCCAGGCGTCGAAGCGGAAGTCCTCCTCCGTCGTCAGGACGCCGTTCATGGTGCCCTTTTCGCGCAGGATGCGCGTGAGGGCCCGCGTATCGATGCCCTCGATGCCGATGATGCCGTAACGGGCCAACCAGGCGCCCAGATCGCCGCGGTTGCGCCAGTTGCTTGGGTTCCGGCTGCATTCACGCACGATGAAGCCCTTCACCTGCGGTCCGCCCGATTCGAGATCCTGCTCGTTGATGCCGTAGTTGCCGATGAGCGGATAGGTCATCGTCACGATCTGCCCGGCGTAGGAGGCATCCGTCAGGACCTCCTGATAGCCGGTCATGCCCGTGTTGACGACGATTTCCCCGATGACGCTGCCTGTCGCGCCGAAGGATGTGCCGGTGAAGACGGTGCCGTCCTCGAGTGCCAGTCTTGCGATCATGCGATACCTCGTTGTGCTTGATGCGTGTATGATCCGTGAAAAGCCGCACCACAGCGGATGCGGCCAGGACAGTCGGTGGCGTCGCCAGGACGGATGCGACCGGATCCTTCAGTAGCGCTTGAGGGCCGCACGGATGTCGTCGCGCATGCGGATGGCCTCGGCCCGTGCTGCGGCGGCGAAGTCCGTGTCGGCGTGATCGGCCTTCCAGTCTGCCTTCTGCCAGGCGCACATGAGGCTGCGCGACGCGTTGACGATGGCGCCGAGCCCGTCGGCGTCGAACGCCTTCGCGACATCCTGCGCCGTCCCCCCCTGGGCGCCGTAGCCCGGGACCAGGATCCAGGCGTGGGGCATGCGGACGCGCATCTCCTCGAGCTGCCTGGGCCAGGTCGCGCCGACGACGGCGCCGACCGAACTGTATCCGCAGGCGCCGTTTCGTCCCTCGCCCCACTGTGTCACCAGGTCCGCCATCATCTCGTACACGGCGCGCCCGTCGGCAAGCTTGAGATCCTGCAGCTGCCCGGAGGAAGGATTCGACGTCTTCACCAGGACAAAGATACCCTTTCCGTAACGGTCGCAATCTTGCAGAAACGGCTCGATGCCATCCGCACCCAGGTAGCCGTTGACCGTCAGGGCGTCGGTGTCGAACACGGGGACTTCGCCCTCCCCGTCCAGGACCGTGCGTCCCAGGAAGGCTCCGGAATAGGCTTCCGCCGTGCTGCCGATGTCGTTGCGCTTGCCGTCGGCGATGACCAGCATGCCTTTCTCACGGGCGTACCGGCAGGTCAGCTCGAAGGCGCGCAGCCCCTCGGTGCCATAGAGCTCGTAGTAAGCCAGCTGGGGCTTGACGGCCGGCACGATGTCCGCGACCGCGTCAACGAGGGCGAAGTTGAACGCAACAATGCTCTCGGCAGCTGCCTGGAAGGCATTCCGGCTGACCCGGGCCGCCTGATTCCGGATGTGGGGGGGAATGTACGCAAGCTTCGGATCCAGCCCCATGACGGTCGGATTGCCCTTCGCACGAATTGCATCTGCCAGTTTGTCTGAAAAGCTCATGCCATCTCCTCCTCCGACACGCATCGATTCTCGCATAATTATACACGATATTGCATCATTATGCACGCATTCGTTTTACATGACCGGCATGCCGTTGCGCGCCACCACACGACCGCCGACCAGCGTCAACGAGGTGCGGCCAGTCAGCTTCCAGCCGTGGTATGGCGTGTTTCTGCTCCGTGAGGCCATCGACTCGCGATCAACGGTCCATTCGCAGGTGGTGTCGACCACCGTCAGGTCCGCGGCAAATCCAGCCGCAACACGCTTCTCCGGAAGACCCAGCATGGCCGCCGGCGCACGCGACATCCGGTCCGCCACCTCGGGGAGCGAGAGGACGCCGGTCTTCACCAGGAACGTCAGCGTCAGCGGCAGGGCGGTCTCCAGCCCGATGATGCCGTTGTTCGCCTTGTCGAACTCCACGTTCTTTTCATCGACATGGTGCGGCGCGTGGTCGGTCGCGATCATGTCGATCGTGCCGTCACGCAGGCCCTCCTTGACGGCTTCCACATCCGCAGCCGTTCGAAGCGGCGGATTCATCTTCGCGTTCGTATCGTACCCGGTGCAGGCCTCTTCCGTCAGGGTGAAGTAATGCGGGCAGGTTTCCGCCGTCACCCTTACCCCGCGCCCTTTCGCCTCCCGGATCAGCTGCACCGCTCCGGCGGTGGACACGTGGGCGATATGGACCGGAATGCCGGTGTATGCGGCGAGGATGAGCTCGCGCGACACCATGATGTCCTCGGCCGCCGTGGGTATGCCGCGCAGCCCCAGCCGGGTGGACACGGCACCCTCGTTCATCGCGCCGCCTTCGGCCAGCGACATCTCCTCGCAGTGCGAAATGACCCGGAGGCCGAACTGCGCCGCGTACACCATGGCCTTGAGCATGACCGCCGCGTTCGCGACCGGCCGGCCGTCGTCGGAAACCGCCACGATGCCGGCTTCCCGCATCATGCCCATCTCGGCGAGTTCGGCCCCCTCAAGTCCCTTCGTGATCGAACCGATGGGATGGACGCGCACGACACCCTCGCGCGCGGCCTTTTCAACAAGATAGCGCACGACCGTCTTGTCGTCGACCACCGGCTTCGTATTCGGCATGCAGGCGATATCGGTGAACCCGCCGGCAGCCGCCGCCCGGGTGCCCGTGGCGATGTCCTCGCGGTATTCCTGTCCGGGATCGCGCAGGTGGCAGTGGGCGTCCACCAGACCCGGAAACACATGGAGGCCGGTGCAGTCGAGGATCTCGAACGGATCGGCGCCGGTGCTTCCGGCGAGCGCCTCCGCCTCTTCCCGGGTGATGCGGGGTGCGACCGCGGCGATGCGGTCCCCCAGAACAAGAATGTCCGACCGGACCGGTTCACGGCCCGCCTCCACGATGGTTCCGTTTTGCATCAGCAGCTTCAATGTTCTTCCCTCCCCGTGAGCAGATACAGGATGGCCATGCGCACCGCGACCCCGTTGGTAACCTGCGTGTCGATGACCGACTGCGGCCCGTCGACCATCGAGGTCGGCATCTCCACGCCACGGTTGACCGGGCCCGGGTGCATCCACAGCGCATTGGACTTCGCGCCCCGGATGTTCTCCATGTTCAGTCCGAAAAACCGGCAGTACTCGGCAGCAGAGGGAAACAAGGCCTTCTTCTGCCGTTCGAGCTGCACCCGGAGCGACATCACAACATCCGCGCCCTCGACGGCCTCCCCGACCGAACCGCAAACCTGGACGCCCATCCCGGCGATGCCCGGCGCCATCAGCGTCGCGGGGCCGGCGACACGCACCTCGGCTCCCATCTTGCGAAGACACAGGATGTTGCTTCGGGCGACGCGGCTGTGCAGGATATCGCCGAGGATGGCGACCTTCAGGCCCTCGACGTGGCCGAACGCTTCGCGCATGGTGTACAGGTCGAGCAGCGCCTGGGTCGGATGCTCGTGCATGCCATCCCCCGCGTTGATGACCGAGGCCTGCACGTTGCGGGCCAGATGGTGCGGCGCGCCGGACATGCCATGCCTGATGACCAGGATGTCCGTGCCCATCACATCGAGCGTGCGGCCCGTGTCGATGAGGGTTTCCCCCTTGGCCACGCTGCTGGAGGCGACCGCGACATTCACGGCCTGCGCGCCGAGATATTTCGCCGCCAGCTCGAAGGAGACGCGCGTGCGGGTGCTGTTCTCATAGAACAGCGTCATCACGGTCTTCCCCTGCAGGTAGTTCGACTTCTTCATGCCGCTGGTGACGATCCGCTTCATGTCGACTGCCGTATCGAGAATGAGGCCGATCTCGCCGGCCGACAGGTCCTCGATGCCGAGCAGGTCCTTCGCACTGAGTCTCATGCGCACTCCTCTCCCCGTGCCCGCCGTTGTCCGGCGGGGTGATCCGTTCGCTTCACCCTGCATTCGGGCATAAAAAAATGGCAAGACGTGCGTCTTACCATTGGAGAAACAAAAGGGCCTTTCGATCGGAAAAGGAAGGAGAACGGAAAAACGAAAACAGCAATCCCGGCGGGGTTTGCGGCGTCTCTGCCGCCTTGGGGTGCGCCAGGGTTCTGTGGACATGCTGCATGTTCCGTATCCTTTCTCGCTTCGTTTCGAGATATGATACCATGCTTTTGCAGGCCTGTCCACATGATATTTCACATGTGCCGGCCAGGCTTGGCAACCGCAAATGCGGCATCCGCGGCGGAACTGCGTCGCAACGGCGCGACATCCGCGGCGGCCCACTCCCTTGCGCATCAGGCGCGCGCCTCACTCTATCGAGACGCTGGATGCGGACGGAACCACTTCGATCCACAGCTGCCCCGGATTGAGCACCAGCGGGGATCCATCCTCGAACCGGTACGTGGTCTGGGCATCGCGCGCCTTCTTCTCCCAAGAAATCTTCCGTGACTTCCCACCTGTGACGAACCAGCCGGATCCCTTGCCGACCGTCGCGACGTTGATGCGGTACTTGTCATCGCCTGCAATCGGCGCTGAAGGCACCACCTCGACGAGGAGGTTGCGCGGCGTCACCTGCAGGCCCGTATTGCGTTCCATCTGCGCCACACCGTTGCGGGTGCGCTCATACAGGCCGGTCGTTGCGTTGTACGCGTATCCGGCCGTGAAGCCCTTGCCATAGGTCAACTCGATGCGGGTTGCGGGATCGCCGGCGTCGGGCGCTGCAAAAACATCGGCATACTGAAAGGGAAAAACCTGGTTCGGCGTGGCGCGGTACCTGAGTTTGGTGATCTGTGCCTGCACCCTTTCCCCAGAGGTGAAGGAATCCTGCCAGTTGCCGGGATCCTTGTCCGTATCCCAGAAAGCGTCTCCATTGACCAACCCGTTGATGTTCTGGATTTTCAGGGACTTGATGTCCTGCTGCGCCTGGGGGCTCCAGCCATAGTGTGTGTATACCGCGTCATACTCCATCGCAAAATCGAGGAAGTAGTGTCGGGAGCTGCGCACCGGGCCGACCATTTCGGGCATGTTGCCCCAGAAGAAGGCCAGATATCGGGTGATGCGGTACTCTGTCAGGATCTCGTAAACAACCTGCGCCTGGCGGATGCCGGCCTGCGGCAGCACACGCTCCCCCTGGTTGTCGATCATGACCGCGATGGGCCGGAGTGAAGGATCGGGTTTGATGAAGGTCCGATCCACCGTGGGCTCGGCTGTGGCTGCCGGTGTCGGCGACGGGGCTGCGGTTGTGCCCGCCGGCGTGGCGTCCTGCGCGAGGGCCGATGCCGTCGCGGTCGGATCCGGATCAGGCGCGGGCTGTGACCTGGCGCATCCGGCGCATACGAGCGCAAGGGCCATCATCCATGCCAAACGCCTGACAAGACCGATCCCCGGACGCACCTGTTTGATACGGCCCTCTCTTTTGCTTCCCATGCGGCATCCTCCCGTCATCCGCCACCCGGCATGTCCCGGATGACCTTTCGTGCCGGTACCTTTCTTCGGTACGTTGTCATCATTTCCTTCGGAAATGCGCTCCCGAACTTTGCTTCGCAAAGTCCTGCCGCGTAGTGCTGCGTGCTCCCGAACTTTGCTTCGCAAAGTCCTGCCGCACGTTGTCATCATTTCCTTCGGAAATGATGACGGGGGAAGAAGGCATCCCCTCTTCCCCCGCATGAAGGGGATGTCTCCCCTCTTTCCGCGATTATTCCTCTTCCTCGTCGTCCTCGCAGAACTCGCTCTGCTCCTGGAACGCCACAAAGGCGCGCTCGAGCTCCTCATCGTCCTCCACGGGGACAAGGAATTCCTCGTCGCCGTTCTTCTGGACCTTCATGATGATGACCTCGGTTTCGCCGCAATCACAGCCTTCGCTGCCGCAGCCTTCGTCGCCGCAGTTGCATCCGTCTTCGTCAACCGGCACCATGACCACATATTCCTGATCGTCGACCAGGACGGTGTCAAGGTATTCGGCCTTCAGGACATCGCCATCCTCGCCGGTGAGTTCAATGATGTTCTCGTTGTCCATGTGCTACTCCTTCCGCATGCGTTCCTGCATGCCCCTCGAATCAAGCCAGCCCTGCAGGATCATCGCAGCGGCCATTTGATCGATTTTCCCTTTTTGTTCACGTGCGCGGATGCCCATGTCGTGCATCGCCCGCTGCGCCATGACGGTGGTCAGCCGCTCGTCCCAGGTGTCGATGGGAACGGGCGTGATGCGCTCCGACAGCTGCCGGATGAAATCCTGCGTCTTCTCGACGCGGAACCCCTCGCTGCCGTCCATGTTCCGGGGCAGGCCCACCACCACGCGGTCGCAGGCGTACTGCCGGACCAATTCGGCAATCCGGGCAAGAGGCTTTTCCAGATCGAACCGCCAGGAGACGGTTTCCACCATCTGGGCGGTCCAGCCCATGGGATCGCTCACGGCCACGCCGATGCGCACATCCCCATAATCGAGTCCCAGAATACGCATGTCCACCCCGTGCTGCTGTGATCGGCACCGTCGATGAACCTGCGTGCCGCACAAAAAAGAGTCTCCTCCCGCTTCATCCGCGCATTCCGGTTTTACGGAAAAACGCGGAGGCAGGGAATCAACTCCCCTGCCTCCCATGATACCCTACCGATGCAAGATTTGCAACCGCTCCGCCGGGCGTAAACCAATCTAGCGAAAGCCCCCGCACGGCGGCCGGCGCATGCCGGTCACAGCTGGATCATCGACTCATCCCACATGGACGGCGCTTCGTATCCCAACAGGTTCACGACCGTCGCCGCGATGTTCGACAGGCCAAACGAGCCTTCCTTGAGCGTGTAATCGCCCTTGCGCGCATTGTCGTACAGGATGAACGGCACCTTGTTGAGGGTGTGGCTGGTCTTGGCCTTCGGCGAGCCATCCTTGTTGGTCTTGGCCTTGCCGGTCTTCTTGTCGGTCTCGTACATTTCGTCGGCATTGCCGTGGTCGGCCGTGATGAGCATGCATCCGCCCAGACGGTCGATGACCGGCAGGAGACGCGCCAACATCAGGTCAACGGTCTCCACCGCGACGCGGGCAGCCGGGTAGGACCCCGTGTGGCCAACCATGTCGCCGTTGGGATAGTTGACGCGCGCGAACGCGTACTTGCCGCTTTCCAGCGCCTCGATGAGCTTGTCGGTGACCTCGGCCGCCTTCATCCATGGACGCTGCTCGAAGGGAATGACGTCCGAAGGAACCTCGATGTACGTCTCGAGGGATTCGCTGAACTTGCCGCTGTTGTTGCCGTTCCAGAAGTAGGTCACATGGCCGAACTTCTGGGTTTCGGAGATGGCCAGCTGGGTGACGCCGGTACGTGCCAGCGCTTCGCCCATCGTGTTCTTGATGGAGGGCGGATTCACCAGGTAGCGGCTCGGAATGTGCAGGTCGCCGTCATACTCGAGCATGCCGGCGTACGTGACATTCGGCACGCGGACACGGTCGAACTTGTCGAAGGCGGTCGACTCGAAGGCCTTCGAGATTTCGATGGCGCGGTCGCCGCGGAAATTGAAGAACACGACCGAATCGCCGTCCTCGATGGTGCCGATGGCCTTGCCGTTCTCGCCGATGACGAAGGCGCCGAGGTCCTGGTCGATGGCCTTCGTCTCGGCACGCAGGGTCTCGATGGCCTCGTGCGCGGAGGCGAACTGACGGCCTTCACCCAGCACATGGGTTTTCCAGCCGCGCTCGACCATGCTCCAGTCGGCATCGTACCGGTCCATCGTGATGAACATGCGCCCGCCGCCGGAGGCGATGCGGGCATCGAAGGACGCGTCGTTGAGCGAGGCGAGATATGCCTCGAACGGATCGACGTATTCCAGGGCGCTGGTCTCCCCGACATCGCGGCCATCCAGCAGGATGTGCACGCGGACGGTCTTCACGCCATCCTGTTTCGCCTTGGCGATCATGGCCTTGAGGTGATCGACGTGAGAATGCACGTTGCCGTCGCTGAACAGGCCGATGAAATGCAGGGTGGATGCGTTCTCCACGGCATTGTCGCGGATATCGCTCCAGCCGCGGGCCGTGAACATCGCGCCGGTATCGATGGCGGCGGACACCAGCTTGGCACCCTGGGCAAACACCTGGCCGGCGCCGATGGCGTTGTGGCCGACCTCGGAGTTGCCCATGTCCTCGTCGCTCGGCAGGCCGACGGCGGTGCCGTGCGCCTTGAGCAGCGTGGTGGGATACGCTTTCATGAGCCGGTCGAGGGTGGGGGTGTAGCTCTGGCTCACCGCGTTGCCGTCGGTGATGTCCGTGATGCCGATGCCGTCCATGACAACGACCAGCACGGGACCCTTGTAGCCGGAAAAACCGTTCTTCTTCAACATGCCAACACTCCTGTCTGTGCGAATGTGCATACGGGCCCGGACGCCGGGAAATCCGGTGGAGCGGCGGAACGGGCGGGTGTTGTGGATGGGATGCCGGCTTGCCGGTTCCCTGAGGATTCACGACGCCCCGGACACCTTCCTGCGCTTTTGCAGCGGAATCGGGCGACCGGGGCGTCGGAGGTGCCGGTTCAATTAGGCCATAGCGATGGCGGTGAAGCCGTCGTGCTTGAGGGATGCGCCGCCCACGAGGCCGCCGTCGATGTTCGGCATGCCGAACAGGGCCTTGGCATTGCCGGCATTCACGGAACCGCCGTACAGGATGCGGGTGGTCTCGGCGACTTCGGCGCCATACAGCTCCACGAGCAGTGCACGGATGACGGCGCAGACTTCCTCGGCCTGCTCGTCGGATGCCGTCTTGCCGGTGCCGATGGCCCAGATGGGCTCGTAGGCGATGACGGACTTCTTCACTTCATCGGCGGACAGGCCCAGCAGCGCCACCTTGATCTGGTAGCGGACATGCTCGGCGGTGACACCCTGCTCGCGCTGGGTGAGGGTCTCGCCGCAGCAGATGATCGGCAGCATGCCGGCGTCGAGGATGGCGCGGGCCTTCTTGTTGATCATCTCGTTGGTTTCGCCGAAGTATTCGCGGCGTTCGGAATGGCCGATGATGACGTAGTCCACGCCCAGTTCCTTCAGCATGCCGCAGGACACCTCGCCGGTGAACGCGCCGTTGGCTTCCCAGTGTACGTTCTGGGCGGCCACCTTGATGTTGGAGCCCTTCGCCGCGGCGGTGACGCCGGCCAGCGCCACGGACGGCACGCCCACGACGACTTCGGTGGTCGCGCCGGCGACCAGGGGCTTGAGGCCTTCCACGAAGGCAACGGCTTCCGCCGGGGTCTTGTTCATCTTCCAGTTGCCTGCAGCCGTGATGGTACGCTTGGCCATGGTTGTCTTCCTTTCCCGGTGGCCCGTATGGGCCCCGAACCGGGGACCGTGCTTTTGCAACGGTTCCGGCATGATGCGGTTTCATGTGGATGCAAAGGGGACCCACGGTGCGGATCCATCCGAAAACTGCACCCCCTGCGGGGTGCAGCTACGGATCCGCGCCCGGCGCGGGAATATGGCATGAATCAGTGGCAGCCGCTGCAGCTCGAGCAGTCGCAGCCGGAGGGAATCTCGGTCAGGCAGGCGATGCCGGGCAGCTCCTTGCCTTCGAGGAACTCGAGGGACGCACCGCCGCCGGTGGAGATGTGGGTGATCTTGTCGGCAAAGCCGAGCTGCTCGACCGCTGCCGCCGAGTCGCCGCCGCCGACGATGGAGATGGCGCCGGAGTTGGCCAGCGCCTGCGCGACCGCCTTGGTGCCGACCGCAAACTTCTCGAACTCGAACACGCCCATCGGGCCGTTCCAGACCACGGTCTTCGCCCCGGAGACCTCCTTGGCGAACAGCTCGATGGTCTTCGGTCCGATGTCCAGACCCATGGCATCCTCCGGGATGCAGCAGGAGTCGACGATCTCGGACGCGGCTTCCGCCGCGAATTCCTTCGCCACGACATTGTCGACGGGCAGCAGGAGCTGCACGTTCTTGGCCTTCGCCTTCGCAAGCAGCTCATTGGCCAGCTCGATCTTGTCCATCTCGCAGAGGGACTTGCCGAAGCCGTAGCCCTGCGCCTTGAGGAAGGTGTACGCCATGCCGCCGCCGATGATGAGGGCGTCGACCTTGTCGATGAGGTTCTCGATGACGGAGATCTTGTCGGAGACCTTGGCGCCGCCGAGGATGGCCACGAACGGGCGTTCCGGATTCTCCAGCGCCTTGCCCATGACGTCGAGTTCCTTCTTGATGAGGAAGCCGCAGACGGCGGGCAGGTAATCGGCGAGGCCGGCGGTGGAGGCATGCGCGCGGTGCGCGGTACCGAACGCGTCGTTGACGAACAGCTCCGCCATGGAGGCCAGCTCCTTGGCGAACGCCGGGTCGTTCTTCTCCTCTTCCTTGTGGAAGCGGACATTCTCGAGCATCAGGACCTCGCCGTTCTTGAGCGCGGCGGCCTTCGCCTTGGCATCGGGACCGATGACATCGGCGGCCAGCACGACCGGACGACCCAGCAGCTGGGCGAGGCGGTCGGCGGCGGGCTTCATGCTGTACTTGGCTTCGGGGCCGTTCTTTGGCCGACCCAGGTGTGAGACGAGAATGAGCTTCGCGTCGTTCTCCACCAGGTATTTGATGGTGGGCAGCGCGCCGACGATGCGGTTGTCGTCGGTGATGTTGCCTTCCTTGTCGAGCGGGACATTGAAATCGACGCGTGCGATCACGCGG
>JAEXRM010000031.1 GCA_023440865.1 Bacillota bacterium
GTCCAGCGGCGCGCCGCCGGCGCGCTCGAGCAGGATGCCCAGCAGGATGAAGCCCATGCAGCTGTATTCGACCCGGCTGCCGGCGGGGTGGACGGGCGGGGTGTCGAGCAGCAGCGGCAGCACGGCGGAAGGTTCGGACAGGCGTGTCCACAAAGGGATGTGCGCCGGAAATCCGCCTGTATGGGTGAGCAGCTGCAGCAGCGTGACCGAACGCTTGTCAGCCGGGGCGTCGAACCAGCGCGAGATGGGGTCGTGCAGGGTGAGCCGTCCGGCGTCGATGAGGCGGAGCGCCACCATCGAGGTTGCCATCACCTTGGTCAGCGAGGCCATGTCGAAACGGGTTTCCGGAGCGGCCGGAACCGGTTCCGGATGGATGGCCGCGCATCCCATGGTTTCCGCTGCGAGGATTTCACCCCCGCAGCCGACGCATACCGCCGCGCCGGGCATGAGACCTTCGTCGATGCCTTCGCGCAGCAGCGCGAAGGCTCTTTCCTGCCATTGCATGAAGCATCCTCCTCGAAAGCGGTTCGCTACCGCCGTTTCGCATCCCCCTTTGCCTGTGCGGGAGGCTGCGCGGCCGCCGGCTTGCGGTCGCCGCTGTCGCGGGCATTGCGTCGCGACGGTTCCCGAAGGAGGGGGCCGGGTCCATCATACCAAATGTTTCTTTGGATCGAAAGACATATCATATTGACACGAAGATTTCCGTTTGATATATTCGGAGCACAGAATCATTTCGACAAGCTTCTCTGTAATGCACAAAAACATGGCTCCAATGGTATGTGAATGAGTCCAAGTGCACAGGCCGCATGAAACCGTCATTATTAAACGACCTTCAAGATATAACAAAGGAGTGTGCATTTTGCGGAAGAAATTTCGGCTCAACGGCGACGACATCGAACTGACCCTGCTGGCCTTGCCGACCACCATCTGGTATCTCGTGTTTTGCTATCTTCCGATGTTCGGTGTCATCATCGCATTCAAGAAGTTCAGGTTCATACCAGGCGGCACATTCGTCAACAGCCTGCTCAAAAGCAAATGGGTCGGCTTTGACAATTTCAAGTACCTGTTCGCCACACCCGACGCCGTCATCATGTTCCGCAACACCATCCTGTACAACCTCGTCTTCATCGTGCTGGGCATGGTGGTCACCGTCACGCTGGCGCTGATGATCTCCCAGCTGCATTCGAAAAGACTGGCCAAGGTCACGCAGACGATGATGTTCATGCCGTACTTCCTCTCGATGGTCGTCGTCAGCTACTTCGTCTTTTCCTTCCTCTCCGCGGACAAGGGTGCGCTCAACAGCATGCTCAAGGCGCTGGGCGAGGAACCGCGCCAATGGTACATGGAACCGAAGCACTGGCCGTTCATCCTGACCTTCATCCACATCTGGAAGGGCATGGGCTACGGCATGGTGCTGTACCTTGCCAGCATCACGGGCATCGACGCCTCGCTGTACGAGGCGGCCCTCATCGACGGCGCCTCGAAATGGCAGCAGGTCAAGTACATCACGCTGCCGATGCTCCAGCCCATCATCATCATCCTGTTCATCATGTCCGTGGGCCGCATCTTCTCCTCCGACTTCGGCCTGTTCTACCAGGTGCCGCGCAACTCGGGCCCCCTGGTGGATGTGACGCAGACAATCGACGTCTATGTGTACAAGGCGCTGACCGGCATGAACAACATCGGCTTCTCGTCGGCGGGCGCGCTCATGCAGTCCGTGCTCGGCCTCATCATGATCACCTCGGCCAACGCCGTCGTGACGAAGGTCGACAAGGACAGCGCCCTCTTCTAATGAACCGCGACGAAAGGATGCGTCTCCATGCGTAAGGAAAAAGTCGAGCTCGATGCGGTCGCCCGCTTCAACCGCATCTCCACGCCAGCCAACGTGATCTTCAGCGCCCTGTTCATCCTGCTGGCCATATTGTGCGTCATACCGGTCGTGTTTGTCGCCATCATCTCGTTCTCGTCGAACGAGTCGATCCAGCAGGTGGGCTACAGCTTCATCCCCAGTTCCTGGTCCTTCGATTCCTACAGGTACCTGTGGCGCGAACGCGGCAGCATCGGTCAGGCCGTCATCGTGTCCATCGGCGTCACCATCATCGGCACCATCACCGGCCTGTTCCTGACCGCCACGATGGGATATGTCATCTCGCGCCCCACCTTCAAGCTCAAGCGGTTCTTCACGACCCTCATCTTCATTCCGATGCTCTTTGGCGGCGGCCTCGTATCCAGCTATCTGATCAACACCCGCATGCTGGGATTGCAGAACAACTACCTGGCCCTCATTCTGCCCATCGCCGTCTCCTCGTTCCACTGCATCATCATGCGCACCTACTTCCAGACCACCATTCCCGATTCCATCATCGAATCGGCCAAGATCGACGGCGCGAAGCAGCTGATGATCTTTTTCCAGATGATCCTGCCGATTTCATTGCCCGCCCTTGCAACCATCGGACTGATGCTGTCGATCAACTACTGGAACGACTGGTTCAGCGCCATGCTCTACCTGCAGACCGACCATACGGAGATGTTCCCGCTGCAGTATGTGCTCATCTCGCTCGAGAGGAACATGGAGTTCCTCACCAAGAACGCGCAGAACCTCAGTCCCGGCTCAACCGTCAACCTGCCCGCGGAGTCCACCCGCATGGCGATCGTCATGGTCGTCGTGCTGCCCATCGCCTGCTCGTATCCCTTCTTCCAGAAGTACTTCATCTCGGGTCTGACCATCGGCGCCGTCAAGGGGTGAGGCGCCACCCGGTTCCCGTGCCGGCATGCCGAAGCGCATGCCGGGCATCCTGTGACCATTCCCGCGATGCCGGCTGCATCAGTCCGGCGGCGGTGAACGGATAAAATTCAAGGAGGAGAATCATGAACAAGCGTACATTGTCCCTGCTCCTGTCCCTGCTGCTCGTCGTGGCGATGCTTGCGGGCTGTGGCGGAACCACGCCGGCCGCGTCCTCGAGCCCCGCTGCGTCCAGCTCCGCTGCCGCATCCTCGTCCGCCGCTTCCGAATCGGCGCCGGCATCCGCTTCCGCTGAACCCGTGGAGCTGATCTGGATCATGGGCAACCCCGGCAAGGTGCCCGCCGACCAGGCCATGGTCGAGGAGGAACTCAACAAGATCACCCTCGAAAAGCTCAACTGCACCGTGAAGACACTTTATTATGACAACGACAAGACGCTGCTCGCCCTTTCCTCGGGTGAGTCTTTTGACATGGTCTTCACCTGCGAATGGTTCAACAACTACGCCGTCCAGGCGGCCAACGGCTACTTCGCCGACCTGACCGACCTGCTGCCGACCGTTGCGCCCGAGCTCTTCGGCACCATGCCGGAAGTGGTCTGGGAAGGCGCGAAGATCAACGGCAAGATCATGGCCATTCCGGTCAAGAAGGACTATGCCGCAGAAATCTTCTGGCGCTTCGACAAGGTCCTGTTCGAAGACACCCTGAAGATGGAAATTCCGGACACGATGGACTTCTTCGGCATCGAGCCGTACCTCAAGGCCGCCAAGGATGCCTTCAAGGCCGGCGATGCCGCCGCGAAGGACGCCGAGTTCCCGCTCAAGCTGACCAAGGGCGGTTTTGGCGGACTTGACGCCGGCTTCGACATGATCAACCGCGATGCCGCACTCGGCATTCCGTACTCCGCCGTTGGCACCGCCGATGCGGACAAGGTCGTCATCACCTTCGAGCACAAGGACCTGTATGACCGTCTGGTCGCCCTGCACAACTGGTTCAAGGCCGGCTACATCAACCAGGATGCGGCCACCATCGACGACGTGGGCAAGTACTCCGCCATCAAGAGCGGCCAGGGCTTCTACGGTGCCGACGCCATCTGGACCGGCGGCGACGGCTACGTGCAGAAGATCTCCAAGTTCTCCGGCCCGTACCTCTCCACCGCCTCCATCCGCGGCTCCATGAACGCCATCAGCGCGGGCTCCAAGAACATCGAAACAGCCCTGAAGTACCAGCAGCTCGTCAACACCGACCAGAACTACCGCGACATCCTGCGCTACGGCGTGCCGGGCACCCACTGGAACAAGACCGCCGAAGGCCTTGCCCAGAAGACCCAGCAGGGCCGTGACAACTACGGCGTGTGGGCGTTCTCCCAGGGCTCCTACTCCCTGAGCTCCGTCGAGGCTGCCGAGGGCGTGACCGTCGACCCGAACATGTGGAAGGTCATCTTCGACGGCTACAAGG
>JAEXRM010000077.1 GCA_023440865.1 Bacillota bacterium
CGTCGCCCCCCTGCTTCATGCTACGGAATGTCGCGGGGCAAATCTTGTCCTGCAGCGATTTGATTTGTGCTGTGCTTGCCATGTGGTGGAAGGACACCTGTTGCTGCGGACCGGAAAGCGCCAAGCAGCAGCGCGATGAAGACCATCCACGGCACGAGCGACAGCAGCGAGAAGACCATGCCCGGCAGTCCGGCGGAGGATGGTACGATCATCAGGATGCCGGAAGCGAGTCCCCAGGCACCGAGCGATTTCGCAAAACGGCCATCGCGCAGCAAAGCAACGGCGAAGAGGATCAAACTGATGCTGTTCATCACGTAATAGGCGTCGAACGCGGTTCCCGTATAGCCTGCCATGACGGCTTCGCCTGCGGCAAGCAGTATGGACTGGCCTCCCGCCGGGGCGGTCGACCAGGCACGGCTGAGGGTCAGCATCTCGAAGGCGGGATTCGAGGGATAGTAGCAGGCGATGCCGACAAGGCTGAAAACCAAGGCAAGCAATGTGAAGGGCGGAACTGACAGGATGGGATTGGATGCCGTATGGGCCTTTGGATTCACCAACAGCAGGAAGAGCGCGAGATAGATGACGATGAGGATGGCATTGTTGAGCAGGTACAACAGGTCCAGACTCAACAGGCCCAACAGCGGCTGCCGCTGGAAGAGGGCGAAGAACCCCTCCACGGTGGCCGGTGGCGGTGCGGCGACGAACACGACAATCTGCAACGGGATCAGTGCAAGCATCACAAGCGTCAGGCGATGTGCCAGAAGGTAAAAGGAGCGATGGGGATGGCTGCTTGATTCAGACATGGTCGACATCCTTTCCTGACCCGTCGGTGGGCAATCCCAGAACAAATCGTATCAGCGCGGACAACTCCTGCCGCCAATGACCCGTTTCTTCAGGACCGTTCGATGACAGCTGCAGCATCAGCATCCCCTGCACCGCATAGATGAGCGTCTTGGCGACCATTTCCACGTTGTTGGGCCGTACCCGGCCATCCGCCACCAGCCGCCCGAAGCTTTGATGCCACTGGGCCTGCAGCCTGTCGTCGAGCTGTTGCCGTGCCTGTGCGTCCATGTCGGTCAGCATCGGCGGGGGCGCTGCCTGGAAAAGAAAGCGAAAGGCATGGCGGTGCTGGCGGAACCAGTCGGTGTACTGCCAGAACAGCAGACACAGCGCCTCCACGGGATCATCATGTTGCGTGCCTTCCTGTGTCAGCTCGCGGATGATGTCTTCGATGATCTCGAAACGCAAAGCCTGCAGGAAGGAGGTCTGGTCCGGGAAATGGTAGTAGAGGCTGGTGTGGGAGAGACCGGTCCGCTCCGCCAGTGCGCGCAGGGTCAGCGCATCGGGACCGTGTTCCAGCAGCATGTCCTTGCCTGTCCGGAGCAGCTCGCTGCGGGTGCGTTCCTTTTTCGACGGGCGCGGGTGTTGCGCCTTGCGGGTGGATTGCGGCATGTGTGCCTCCGGCTTGCTCAAGACCTTCGTGGATGCAGATACGGCAAGGGGATCATCATGATGGAAGTCTCATGTTGACGGATGGTGTAGCAGTAAAATGAACAATGGTAGAAAATGAACATAGGTAAAATATATGCTCAAATCCAAGCCGTGTCAAGTGGAACAAGAAAAGGAGCTGGAACAAGAAAAGGAGCTGGAACAACAAAAGGAGCGGAACAAGAAAGGGAGTGCCCCAATCCATGAGGCACTCCCTTGAGAAGGAGCCGTCCTTTCTTCACCAGCGGGGTGATCGGGACGGTTCCGGCGGAATTGGAGGGTGGTTGGCAGAACGGTCAGAACCACACGTCCGGCGCCGCGGCGCGTTCCACCGTGAACGGAATGGCCTGGCCGTCACAGACCGCTTCATAGTCGCCAAGGAAGCCGGAAACCGTGACTGCACCATCGGCGTCGGCCACCAGTGTCTGATCGGGTGTCCACCATTCCTTGCGGACCAGGTTGTACAGCGCGTCATAAGCCGGCTTGGGCTGGCTGTCGACGGTCAGCAGGCCTGACGGCGCCTTGAGCCAGCCGCCGTCAAGGAGTCCCCACCAGGTGACGGATTCCACCAGGGGGTTCGCGAACAGTGTCCGGTAATGGGTTTCGACTTCCCGGGCCTGGCGCTCCAGGCCTTCCGGCGTGGAGGGCCATTCGTCCACCTGATAATCGTTGAGGTCGACGATATGCGGCGGCATGATCTGGCCGGACACCAATGTGTTCTCGGTGAAATGGATCGGCAGGCGGAACCGGCCGTAGCGCTCGAGGATTTCCTGCGTCTTTTCCACGCCCCAGTATCCCTGGTGCATGTGCGACTGGATGCCGATGACATCGATCGGCACGCCGGCCTCCAGACAGCCGTCGATGAGGATGTCGTAGGCCTCGTCCGTCCAGAAGTCGTTGAGCAGCAGCGTCGCGTTCGGGTTGGCCCGCTTGGCGGCACCGAACACCTCGCGCACCAGCCGGATGCGGCCCAGATCCTTGCAGATGCGGGTGATGGCATTGTCGTACTTGTCGAAGAAGGGCATGATGACCACTTCGTTGATGACGTCCCACATGTCGACGAGGCCGGCGAAGTCGTTCACGTCCCGGCGGATGCGGTTGATCTGTGTGGTGAGGATGTCGCGGTTGCTCATCTCCAGCAGCCACGGGGCGCAGACCGTATGCCAGCACAGGGGATGCCCCTTGAGCGTGACGCCCCGTTCCCGGAACCATTCCGCGGTGCGGCGCGTGCGGAGTGTGTCGGGCTTTCCCTGCACGGGCTCGAAACGCCCCCAGTAAAACGACAGGGTGGAAGCGTTGAACACCTCGAAGAAATGGCGGAACCGTTCCTCAGCCAGCTCCTTTTCCCTGCCGGCCAGCTCGTTGTTGGCCAGCGGGTGGGCGCTGAACTCGGTGCAGCCGAACAGGAACTTGTGCCGCGTCATGCGGACCTGTACCTCGCGTCCGGCTTTCGGCGTGCCATCCGGGTTTTTCAGGACCAGGCGGGCGGTTCCCTTGCGATGCGACAATGTATCGTGCGTGTCCGTCATGTCGTGCGCCTCCTTTGTCTCATGCGGCCAAGTCCGTACAGTCCGTGATGCGTGTGCGTATCGACGAATGCGCTTCCCTGTGGGGAGCGGCACGGGCCTTCCTGATGAGTATCGCTTTGGTGCGGAAGGAAGGCAATCCAAAAAACAGGCCAAAAAGTTCAAAAATGATACATGGTATGCATTGGTTATATGAAGGATGGTGCGCCAACAGCATGGGTTCCCTCATTCATGTGCGGATCATCCTCCCAGATATCCCGCCTCGAACGCGTCGAGATCCGCGTAGGAAACCACCGGCGCCTGCAACCGGTCGTAATGGGTTCGATACGCCTCCATGGCACGGTCGAACGCTTCCGCTGCACCGGACAGGTCATCCGGCGGCACATGACGCATCAGATCGATCCGTTCCATCTCAAAGCGATCCGACATTTCCCCATAAAACTGCTGGCAGCTGGCGGCCGTCATCAGGGAGAGATAGGCGTCGCCGGTTTCTGCGGCAAACCGCATCTTGTTCTTCCAGTTGGAGTGGATCTCCTCATAGGTGCCGCGCAGCGCTTCCGCCGTAAGCGGACTGCGGCTTGAGACGAAGGCGCGCATGGCTTTTGCGAATGCCTTGAGGGAACGCAGCAGTTCCGTTGCCGTCGATTTCATCATGTCGGCAGTGGGGGCCGCCACGAGCAGCCGGTGCAGATCCAAGTACCGTTCCGGCAGGAGCGGCATGGCGGCCAGCTCTTCGGGGATCCGCCGGATGCCGCGCCGCACATAGGTCTTGTTGTACAGGTAGACCGCGTATTCGCTTGCTAGCAGCAGCCCGGCCGCCGCGTACCGGCAGGTTCCCGTTTCGTCGGCCAGCATGAGGTCCGCGTAGATCCTTGAAGCTTCCGCGACATGGACATCGGCCCGGTCACAGTCTTCACCGCACAGTGGGCTTGAAAGCCGGGCGGCGGCTGCGGCGCGCAGGGACAGGTACCGCTGCAGGGCCTCCTCGTTGCGCTGGTACACGATGCCCAGCTCGAACAGCTTGGTTACGTACGGATCCTTGCAGGCGGCCATTTCCTCGAGCCGGTTCCAGGGCGTGCAGTAGATGTCATGGGCGACATCGCCCAGAATGAAACAGGAGGAGATTTTCCAGGCGGTGTCGTCGTTGATGACGATGCAGAGGTCCAAATCGGAATACGGATGAATGTCGCCCGTATGGAAGGAGCCCGCGATGCCGATCAGGTCGACGGCGTCCGGGCAAATGTCCTTCGCCTTGCGGATGACGGCGGAGAGGATGCGTTCGTTCCGATCCACCAAAGCCTTCTGTTGCGCGTTGTTCATGCCGATGCCCCGTTTCCGCCCGTAAGGCGTCTCTTTTTCCGTATCATACCATATCCCGAAACGATCTGACGTGCCGAGAACGTATCCGATCCGTTTATGCAGTTGGCGGGCGTTTTTCGTCGAAAAAGCGATTGAACGAAAGCGGATTCGGGTATAAAATATACAATTATTGCCTTTCTGACTTGCTTCACGACCATATGCCCCTTCAGGGCTCGAATCAAACACCATTGAGGATACGAGAGAGGTATGTTCCATGAACAACGGCATGCAGGCGATCCGCGACCGCGTTTTTCTTTCCTTTCGCTCCGCCACGCTGGTCATGTTTCTATTCATCACGGTCTATTCGCCGTTGTCGATCCTGCTGCAGCCGGCGGCGGAACGAAGCGGCGAAATGAAAAATCTGTATGCCGGCATCATCTCGCTCATCATCGCCGCGTTTGTCTTCTTTTCGCCACGGCTGAGAATCGAGGCGGAAACCAAGACGATCGTCCTGTCGTTCCTGTTTCTCGGCGGCATCGCCCTTGTGCTGCTGTCGACGTACCCGACCAACGTGCTGCTGTTCTCCAGCCTCATGATCGCTTTCATGCCGCCGATCCTGCTGCACCGCACGGTTCCCTATGCGGTCTACAACCTGCTGATGCTTGTGTTTTACTACCTGACTGTTTTTTCCGGAACGACCCGCTACAATTCGATCGAGGCGGGAAAGACCTTGCTGGGGCATGCCGCGCTGCCCTTGAAGATCACGATTCTGGTGGTGATGGTGCTTGGCATGATCATCTGCTGGTTCCTTCGAAAATCCGTCAAGCAGATCTTTCATGACCTGGCCATCACCCTCGAGCAGGCATCGGCATTGGCGGCGGAACGGGAAGAATCGTCCGCGCGGCTGATGGAGAGCATTCAGAAGACAGAGAGCCGCTTCCATGCGTTGTTTGACCTGACCCATTCACTCCGGACCGCGTCCGGTCAGATGGGAAAAGCGGTCACAGAGATTGCGGAGGGCGCCGCGATGCAGACGCGAAGCCTCGATGAAGCGGTCGGTGCGATGGACAGGCTGGGTGAACATGTCGGTTCCATCACGAAGACCCTTCATGTGCTGACGGAGGGGTCGCGCAGCAATGAGACGCTCAACGACGAGAACACGCGTACCCTTGCGGCGCTTGAGCAGAACATCACCGGCTCCACGATGCTCAATCGGGAAGTGGCCGCCTCCATCGACGACATGGTTGCCGAATTCAAACGGATTGTCGACCTGATGGGCAAAATCGGTGACATCGCCACACAGACGAACCTCCTGTCATTGAACGCATCCATCGAATCCGCACGCGCCGGTGAGGCGGGGCGCGGGTTTGCCGTGGTTGCCAATGAGATCCGCAAGCTCGCGGAGCAGACGGCGGACAGCACCAAGGAGGCAAACGAGATCATGGGCGGCATTGACCGGCGCATCACGGTGTCGCGGGAGACTGTCGAACGTCTGGAGAAGCAGTCGCAGCAGACGAGCAGCATCATCTCCCAGACATCCAGAAACATCGGCATGACCCTGGAATACCTGCGCGCCTCCAGCCAGTCGCTGCTTCAGGCAAACCAGGAGGCCGTATCGCTCGATGGCATGAAAAAGGCCACCCAGGACAGCATCAACAGCATCGCCAGCATCGCGCAGGAATACTCCGCGACAACCGAAGAGGTCAGTTCGAGCGTCACATTGATGGTAGAAGAAATCGATGCGGTGGCCAGGGAATCGGAGGTCATCCGGGAATCGTTTTCACAGTTGGTCTGATCCGTCATGCATGACAAAACGCATCCTTGTCCGATAGCCACCGGAAAATACACGCGATTGGCGGAATCCACAGGTAGGCGGCAGCGCTCCGATCCGATACGATGGGGATGTGGCATGCCACATGCCGTATGGGGAGGAATCCGATGAAACGCATGATCGCCTGCCTGCTTGCCGCCTGCCTGTCCTTGGGCGTTTCCGCCTGCTCGGGGACACTGGATGGCGCATCGCATGGGAGGGACGGGACCGCCATGTATGGAAATGGCAACAACGAAGGGACGGGGCCTACATCGGATGGCGGATCGGGCATACCGTCACCGGATCCGGAGGCCACGGCTGCCGCAGAACCGGCAACAACCCCCAATCCAACGCCGGCTCCTACACCGGAGAATCCTTTCCGTCAGGAACCAAAGGAGATCTACGGCTATCTGCCGTTGTGGAATTGTGCCTGTTACGAGACACTCGATTACGGAAACCTGACCCACATCAATCTGGCTTTCGTCAATCCGGACGAGACGGGCACGCTGGTTTGCGATGCGCCCGACCAGACCGTCCGTGCCATCGTGGACAAGGCGCACGCAGCGGGTGTGAAGGTGCTCATGTCCATGGGGGGTGCCGGCAACAGCCAGTATTATCCTGCGCTGCTCGTCGATGCGGAACCGCGCAAGGCCTTTGTGGATCGCATCGCGGCATACGTGGATGCGCATGGGCTCGACGGCATCGATCTGGACATAGAGGGGGACGCCGATCCGCTCTTCTGGAGTTGCTACGAGCCGTGGGTCGCGGAGCTGCGAACGCTGTGCGATGACAAGGGCCTCCTGTTGACCACCGCCGTCGGCAACTGGTATGCGGACCGTATTACGAAGAAGACCTACGAGCGGTTCGACCGCATCGGGCTGATGGCGTACGACAACGACATCGACACCTCGCACAGCACCTTCCAGTACGCAAAGGACTGCATCGGGTTCTTCTCCGTGCTGCGCAGGATCCCCAAGGACAAGCTGCTGCTCGGCGTGCCTTTTTACGGCCGCGGATACGACGAAAGCGGCAAGCTCGACTGGAACACCTACATCGCGTACCGCGACCTGCTCGCACTCGATCCGGAGGCCGGATCCAAGGACGAGAGCAATGGCTATGGATACAATGGCATCGGGACACTCAGGCAAAAGTGCGACATCGCCCGTGACTGTGCCGGCATGATGATCTGGGAGCTGAGCCAGGATGCCGATGGGGACGCGTCCCTGCTGCGCCTGATGCGCGAGGCGCTGCCGTGATTCGTTCCGGCGGCCGCATGATGCATCGCAAGGCGCGGCTGTGGCCAGCCCGGCTCTCCGTGTGATACAGTAGAATCCACATGGATGAGATGGAGAAACTGGAACCAAACGAAAAGAAACCCTTGATCCTCGGCATCCTCGCCCACGTGGACGCAGGCAAGACCACGCTGACCGAAGCACTGCTGTATGCGGCCGGCAAGATCGCCCGCATGGGCCGTGTGGACAACCGCGACGTCTATCTCGACACGTTCGAGCTTGAGCGGGCGCGGGGCATCACCATCTTCTCCAAGCAGGCCGTGTTCGACGTGGGCGATGTCCGCGTCACACTGCTCGATACGCCTGGCCATGTCGATTTCTCCGCCGAAATGGAGCGGGCGCTGCAGGCGCTCGATTATGCAATACTTGTCGTCAGTGGCGCAAGCAGCGTGCAGGGGCACACCCGCACGCTGTGGCAGCTGTTTGAGCGCTACCATGTGCCGGTCTTCCTGTTCGTGAACAAGATGGACCAGCGCGGTACGGACCGCGGGCACCTGCTGGACGAGCTGAAACGCCTGTTGGGGGACGGCTGCATCCCGTTCGACCGGGAACCCGATCCGGCCTTTTTCGAGCAGCTGGCGCTCTGCGACGAATCGTTGCTGGAAACCTTCCTGGCAAGCGGCACGGTGCCACGGGCACAAATACGGGACGCCATCGCGGACCGCAAGGTGTTCCCATGCTGGTTCGGTTCCGCGCTGCGAATGGAGGGGGTCGAGGCCTTTCTCGAAGGTCTGGCCGACCTCGTTGTGTTCCCGGAATACCCGGAGGCCTTCGGTGCGCGTGTCTTCAAGATCACCCGCGACGAGCAGGGCAACCGGCTCACCCACCTGAAGGTGACCGGGGGGGTGATGAAGATCCGCATGCCGGTTGACAACCACGGTGAGGCGGAAAAGATCACGGGCATCCGCCTGTATTCGGGCACCCGGTTCGAGGCCCTGCCGGAAATCGGCGCGGGTTCGGTCTGCGCCGTCACGGGGCTGACACGCACGCGTGCCGGGGACGGGCTGGGATTCGAGGCGGCGGCCGACCCGCCGGTTCTCGAGCCGGTGTTGTCCTATCGCCTGCTGTTGCCCGAAGACTGCGATCCGAAGCGGTTTCTCCCGCAATTGCGCCAGCTCGAGGAGGAGGAACCCGAGCTGCACCTCGCATGGGATGAGGTCTCGCAGGAGATCCACGTCCGCCTGATGGGCGAGGTGCAGATGGAAATCCTCGCAAGCCTCGTCAAGAGCCGGTTCGGCGTGGACATCGGGTTTGACGCGGGCCAGGTGTTGTATCGGGAAACCATTGCGAGCACGGTCGAGGGGGTGGGGCACTTCGAGCCGCTGCGCCATTACGCCGAGGTGCACCTGCTGCTGGAGCCCGGCGACGCGGGCAGCGGCCTGTTGTTCGACTCGCGCTGCAGCGAGGACGAGCTCGGGCGCAGCTGGCAGCACCTGGTGCTGTCGCATCTCGAGGAGCGGGTCCATCGGGGCGTCCTGACCGGGGCGGAACTGACCGATGTGCGCATCACGCTGCTGTCCGGCAAGGCGCACAGCAAGCACACGCAGGGCGGCGATTTCCGGGAGGCGACCTTCCGGGCCGTTCGCCAGGGGTTGATGGAAGCCGAGCCGGTGCTGCTCGAACCGTATTACCGGTACCAGCTGGTCGTGCCGGAACGCGTTGTCGGCCGGGCGATGGGCGACATCGAGGCCATGCGCGGCACCTGCCGCGTCGAAAAGCACGACGGGGAGCTTGTCTGGCTGCAGGGCATGGCGCCTGTCGCCGCCATGAAGAACTACCAGCAGGCCGTCGCCGCCTATACCAAGGGGCTGGGACGGCTGTTCTGCCGCATGCAGGGGTATGCGCCCTGCCACGACACGGAAGCCGTGACGCGGGCGCGCGGGTACGATCCGACCCTCGATGCCGGCCAGCCGCCGGATTCCGTCTTCTGCGCCCAGGGCTCCGTCTTCGTGGTGCCATGGCATGAGGTCAAGCGGTACATGCATCTGCCGAGCGCCCTGGCGCCGCAGCGTGAGGAAGACCCGGGCATGCCCGCATACAGGCCGCTTCGCGAAGCGGCGCGCGGCATCAGCCTGGAGGAGATCGAAAGCATCCTCGAGCGGGCCGGACGTGCGAACCAGAGCCGGCGTCCCGCATGGACGGGCCGCCGTTCACCCGACACACGGATCGCGGGTCCCCTTTCGCCGGCAAGCCGCCCCAAGGAAACCGCCGAGGAGTACCTGCTGGTGGACGGCTACAACATCATCCACGCCTGGCCCGACCTCAAGGCCCTTGCAAGGGAAAGCCTCGATGCCGCGCGCATCCAGCTGCTCGACATCCTGAGCGGCTACCAGGGCATCCGGCGCTGCAACGTACTCGTCGTATTCGATGCGTACCGTGTTCCCGGCCGGCGGGAGGAAATGGTGCCGTACCACAACATCTTCGAGATCTACACGCGCGAGGCGCAGACCGCGGACGAGTACATCGAGCGGTTTGCACACGCGCACCGCAACCGTTATCACATCACCGTCGCCACATCGGACGGCATGCAGCAGCTGATCGTCCGCAGCGCCGGAAGCGCCCTGCTGTCCGCCCGGGAGCTCCAGGCGGCTGTGAAGGCGGCCGGTGCGTCGATGCGTGCAGGCTATGGGGAACTCCTCACCCCGGTGCGTAACCGACTGGGGGAGGCGCTGACGGAGGGGGAGAAGGAGCGGATGCGGCAGATGGGAGAGGCGACGGATGCCGAGCCGGGCAAACCGGTGGATCGGCAAATGTGAGAAAGCCCATTTGCCCGGACCGAAAAAGGGTAATCGTATCATGGACGGGTGTGATGACACGGCCACCGGCACCCGTCATGCAGGAAGCACTGCCGAAACATGCCCCCGCGCAATGCGTGCCGCATGTTGCGGAGCAGGTTCCCCTTCCTGCATGGGCATGGGGTGGCGCAGGTTCCCTGTCGAGAAAGAGGTGCCGGATGAAGCAGCCTGCACGTGAAACAACCCTGATGGAAACACTCGAAGCGCGGTTCAAGGCCAACATGCACCGCCACCCGCATGTCGGGTGGGAGGAAGTGCGTTCGAAACTGGATGCGGATGCGCGACTTGCCGATGTTATCGGCCGCATGGAACAGACCGGCGGCGAGCCGGATATCGTGATCCTGGCCTCGTCCCCCGACCGGCTGCTTGTGTGCGATTGCGCGCCGGAAAGCCCCGAGGGGCGCCGCAGCCTCTGTTATGACCGGCAGGCGCTGGATGCGCGCAAAACCAACAAACCGTCAGGAAACGCCGTCGATATGGCGGCGGAAATGGGCATCTCCCTGTTGACGGAGGATCAGTACCGGGAACTGCAGGCTCTCGAGGGCTTTGATCAGAAGACATCGAGCTGGATCGCCACACCCGGGGCGGTGCGGGTCCTCGGAGGCGCATTGTTCTGTGATCGGCGCTTCGGGCGGGTGTTCACATATCACAACGGGGCTGAGTCTTATTATTCGGCGCGGGGATTTCGCGGCTGCCTGGGAATCGGAAAACGAGATGGAGCGCCTGCATGAACAAGATACGGCACGAGGTGCGTGCGCATCATGCCAATCCTTATGAGGACAGTTGCATCCGCCTTTATTTTGTAGGGGACATGCTGTGCACCCGTCACAGCGAGATCGGCTATCATCGGAATCCCGGTTATGAGTTCTGCCTGATTCCATCGGGCAGGGGTTTGTTCAAGATCGACACCTATGCAATTCCCGATCACCTGGATGAAAGTCCCCACGTTGCCGTTCCGGCCACGCGGACCGATGTCGCCTTGTTTCCCGTGGAGAAGGACCAGCTGTTTCTCACCAAGCGCCATCAGGTGCATGGCGGATGGCCGTCAGCCGACGCGCCGTTTCGGATCCTGTATCTCTGTCTGGAGATCAAGGGCGGCATCGGCTGCGGGGATGCATTCTGGCAGGATGCCGCCAGACGGCTTGATGCGGTCGAAGGACCGGTCTGCCCGGATCAGGAGGGCATGCGGTGGATCCATGAACGGCTGATGCAGGAAGCGTCCTCTTCCCATGGCGAGGATCTGGAACATGCGGCCGTGATGCAATCGCTCCTTCGTCTGTTTGTGCTGCTGTTCCTGCGCAATGCCGCACGTGCCAGGAAGGTTGACCGCATGCCCCCATCATCGATGGCCATCATCCGGTACCTCGATGGGCACCTGACAGAGGAAATGCATCTGTCGCACATCGCCGCGGCCCACCATATGAGCGTTTCTGCCTTGTCACGCCGGTTCCGGCGAGAAACCGGATTCTCGGTCATGGAGTACTGCCACATGGCGCGACTTGAAAAGGCCCGACATCTGCTGGCCACCACCACGGGGACGGTGTCCGAGATCGCCGGGATCCTGAGGTTCGGCAGCATCCATCATTTCAGCCATGCCTTCAAGGCCATGTACGGCATCACGCCGAGCGCCCACCGGAAGGCCGTGGCGCGGCAGGCATCCGTGAACCACCACACTGTAGAAACGCCTTGATTATGCAAATGATGGCCCCTCTGTAGAAACGCCTTGATTATGCAAATGATGGCCCCTCTGTAGCAAAGACGCATTGATTCGGAGACGCTACAATGGTTCCAGCATTCCGGCTGCGATACGGCATGATGCAGGCGGGAGCGGAGGTGCGCATGAATGCGGATGATCGGCGGATCGTGAGGGAACTGGCCCGGCAGGTGGCGGAGGTCGCGGCGCTGCCCGTGATGGAGGAGCGAAGGAACGCGTGGAAAAGACACAACAGTCTCAAAAGGGAGCGTCCGCTCGTGCTGGTTTTTCCGGAAGGCGCATGGCGCGAGCTGCTGCCACAGCAGTCGCTTGCATGCGAAGATGCCCAGGCTCGCGCCATCGAGGCGGAGCTGAGGACAAGACTCTACCAGCACGACCATTTCCTCGACGACAAGCCGGTTGAGCGGGCCTGGCATGTTTCCAGGATCGTGAATGGATCCGACACCGCCTGGGGCGTGCCGCTCGACTGGGGTCTGCAGCCCCGACATCATGAAAGCAGTCAGTCAACGGGTGCGTGGGGATTCGACCCTGTTTTCCAAAGTCGGGACGACATCCGGAAACTGCGCATCCCGCAGGTTGTATATGACGAAGCAGCCACCCTGTCCAATTTTGAGCGGATCGGGGACCTGCTCGGCGACATTTTGGATGTGCGGCTATCCGGCGTCCGACACGTGAGCTTTCATTTTTCCAGCCTCTATATCCATCTCCGCGGGCTGGAGCCCATGCTCATGGACATGATGGACGAGCCCGACATGGTGCACGAGGTGATGGCCTTCTTCGAGCGGGGATACCGGGAGGTGACCAACCAGCTTGTCGAGCAGAATCTGCTGAGCCTGAACAATGACGGGTCCTACCATTCCTCCGGCGGCGTCGGCTACACGGACGAACTGCCTGCCGGTGGATTTGATCCGACGCACGTCCGCACCTGCGACATCTGGGCCTCGGCCGAATCCCAGGAAATGGCCCCCGTCTCGCCGGCCATGCACGACGAGTTCCTCATGCAGTACGAGCGCCGCGTGCTCGAGCCGTTCGGCCTCAACGGGTACGGCTGCTGCGAAGACCTGACGCGCAAGCTCGACAGGGTCGTGGCATTCCCGCACATGCGCCGCATTTCCATATCACCGTGGGCCTGTGTGGAGCCGTGCGCCGAAGCGCTCGGCGGGCGGTTCATCTTCTCCTGGAAGCCGCAGCCCTCCCATCTGGTCGGTGCTTTCGACGAGGCCGTCATCCGGGGGGAGATCCGCAGGACACT
>JAEXRM010000084.1 GCA_023440865.1 Bacillota bacterium
CCCTTGCCTCGCGCGGCTTGCCGGGGCTGAGGCCGGAAACGCGCGGGGCGGTGCTGCGCACCGCAAACGACATGGGGTACGCATACAGAAGAAGCGATGCGCCGCCGGTGTCCGCACCCGGCATATCAGCCCCGGCCAGTCATGCGGACGCCATCCGCCCGGTTTCCCGCGGCATCTGCATCCTGCTGCCCGGCACCTCGCATGACGCGCAGGGCTTCTTCACCGGCATCCAGCATGGCATCGAGCAGGAGGCCAACCGCAACCACTACCACACGTTCATCCATTCCTACAACGAACAGGCGCCGCTTTTCACCCTGCCGCTGTGCGTCCGCGACGGTCTGGTTTCGGGCATCGTCTCGATCGGCCGCGTCTCTCCCCGCACGGCGGAATGTCTGGCGGCAACCGGTCTTCCGTATGTCATGGCCGACCACTACCTGGAAACCGGCAGCTACGACAGTGTCCTGACGGACAATGTCCAGGCCGCGGACACCGCCACAGCCTATCTGATCGAACGCGGACACACCCGCATCGGCTTCATCGGGGACGTGTGGGCGACCGTGTGCTTCCGTGACCGGTACACGGGCTTCCGCAACGCCATGATCCGGCACGGCCTGCCCGTCGACGAATCGATCTGCGTGCTGCGCGAAGGCATGGACAGCGCGGTCCGCGAAAGCGACCAGCTCGCGGAGAACGACATCGCCGGCATCCCCGCGCTGCCGACCGCCTTCCTGTGCGCCAACGACGCGACCGCCCTGATTCTGTACCGGGTGTTCGCGCAGATGGGCATATCCGTGCCGGACGAGGTATCCCTGTTCGGTTTTGATGATGTCTCCGCCTCCTCGTTCATCACGCCGGGGCTGACGACCATGCGGGTCCACAAGGAATGGATGGGTCGCAAGGCGTTCCGTCGCATTCTGGAGAAGCTGGCCGACAGCGACGAGGTGCCGCAGCGCGTTCTGCTTTCGAGCGTGCTGGTGGAACGCGGGAGCGTGAGCCGCCGGTCACAAGCGTGACGGCCGAATGGTGAACCCGCGGGGCATCCTCGCCGCAACATGGGCGGTATGCGCCCTCAACGGCGCCACGGCGGCTTGACAAGGTGATTCGCAGCGCGTATGATCATTGCGTGGCTAAGCCACCTGACAACCATGCATCGTCACAAGGAAACGAGGTCGCCATGCAGCTGAACCGCACCCCGCTCTACCTGCAGATTGTCGGTCTGCTCCACAGCGAACTGGCGGAGGGCCGCCCGGCCGTCGGGGAACGGTTCCCATCCGAACGGGAGCTGGCGGAGCGCTTCGATGTCAGCCGCGCCACGGCCAACAAGATCCTGTCCGTGCTGGTGTCCGAAGGCGCCCTGCAGCACCGCAAGGGCGTCGGGGCCTTCGTGGCGCAGCCCGCGCTCGAGCATGACCTCAGTGCCCTGCTCTCCTTCACGGAGAAGGCCCGCCGTGCCGGTCACCAGCCCGAAACCCTGGTCACGGTCTACAAGACGGAGCCGCACCCGGATTTCGGTACGGCGCTGCATCTGGTGCGACACAGGCTGGTGGACGGCATGCCCGCCATCCTTGAATGCCGCTGGCTCGATGCCGCGCGGTGCGGGAACCTGACGCCGGAGCTGGCGGCCGGTTCGTTGTATGACGCCCTTTCCGGACCGCTTGGTCTTTCACTGGGGCATGCGGACCAGCGTGTCCGCGCCGTTGTGCCCACCGCGGAGGAACGGGCGGTGCTCAAGACCCGCCAGGGCACCGCATGCCTGCGTGTCACGGGCAACGGGTATCTTGCGGACGGCAGCCTGCTGTGGGTCGAGGACACGCTGTTCCGCGGCGACCTGTTTGAATTCCACGCCACCCTCGGGTCTCCGCCAAATGCGGCGGATCGCCCGCAGGGCCTCGTGTTCGAGCAAAGGTAACCGGAACTCCCTGCCACGGGGCGCATGACCGGGCATGGCTGCGCATGACAGCGCCTGACCGGGCACGATGGTGCCTGACAGCGCATGACGGTGCCTGACTGGGCACAATGGTGCCTGATGCCGCCGAACGCCCCCCGGAAAGGATCACATGATGGATGCAACCGCCTTCAAGCCCGCGCACGTCCGGGGATTCCTTGTTTCCCAGGTCGGTTATGACGCCGGCCGGTTCAAGCAGGCCCTGCTCCGGTCCACGGATCCCGCCTGGATGGACGGGTGCCGGTTCGAGGCGCGCGACGTCTACAACGGCCGCACGTTCCTGACCGGAGAGGTCGTCCGGTGGGGCAGGAAGTGGGATTCCCACTGGTGGACGATCCCCTTCACCGACCTGTACAGGAAAGGGACCTACCGGCTGCACGTGTTCCGCGGCGAGGAAGAGGTCGCGCTGAGCGATCCGTTCGACGTGGCGGAGGATCTCGTCTGGGACCGGACCGTCGACGCCGTCTGCTTCGGGCAGTTCGAAGCCCGAGCCGGCCAGGCCCGGCACGGGCTTGGCTGGAAGGACTGCGGCAGCGACTGGCGCGAGTGCGGCTCGCACACCTTCGCATTGATCGGCCTGTGCGACCTGCTTCATGACGGTTTCGAATTCCTGGGTCCGGAGAAGCAAAAGCGCCTGGGCAAAATCATCCGGCACGGCTGCCGGTTCCTGTGCGCCCTCATGGATCGCGCGCAGGCCGCCGGCCTGCCCGCCGGCGCCATCGTCCACGAGGTGCCCAACCACATGCTGCAGATTCCCGGTGACGTCGTGTCGGCCTCGATGGTCCTGGGTTACGCCTCCCGGCTGCTCGGCGACTGGTGGCCCGGGGAGGCGGCCGACTGGCTGCACCGGTCCGAAGCCCTGTTCCGGCGTTTCTCCGCCATGGCGCCCTACGGCGCAGACGGCTTCTCGTGCATCAACCGCGGGCTGCCGGAGGGGACGGCGCCCGAAGGCTTCATGACCCGCGACCTGTCAATGGCCCTGTGGGCGGGCATCCAGCTGGTCAGCTCCGGCAGGGCCGAACTGCGGGAAACCCTGTTCGGGCTCGCGCAGCAGCTCCTGGACCGGCAGATCCGGGAGGAACAGGCGGAAGCGGGCTACTGGGGGCACTTCCGCGAGTTTGCCTCCCTGCCGCACAGCGAAAAGGCCAACACGCACCACGACGTCGGCCACGACACCGGCACGGTGCTTGCCTGGAATGTGCTGCCCCTGATCGATTTGGCCCGCCGGTTCCCGGCCGATCCGCGCACGCCCGCCATCCGGCAGGCGGTGGACGCCTTCGCCCGGCACTTTGCGCTCCCCGCCTGCCAGGCCAATCCGTTCCTCCTGCTGCCGCAGGGCGTGTTCGGCGACGAAGGCCTGCTCGATTTCTGCGGGCCCTGGCATGGCACGAATGTCACCTATGGCTACTTCGCCACCATGGCCATGCGTCTGGGCGCCTTCTGCGGCCTGCCCGCACTGACCGACGCCGCCATCGGCAACGTGCAGTGGGTCTGCGGCCTGCATGCGGGCATCACGCGCGAGGCCATGGCGGGATCCGTGGTCTGGCGGGAAACCATCCCCGAAGGCGTCGCCCTGCCCTACAGCCAGATCATCGGTGTCGGCCGCCGCGCAGCCGGCGGTTGGACAAGCATCCGCGGCACAATCGTCAACGGCTTCGCCACCAATCCGCAATTCACGCTCGAGGTGCCGCCCTCGCAGGCGAACGACGGCCCCTGGCTGTTCACCGAGGAGGACTGGATCCCGCACGCCGGCGGCTTCCTCAGCGCCGTCGCCGCCATCCGGAACCATTTCTCGGCACCCTGGAACCGCTGATCCTCGTCGGGCCGCGCCTGCCGGGAATCCACGCCACACGCCGCCCATGCCCGTCCGACGGGCGAAAGGAGCATCCCATGCCGACCGCGAAGGACATCGCCAACATGCTCGACCACTCCCTGCTCAAGCCGGAAATGACCCGCCAGACGGTGCGCGAGGGCTGCGAAACCGCCCGGAGGTACGGCACGGCCTCCGTCTGCGTGAAGCCCTGTGACCTGCCGGTCGCCGCCGAGGTGCTGGCCGGCACCGGCGTGAAGCTTTCCACCGTCATCGGGTTTCCGCATGGCGCCAACCGGACCGACGTGAAGGTGTTCGAGGCCGAGCGCGCCATGGATGACGGCGCGGTGGAGCTCGACATGGTGCTGAACATCGGCCGGCTCATATCCGGCGACCTCGACCTGGTGGAGGCCGATGTGCGGGCTGTCGTCGAAGCGGCGCACCGTCGCGGCGTCATCGTGAAGGTCATCTTCGAGAACGCGTACCTCGACGAGGAACAGAAAAGAGCGGCCTGTGCGGTCTGCACCCGTGCCGGCGCGGATTTCGTCAAGACATCGACCGGCTTTGCGCCGAGCGGCGCCACGATCGACGACCTCCGCCTCATGCGCGCCTCATGCCCCGCCCACGTTGCCGTGAAGGCGGCCGGCGGCGTCCGCACGCTCGATGCGGTGCTGGCCTGCCGGGCTGTCGGGTGCACGCGCTGCGGCGCCACCGCCACGCAGGCGATTGTGGAGGAAGCGCTGGTGCGGGAAGCTGCGGGCACGCTGTCGGAAGCGGATCCCGCCGGCGCGAGGCTCGGCGGCGGTTACTGATCGGCAGGTCATCTCCCAACCGGCCAGACAGGCCGAAAACGGAAGGAGCACCCATGAAGCGCATTTGTGTCATCGGCAGCTTCAACATCGACATCATGACCGCCGTCGAGCGGTTTCCGAGCGTGGGCGAAACCATCACGGTCGACCGCTTCGACCTGCAGGTCGGCGGCGGCAAGGGGGCCAACCAGGCGGTCGCGCTCGGCCGGATGGGCGCCGATGTCATGATGGTCGGCAAGCTGGGCGACAGGTTCTACGGCCCGGAATACCTGGCTGTCCTCGAGCGGAACGGCGTCTCGTGCGAGGCGGTCGAGGTGGTGCCCAACGCCTTCCCGGGCGCCGCGTTCGTCGCGGTGGACGGCAACCGCGACAACGTGCTGTACATCTACCCCGGCACCAACGCGCTGGTCGACCCGGCCTGGGTGGACCGCAACTGGGCGTCGATCGGTGCGTGCGGCGTGTTCCTGATGCAGCTGGAGATTCCCATGGAAACAAACCTGCACCTGCTGTCGCGCCTGGAGGGCCGCACCCGCACGCTCATGCTCGATCCGGCGCCCGCAAAGCCGTTGCCGGAAGCACTGCTCACCGGCGTGGATTTCCTGACACCCAACGAGGTCGAGCTCGGCATGCTGGCAGGCATGCCCGTGGAGACGGAGGACGAGTTCCGCACGGCGTGCGGCATCCTGCTGGACAGGGGCGCCCGCGCCATCATCGCCAAGGCGGGCCGGCGCGGCGCCTTCATCGCGACACCCGGCTCATTCGATCGGGTTCCCGGGTTCCGTGTCGACGCCGTCGATCCCACCGCAGCCGGTGACACGTTCAATGCGGGCTTCGCCCTGGCATTGTCCGAAGGGCGGTCCGTGCGCGACAGCGTCCGGTTCGCCAACGCGGCGGCCGCCCTTTCGACCACCGCCTTCGGCGCACAGGGCGCCATGCCGGACCGCATGCAGGTCGAGGCGCTGCTGGCCGCACAGCCGGAAACCGCCCTCTCGTGACCCGGACACCGCCATCGACGCCACGCCTCGCCTGACGCGACCTGTTTCCCGAACGCCAGGCGGGGAACACATGTAGAAGGGACCCTTGCACGCCGCGATGCGCCACGAATCCGCACACACGGGCGGTGTGCCCCCGGGAGTTGGCATGGGCATTGTCTTCGAGGAACCGGGCCTGTCTGTCGGCATTCTGCTGGGCAACCAGCGTGGCGGCTTTGTGGAACGCATCTGGGAGGCGCTCGCGCGGCATGCGCAGCGCCTCGGTGCGCATCTGGTGGTCTTTCCGGGCGAGCTTGACCTGATCCCGGGCGATCCGCTCCCCGACTTCAGCGAGCAGGCCTATGACTTCGTCGCAGCCGCCGGCCTGGACGCCCTGCTGATGCTGGGCAACAACATCCGCCTCCACGGCCGGCGCATTCAGAACCTGCTCGCATCGGCAAGGTCGGGCCGGCTGCCGCCGCTGTGCGTCCTCGGCGAAGTGATCGAGGGCTTTCCCTGCGTGGTGCTCGAGAATGAGACAGGCATGCGCGAGGCCATGGCGCACCTGCTGTCTGCTCACGGATACAGGCGCATCGCCCGGCTGGGCGGCGTGGCGGGCCATCCGCACACCATCGCGCGCGAGGCGGCATACCGCGCCTGCATGCGGGAGGCGGGCATCGAGCCGCGTCCCGAGTGGCTTGTCGGGGGCGACTTCTCCTTTGACTCCGGCCTGACCGCAGTCGACCGGTTCCTGGAGATCGGCCTCGATCAGATCGACGCCATCCTCTGCGACAATGACGACATGGCTCTCGGCCTGATGCGCGGTTTTCACCTGCGCGGCATCACGGTGCCCGGAGACATCCGCGTCATGGGCTTCGACGACAGCTGCGAGGGTCAGGTCGGGCTGGCGCACGTCACATCCATCCGGCAGCCCTATGACGAGATGGTGCTGACCAGCCTGAAAATCCTTGCCGATCCGGCAGCCCGCACGACACCCGCCGTCCACACCTGCGCCTCGCATCTTGCCGTGCGCACGTCCTGTGGCTGCCTGCCCTACGCCGGTGCCGGCCTTGATGTCTCCGCCTCCGATGCGGTGCCAGGGGAGCCTGCGTCTACGGGCTTCTCGCATCCGCTCATGAACGAGGTCAACCAACGATACCCGGGACGGTTCACCTGGTTCTCCCTGCTGCCCGATCCGGACGGGGACCGCCGCCTCCTGCTGGATGCGCTGGTTCGCCTCGGCGATCCGGCGGGTGACACGGAACGTTCCGCCACGCAGGCGGCAGCCCGCTCCATGATGCATCTGGTGAACGGCAAGGAGCCGTCCGAGCGCTGGGAGGAGATGCTCGAGGCGCTCCGCCTCGTGCAGACCGAATCGCTCGCCCCGCTGGCGGCGGCCACCCTGTCGGCCACGTACCGCATGCTGCAGGCCAGCGCCGAAGCCACGCGCGTCGACAAGCACCTGCTTGCCGGCTTCCGCACCAACAACACCCGCTCCCGCCGCATCGACGAGCTGACGCGCCTCACCGCCAGCGAGTCGATCGACGCGCTGCGCGCCATGCTCGATGACAAGTTCCGCTGGCTGGACGTGGCCAGTCATCTGCTGGTGCTGCATGAGCCGTTCGGGCAGTGGGAACACGGGGATCCGGCAAACTACGAACAGGCGCCGCCGAGCTCCCGCCTGGTATATGCATACGGGTTCGGAACGGACGCCGCGCACGCCGTGGACACCGTCTTCCCCACCGCGCGATTGCTTCCGGAGGGGATGAAGCTGCCCGGCGCACATCGACGGCTCATTCTCGAACCGCTCTTCATGCGCAACCAGGTCTTCGGCTACCAGCTGTACAACCTGGGAGAGACGGGGGAAGCCCTGTATGAAAGCCTCCGGTTCCACATCACCACCGCGCTGTACTTCATCCGCATCATCCAGCGGCTGCGTGAAGCCATGAACTCGCTGCAGCTGACACAGCGCCAACTCATCCAGTCCGAGAAGATGGCCGCGCTCGGCACGCTGGTTTCCGGCTTCGCGCACGAGCTCAATACGCCTCTGGGCGTGGCTGTCACCGCTTCGAGCTATCTCGGGGAGCTCATCGGCAACCTGACCGCCGTCACACCCGATCCGGATGCCGTCATCGGTCTGTCCCGGTTCCTTTCCGACAGCCGCAACGGACTGGGCATGCTGCAATCCAACCTCGACCGGGTGACGGATCTCGTTTCCCGCTTCAAGCGCATTTCCGCCGCCCAGACAACGGAAGGCCGCCGCGACATGGCCCTTGCATCGCAACTGCGCAAGATCGCCGCAAGCCTGCAGGCGAACATGCGGTCGCAGATCGGTTCCGTCGAGATCACGTGTCCCGGGACGCTGCGGCTGTCGGGAAGCCCGGAAGCACTGTACCAGGTGTTGTCCGTGCTGATGCAGAACACGGCGCTGCATGCGCATCCGGACGGTGCGCCCGCCAGGGTGCGCCTGTCGGCGCAGGAGGTTCCGGAAGGCATCCTGCTGGCCTATGAGGACGACGGCGTGGGCATCCCCGCAGCGATGCGGGAGCGTGTGTTCGAGCCCTTCTACACCACTGCCAGGAACCGGGGCGGTACGGGACTCGGCCTCGCCGTGCTCTACAACACCGTCACCTATTCATTCGGAGGCTCTGTGGAATGCGAGGCGGCCGAGGAAGGGGGCGCCCGGTTCCTCCTGCGGCTGCCAACCCCTCCCCCTGATCCGGAAACGCCGCAGCGGTAATGACAGGGAACGGATACCGGCATCATGTGGAATGGTCTTGAACCGTGCGCTGCAGGACGGAATCGCCCTCACCTGTCCGCGAAGGCCTGCGGGCCGCCGTGCGCCCCGCGCTTTCCCATGCATGCCGCACAATAGCCGATCAGCTCCAGCCGATGGCCAGTCACATGAAACCGGGTCTCGCGTTCGAGCTTTTTTTCATATGCTTCCAGCGGGCATCCCTCCACCACCGCAATCCGCTGGCAGCCCAGACACCGCAGGTGATGGTGGTGCACATGGGATGCCAGCTCATACAGGACCTTGGCGTTGTCCGTCGTGCCGGTGCGTTCCACAAGCCCTTTCTCGACAAACGCCTCCAACAGGCGGTACACCGTGGACAGATTGACCGCGGCGTCCTCGGACCGCATGCGGAGATACAACGTCTCGGCCGACAGGGGTTGCTCGGCCTCCTGGAGAACGGCGCACGCCATCCTCCGCTGCCTGGTGTTGCGCAGGCCAACGCGCGCCAGCATGTCGCCAGCGTCTTCTTCCCGCCCGTAAGCGGCACACCCGTCCGCAGCGGCTTCCCCGTCCACTCCGGATGCATGGTCCCCATGCGGGGGATGTGCCTGATTGTCCCTGCATGACGGGACTCCATGCGCCTGCTTCGTCTCTCTGGTGGGCATGACCCCGTTCTCCTTTCCCGCGTCAAGCCATGGCGCGGATGCGGCGGATGCCATGAAACACACCGAAGCAGGCCGCGTTGAGCATGACAATGGTACCGCCCGTGGGCAGGTCGAACAAAAAGGACACGAAGATGCCGACCAGCACACAACTACAGGATACCACACAGGACAGGGCGATGGTGCCCTTGAAGCTGCGGGACAGCTGGAGCGCCGTGACGGTCGGGAAGATGATGAGGCTGGAGATGAGCATGGTACCGACAACCCGGATGCCCAGGGCGATGGTGATGGCGGTGAGCACGGCGATGAGCTGGTTGCCGCGCCTGACCCGGATGCCGGACACCTGCGCGAACTCCTCGTCGTATGCGGCGGCGAACAGCGGCTGGAAAAAAGCCAGCACGGCCGCGATCACGACCAGCGACAGGATGACGGACAGTACGACATCCGCATCCCGGATGACCAGGATGCTGCCGAACAGATAGCTCATCAGATCGACATTG
>JAEXRM010000174.1 GCA_023440865.1 Bacillota bacterium
GGTTCATACAGGGCGGTCCTGTCCACCAGCTTGAGGCTCTCGAGATGCTTCTTGCCCCTCTTCATGTTTCACTCACTCCTTTGTGGTCTTGATTCGGGATTGCTCCCTCCCACAGTTCCGGCCCGGCGCCATGCGCCGTGGCCCTGTCTCGCGGTTGCCTGCAGCGGGTGAAGGGTGTCAGTCGACCACGACGACGCCCATGCTGCGCGCGGTGCCGGCGATCATGCTCATGGCGGTCTCGACGCTGCCCGCGTTGAGGTCGGGCATCTTCAGTTCCGCAATCTTGCGCACTTCCGCCATGGTGATCTTGGCGACCTTGTCCTTGTTCGGCTTTGCAGAACCGGATTCGATCTTGCAGGCCTTCTTGATGAGGATGGCAGCCGGAGGAGTCTTCGTGATGAAGGTAAAGGAACGATCCGAATAGATCGTGATGACGACCGGAATGACCAATCCGACCTCTTTGGCGGTACGCTCATTGAATTCCTTGACGAAACCCATGATGTTGACGCCATGCTGGCCGAGTGCTGGTCCGACCGGTGGAGCGGGTGTCGCTTTGCCAGCGTTCAGCTGAAGCTTCACGTAACCCATTACTTTCTTAGCCATGTCTATCCACCTCCCAGTGTGCTCGCCTGACGGAAGCATTTCCGTCCGGGCCCTTTCGGGCATATCCAAAAACGCTTGCGCGTTTTCTTCCGCTGTGCGGTCCCCTCATGATCCGGAATTCCGGATGACGGAACGCGTGCCGGCCGCGCCAATCCGGGGAAAGGCAACGGTGCGGCGGTTGGGATCAGAGCTTGACGATCTGGGTGAATTCGAGTTCCACGGGCGTCTCACGGCCGAACATGGAAACGACAACCCGAACCTTCTTCTTGTCGAGGCTGATCTCCTCGACACTGCCGATGAAGCCGTCGAGCGGACCTTCGATGACGCGGACGGAGTCCCCGACCTCGAAATCCACCACGGTCTCAAACTGCTCGACGCCCATGCTGCGCACTTCGTCGTCGGACAGCGGGACCGGCTTGGATCCCGGACCGACGAAGCCCGTCACACCGCGCGTATTGCGCACGACATACCAGGAATCGTCGGACATGATCATCTTCACGAGCACGTAACCCGGAAAGACCTTCTTGAGCGTGGCCTTTTTCTTGCCGTCCTTGATTTCGATCTGTTCCTCCATCGGCACGACCACATCGAGGATGTAATCCTGCATGCGACGGTTTTCCACGATCTTCTCGAGGTTGGCCTTGACCTTGTTCTCATACCCGGAATAGGTATGAACCACATACCACTTGGCTTCTTCTGTCATCTTGATGCGGAGACAGCGCTCCTGTCCCTCCTTCCGAAAGCGGGGTCCGGCGTCGGATGCGGGGCGTGCGGATCCGGAGGAACCGCCAACCGCATCAGATGGCACCGAACACCGCGCTGTAGATGGCGCCGAGGCCGGCGTCCGCAATCCAGATGACCGCTCCGATCAGGAGGCAGGCAGCGAACACGATGAGCGTGTTGTTGACGAGCTGTTCCCTCGTGGGCCAGATGACCTTTTTCAGTTCCATGCGGATCTCGCGGAAAAAGCGGGCCGCACGCTGCGGCAGCTTGTCTTTCTTCTGCTCAGTCATCGTTTGCAACTCCCATCGTTTGGATTACTTCGTTTCCTTGTGGGGCGTGTGCTTCTTGCAGAAGCGGCAGTACTTGCTCATTTCGATGCGATCGGGATCATTCTTCTTGTTCTTCATCGTGTCATAGTTGCGCTGCTTGCACTCGCTGCAAGACAAGGTGATTCTGGTTCTCATCGCTGCACCCCTGACCTTCCGTCAAAATTGGAACATAAAAAAAACTGCCACAAGGCAGGATTCAGTATATCGCAGGTCCCTCTCCGTGTCAACCCCGCATTTGGCGGGAATTGCACGGCTCATGCGCACCATGGCCGAAACCGGGCCGTCCGTCGGTCACGGGTCCGGCCAGTCATCCCATGCCCCCGCATCCGCACCGACGGCCAGCGATGACACATCAACAGGCCGCGAGCAAAACGGTGCACGACGGCTCCGGCCGGAAGGGGATCATGTCCCCCTCCGGCCGGAAGGCCGCACAAGACGCTTTGAACAAGCCGCGTTTCGTCCGCGACACGGTTGGGGCACCTCGCCCCTGCCGGCCCCTTAGGAGGCGGAAGCCGCCTTCTTCGTGTGCTGCTTCTCGCGGATCATGTAGTACAGGGGAATCGCGATGAACAGCGAGGAATAGGTGCCGCTGATCATGCCGGCCGTCAGCGAGATGCTGAAGTCGCGCAGCGAACTGATGTTGTACACCCACGCAAAGATACCGAGAATCATGAGGCAGGCCAGGACTGTGATCGTGGTGTTGATGCTTCGGGACAGGGTCTGCTTGACGCTGGTGTTGATGATGTCGTACATGGACTGCTTGCGCATCAGCGTGGCGTTCTCGCGGATGCGGTCGTACATGATGATCGTGTCGTTGACCGAGAAGCCCACGATCGTCAGGACGGCGGCGATGAAGCCTTCATTGAGCGGCAGGCGGAACACGACGTAGATGCCGAAGATGATGAGGGCGTCGTGGATGAGCGCCAGCACGGCGGTGAAACCGGCGGAGAAGCCGGACATGATCGCAAACCGCAGGCCGACATACAGCAGAATGAGCAGCGAGGAGATGACGATGGCGAGCACGCCGCGCTCCAGTGTTTCACGGCCGATGCTCGGCGCGATGCTGATGGTCTCGTTGCGGCTGCTGTCGAGCTTGACCGGGAACTTGGCGGCGAGCGCCTCGCGGATGGACAACACCTCCGCCTCGGTCAACGGCTCGCTGCCGGCGACATCGAGCCGGAGCATCTCGACCTGGCGGCTCTCCGCTTCGGCGCTGTAGGCCTTGGTGATGCTGCCGACGATTTCACGGCCGACGGTATCCTTGGCCAGGTTGGCCGCGTCCTCGGCGCTGACGGCGGCGGTCGTCTCGAGGGTGATGCGCGTGCCGCCCTGGAACGAGGTGTCGAGACGGACGCCCTGCAGGACGAACACCAGCATCATGGACACGATCAGCACGGTGCTGAACAGGAAGCCGTACTTCCTGTACTTGAGGATGTCGAACTGTTTCATCGGTTGTTTCCTCCCCTTAGGCCTTCACGCGGTACAGCCACTTCTTGCGGGCAAATTCGAAACCAATCACACCCTGCAGCATCAGGCGGGTCGCCGTGACGGAGGACAGGAAGCTGACGATGACGCCGAGTGTCAGGGTCATGCCGAAGCCCTTGATGGGCCCCGTGCCCAGCAGGATGAGGACGACGCCGGCGATGACCGTGGTGATATTGGAGTCGAAGACGGCGGCGAACGCGCGATGGAACCCGGCGTCGATGGCGGAGCGGAACGTGCGGCCTGCCGCCAGCTCCTCGCGGATGCGCTCGGTGATGACGATGTTGCCGTCGACGCCCATGCCGATCGACAGGATGATGCCGGCGATGCCGGGCAGGGTCAGCGAAATGCCGAGGTTTGCCAGCAGCAGCACCTGCGCGGCGGCCATGCCCGTGACGGCGATGCCGGCGACAAGGCCGGGCAGCCGGTACAGCACCAGCATGAAGATGACGACAAACAAATAGGCAACCAGGCCCGCGAGGAGCGTCACGTCAAGCGCGCCCTTGCCCAGCGTGGGGCTGATGGAGTCGACCGAAACCGTTTCGAGCTTGCAGGGCAGCGCGCCGGAGCGGATCTTGTCGGCGAGGTTCTTGGCCTCCTCCATCGAGAAGGTGCCGGTGATGCGGGCGTTCGCGCTGTCGATGCGCTGGTTGACCTGCGGATCGGAGATCATCAGGTCGTCCATGAAGATGGCGATGCGCCGGCCGACCATGTTTCCGGTCGCCTCGGCGAACTTCTTCTGGCCTTCGGGGGACAGCGTGAGGAAAACGCTGTAGTTGTGCGTTTCGTTGTCGAGTCCGTGGGTGGCCTTTTCGACATCGGCGCCGTCCATGATGAGGTTGGCCGCGGTGGCGTCGGTGCCGTCCCAGGTGGGCAGGGGGTCGCCGTTGGCGTCGAGCTTGCTTTCGTCAACGACCTGGAAGGTGAGCTTGGCGGTGCTGCCGAGCTCGCGGAGCGAGGCCTGCGCATCGTAGTTCTTCTCGTCCGCGGCCCACGGAATCTCGAGAATGATGCGGTTGTTGGTCGTGTCGATCGTCAGGTTCTTGTCATAGACGCCCTTGCTGTCGAGGCGGGCCTCCAGGATGGCCCGGGCGGTATTCAGGTCGGCCGAGATGTCCGTGGGCTTCGTGCCTTCCGGGTAGACCGGCTGCATGATGGCGTTGATGCCGCCACGGATGTCAATACCGGTCCGAACGTCCGGCGCGCCCTTGACATAGCGCGCGTCGCCCACTCCGATGCCCGTGATGGCGGTCACGGTCAGCAGGGCAATGAGCGCGAGCACCAGAAAGAGCTTCCAGGTTTTCTTGTCGTTCATTGGGGTTTCCTCCTCGTGTTGGTGGAGACAGTCACTTTTGTATTATAGAACTCCCATTTGGGAATCACAAGCGGAACCGGACCTGTTCACAGTTTGTTCACAACAGTTGGGAAACGGCTTGCCGCGGGCTGTTCAGGATTCCTCCCGAAACAGATTCGCCAGACGCACATACTCGGCCGAGTTGGCGATGTTGGCCTCGAGCGCCTTCTCCGACAGGGGTTTGACCACCTTCGCGGGCGACCCGAGCGCCATCATGCCGTCCGGAATCTCCGTGTTCGGCGTCACGAGCGCGCCGGCGCCGACCAGGCAGTTCCTGCCGACCCGCACGCCGTCGAGCAGCACGGCGCCCATGCCGATGAGCGAATTGTCGCCGATCGTGCAGCTGTGTAGCACCACGCGATGACCCACCGTCACATTCTTCCCGACGACGACCGGCATGTCGTGGCTGATATGCACCACCGAGCCATCCTGGATGTTGGATCCTTCCCCGATGACGATGTCGCCGATGTCGCCGCGCAGGACAGCGCAGTCCCATACGCTTGACCCCGCCTCGAGCGTCACGCGGCCGATGACCTGCGCGCTGGGCGCCACATAGGCGTCCGCCGCGACCTTCGGCTGAATTCCCTGAAATGAGCGGATCATGCTTCCTCCCCCGCGCCGGTCGCTTCCGCGCCGGTCTCGTCGAGCTCCTGCGCCTTCACCCACAGCGCGCATTCCACGCGCTTCTTCTCGAGCTCGCAGCCAATGGTGTACGGCTTCCTGATGTCCCGGTTGAACTGCCAGGCGTTCGCCGCGCAGCCGCCCGAGCAGTAGAACTTCGCCCAGCATGCGTCGCAGTCCGGCTTGGTGTAGACCGTCGTTTCGAGGAATTCCTGGCGGACGGGCGTCTCGACGAGGCCGCCGAATACGTCGCCGAGCCGGAACTCGGGCTGGCCGACGAACTGGTGGCACGGATAGAGCTCGCCTTCCGGCGTCACGGCCATGTACTCGGTGCCCGAGCCGCAGCCGCGCAGGCGCTTGGCGACACAGGGACCGCCCTCGAGGTCGATCATGAAGTGGAAGAAGTTGAACCGGTTCCCGTCCTTGCGTTCCCGCACATACAGGCGCGCGAGCCGCTCGTATTCGGCGCGGCAGCGGTCGAGGTCCTCCTCGCGGATGTCGAGGCCGGAATCCTTGTTCGCGACAACCGGCTCCACGGAGACCTGGTCGAACCCTTCGCGCGCCAGATGCAGCACGTCGTCGGCGAAATCGAGGTTTGCCCGGGTGAAGGTGCCGCGCACGTAGTAACTCTTGTCCTTGCGCAGCGCGACCATCTTCCGGATGTTCGGCAGAATGCGGTCGTAGGAGCCGGAACCGTCGACGCGCTTGCGCATGGCGTCATTGATCTCCGGGCGCCCGTCGATCGACAGGACGATGTTGTGCATCACCTCGTCGGCCCACTTCATCTTCGCCTCGTCGAGCAGCACCGCGTTTGTCGTGAGCGTGAACCGGAAGAGCTTGCCAGTCTCCGCCTCGCGACCGCGGGCGTAGGCGACGATTTCCTTGACGGTGTCGAAGTTCATCAGCGGCTCGCCGCCGAAGAAATCGACCTCGAGGTTCTTCCGGTTGCCCGATGCGGCGATCAGGAAGTCGATCGCCTTCCTCCCCACTTCCGTGCTCATCATCGAGCGGTGCCCCATGTACTCGCCCGTGCCGGCGAAGCAATAGGCGCAGCGCAGGTTGCAGTCGTGGGCGATGTGAAGGCACAACGCCTTCACGACGGTCGACTTGTTCCAGTTCGGCAGCATGCCGCGGTACGGATCGTCGGTGAACAGCAGGCCGTCGGCCTTGAGCTGCGCCAGCTCGGCCAGCGACTCGTCGACTGCGCCTTCCGGCAGGGCGATGCGCAGCGCATCGAGGGCTCCGGCGTCCGCCGGCGCACCCGTGGCGTCGAGCAGGGCCAGCACGCGATATGCGGTTTCGTCCAGCACGTGCACGGCGCCGCTGTTGACGTCGACGGCCATGTATGTGCCGTCCTGATGGAAAGAATGGACCATGTTGCCTCCGTAGACCGGCATCCGGCATATAGTCGGGATCACCGGACCCATTGTCGCGTGAGCGCGGCGCATGCCGCGCGGGAAACTGACTTTCCGGCATGAAAAGAGGGACTGTCACCCGCCTTGATATCGGGACAGCCCCCCGTTTCGCTTCATTTCATGGCGCCCGTCCTGAAACGGGCGGCTGCAAGAATCAGCGCTCGCACTTCTGGTTGGCGACGGTGCAGGACGTCTTGCAGGCGGACTGGCAGGAAGTCTGGCATTCGCCGCATCCCACCTTTTTGAGATCCTTGTTCAGGGTGGAACCCTTGAGTGTCTTCACGTGCTTCATGGAAATAACCTCCCTTGGCCCTTTGTCCCATCCATTATAGCACAAAGGGCGGTTCCCGCAAGGCGGTTGTCCGGGTCCAGCCAACTGACCGCCGCGACAAGGCGCGGATCATGGAAAACAGGACCACAGACCCATGCGAACAGGACATTCGTCCTGAAAGGATTGAACCGTATCGCCCGTATTCATGCCCCCATTCCGGCGCTATGATGAGACTGGAGAAAAGGGGACCATGACATCCGGGCCATCCAGGTGCCGGATGCATCGGGAGGAACTGCCATGGAACTTTCATTTCGCTTCATGAAACGGGAAAACGGGCAATCCATGGTCATTTTCTGCATCGCGCTGGTCGTCGTGCTTGTCTGCTGCGCGCTGAGCGTCGATATCGGCGTCATGGCGGCCACCAAGAGCGACCTGCAGGTGGCGGCGGACGCGGCCGCCCTGGCCGGCGCCCAGGCCCTGCCGGATGATCCGGAGGAAGCGCACGAGGTCGCAGAAGCCTACGCCCTCACCAATGGCGAACCGGAGGATGCCGTCCGCATCACCATCGGCGAAGACAACCGCTCGATCACGGTGGAGATCGACCGCACGGCCAACCACAGCTTCGCCCGGGTGATCGGGTCATCGGGCACCGGACTGTACGCCAAGGCGACCGCCGGTGTCGGCATCGCCGCCAGCGTGCCGTGGATCGTGCCGTTCGTCATCCCCAAGCCGGCCCTGTTCGACTACGACCATGTCTATGTGATGCGCATGTATGGCGCGGGTCCTTATGCGTCCAGCTATGCGTACCCGTCCGATTACAGGAGCAAGTACCCGACCTACCCGAAAAACAACCCGTACCCGTGGCACTTCGACTACATGAACGTGAAGATCAAAGCCGGCTCCAATCCTTCGGTGGAATTCCAGGACTACCTGTCCTACCTGCGCAATGGCTACCGCGAAACCTTCACGGTCGGGCAGAACATGCTGTACTATGCCCCGTCCAGCGGCGGCAGGGAATCGGTGAACACCTTCGCCTCGCGCGTCACGGCGGATTCGAACTCCGACCATACAAAGGCGAAGGTCGGAGATGCGCGCGTCATGCTCATCCCCGTCGTGGAGAGCCTGCTGCCGCGCACCACCAGGGAGAACACGAATGTCAAGATCATCGGGTTCGTGGGCTTCTTCCTCCAGAAGGTCTACAAGAACAGCTACGGCGAGTCGTTCTGGTTCGAGGGCCGCTTTCTCAAGGACCTGAACGTCGGCACCGGCGAGGTGACCTACGACGCGGACGCGGACTTCGGTCTGCGGGTCATCGGGCTGCTCGACTGATGCCGGCCCCCCTCCCTGCAGCAAGCCGCATGCACCCCGACAGAAAACGCATGGCCTCCGGGCCATGTGTTTTCCGTTCATGGAACAGCATCAAGCCGGTCAGCACCTACGCATGCGCCAGCCTTTCGGCCAGCCGGGTGTTCCGCCTGCGGATGCGGTTGTTGCCGATCGCGACAGACACGGCCTTCCTGGTTCCGACCAGCACCAGCAGCCGCTTGGCACGGGTGACGCAGGTATACAGGAGATTGCGTTGCAGCATCACGTAATGCTGCATGCCGACGGGCGCCACGACAACGGGGTACTCGCTGCCCTGGGCCTTGTGCACGGTGGTCGCGTAGGCGAGCATGATCTCGTCGAGCTCGGACACCTCGTAGGGAACCGGGGTGCCGTCAAAGCGGATCCAGACGGTGCCCTCCTCGCGGTCGATGTTCGAGATGAAGCCCATGTCGCCGTTGAAGACATTCTTGTCGTAGTTGTTGCGGATCTGCATGACCTTGTCGCCCAGGCGGTAGGTGGTCCCCGCATATTTCACCGTCTCGGGCGAGGGGTTCAGGGCGGCCTGCAGCAGGCCGTTCATGGCGGCCGCGCCGGTCTCGCCCCGCTGCATGGGGCACAGCACCTGGATGTCGGTCATGGGATTGAACCCGTATTTCGCCGGAAGCCTGCGCACGCACAGGTCGCGGATGGTTTCCGCCACACGTTCGGGTTCCTCCGTTTCGAGAAAGAAGAAATCCGCATCCTTCTGCGTGCGCAGATCGGGCATCTCCCCCCGGTTGATGCGGTGGGCGTTGCGGATGATGGCGGAACCCTCCGCCTGCCGGAAGATGCGCGTCAGGCGCACCACCGCGGCGCGGCCGGAATCCATCACGTCGAGCAGCACGTTGCCCGCACCCACGCTCGGCAGCTGGTCCACGTCGCCCACCAGCAGCAGGACGGCCTCGTCGGGCACCGCCTTGAGCAGGTCGTAGCACAGCAGGATGTCGACCATCGAGGTCTCGTCGATCACCAGCACATCGCAGGCGAGCGGATTCTCCTGATTGCGGGCGGCGCCCTCCGGCGGCTTGTACTCGAGCAGCCGGTGGATGGTCTTCGCCTCGCGGCCCGTCGTTTCCGAAAGCCGCTTGGCGGCCCTGCCCGTCGGCGCGGCCAGCAGCACGCGCGCGCCGAATGCCTCGAAGGCCCGCAGGATCGCAAGCGTCGTCGTCGTCTTCCCTGTGCCGGGTCCGCCGGTCAGCACGGTGCATTTGGCCGCAACGGCGGTCCGGACGGCTTCCCGCTGCACGGGATCGTACGAAAGGCCGGTTTCCGCCTCCGCCCGGGCAAGGACCGGTTCCGGATCGTTCGCCCCGTACGGACTCGGCTGTGCGAGAATGGCGGCAAGGCGGGCGGCCACACCGGTCTCGGCAAACCAGAAGGACGGCAGCCACAGGGCGGCGTCGCGCGCCCCCGCATCGACGGAGGGCAGCGTCACCTGCTGCAGTACGCCGTTACGGGATTCCGACGCGTAGACACGGCGACTTCCGGGCTCCGCCACATCAGATCCGGCGGGCGGCGTGTGTCCGGCCCGATCCGTCTCCTGCACGGCATCAGCTCGCCGCTGCGCCAGCAACGACTGCTCCCGTCCCGCATCGTAGCCCTTCGCCGTCTCTTTCAGCCGCAGCCCGGCCGGCCGCTCCATGTGCTCGACGATGATATCGCGGGCGGCCGCCATCCGCGTCAGCGCATCCACGATCACGGGCTCCGGCAGCTCGAGCAGCTTCTCGCAGGCCCTGGCCAGCTGGGGCCGGGTCACGAAGCAGTGCCCCTCGCCCGCCAGCTCGTTCATCACATACAGGATGCCGGAGCGGCAGCGCGCATCGGAAAGCGGATCCACGCCCAGCTTTTTGGCGATGGTGTCCGCGGTGCGGAATCCGATGCCCCAGATGTCGTCGGCCAGACGGAACGGATTCTCCTGGACCGTGCGGATGGACGCATCCCCGTAGGTTTTGTAGATCTTGCCCGCATAATGGGTGGACACGTCGTGTTCCTGCAGAAAGAGCATGAGGTTCTTGATCTCCTTCTGCTCGACCCAGGCGCGCTTGATCATCTCCACCCGCTTGCCGCCGATGCCGGGCACCTTGCGCAGGTCATCCGGCCGTTCCTCGAGGATGCGCATCGTGTCGTTTTTGAAGGTTCTGACGATCTTCCTGGCGAACTCCGGCCCGATGCCCTTGATCAGCCCGCTGCCAAGGTACTTCTCGAGCCCCGCGAGGGTGGCGGGGACGGTCTCTTCAAAGGAGACGGAAACAAACTGCCGCCCGTACTTCGTGTCGACGCGCCAGTCTCCCGACACGCGGATGGTGGAGCCGACCCGCACCGTCGCCAGCGTGCCGGTGACGGTGACCAGGTCCGGAAAGCCCTTGGACTTGATCTTGACCACGGCGTAGCCGTTCTGCTCGTTGCTGTACGTGATGCGTTCGACCACGCCCGAAAGCTGCTCCATGGGGTGTCCTACCTCCTCATGCCAGGAACAAAGCCACCTGCTCCATGGATTCCCGAAAAAAACGGCCACATCTGCCATTCCTTTCGGGAAAAGAGCAGGCAGCATTCTTCCGGCGCGCTAGACGCCGTCCCGGGCGTCGAAATAGCATGCCTTCTTTGATGCGAACAGGAACCCGGCAACCGACGAGACGGGAACCAGCATGTTGCTTTCCGTCAACGTGATGCCGAGCCGCGACTCCGGATCGAGGATCTCCAGGATGTCGCGCTTGAGGGCATGGTCGGGACATGCGGGATACCCGGGTGCCGGACGGATGCCCGTGTAGCGTTCATGGAACAGCTCGTCGCGCGTGAGCGACTCTTCCGGCGCGTATCCCCAGTCCTCCCTGCGGATCCGCAGGTGCAGCCACTCGGCGAACGCTTCGGCAAGCCGGTCGCACAAAAGGCGGATGAGGATGGCCGTATAGTCGTCGCCGGCGGCCCGGGCGGCCGCCACCATCGGCTCGGCATGCAGGCCGGCCGTCACGGCGAACAGGCCGATCCAGTCGTGGGCCGGCGCCGGCTCGGCGTCCACCCGCCGCATGCCGGATCCCGCGGCCGGTCCGGCTGCATCCTCCGGCAGGAGGAAGTCGGCCAGACACAGGTGCGGATGGGCCTTGCGCGCCGCCTGGCGCGGAAACCGCACCACCCGTGCCGGCTCCGCCCGCTCCAGCGCGTCCCGCTCATTCCGGTACAACAGCACCTCCTCGTGGCGAGACAGGGCGGGGTACAGGCCAAACGCCCCGCGGATGCCGATGTCGGTTCCCGTCTCCCACCTGTCGAGCAGCGCATCCGCATCGTCGAGCAGGCGACGGGCCTCCGGTCCCTTCTCGGGATCGAGCAGCAGGTTCTCGACCGTTCCCTGCAGCTCCCACGCCTTGAGGAAAAAGTTCCAGTTGATGAAGGGACGGAGTGTCCTGACGCCCACGTCCGCCAGCAGATGCGCACCCTGCCGGACCGGACGGACAGGCCGGGCTTCCCACCCGTCGCGCAGCCTGTCCGCGCGCGCTTCCCCGAGCGGCACGGTTTCCGTCGACAGCGCCCCGATGCGGCCCGCCAGTTCGCGGTAGGTCTCCGCCGTCTGCGCCAGGAAGGCGGAACGCCTGTGCGGATCGCACAGGGTCGACGCCACCTCCACGCTTTTGGACGCGTCCAGGCAATGCACCACGCCATGCGGATACAACGGGGCGATCCTGAGCGCGGTGTGCGCCTTCGAGGTGGCCGCTCCGCCGATCAGCAGCGGAACGGACAGTCCCTGGGCCGCCATGTGTTCGGCCAGCCGCCGCATCTCCTCCAGCGAGGGGGTGATCAGCCCGGACACGCCGACAAGATCGGCGCCAATCGCCCGAGCCTGTTCCACGATGGTCTCCTTCGGCACCATGACGCCCAGGTCCACGATCTCGAAGTTGTTGCACCCGAGCACCACGCCCACGATGTTCTTGCCGATGTCGTGCACATCGCCCGCGACCGTCGCCAGCAGCACGGTGCCGGCCTTCGAGCCCGCGCCGGCCTGCTCCGCCTCGATGGCGGGCTGCAGTACGGCAACCGCCTTCTTCATGACCCGTGCCGAGCGGATGACCTGCGGCAGGAACATCTTGCCCTCCGCAAACAGGTCTCCGACCGTTCTCATGCCCGCCATCAGGACGTTCTCGATCAGCGCGAGCGCGGAAGACTGGCCAGGCAGGGCCTCTGCGACATCGGCCTCCACATGGCTGTCGATGCCTCTGACCAAGGCATGGACCAGGCGGGCTTCCGGCGGCTCCATCCGCCAATGGGGCACGGTCTCCGCCTTCGCAGGGTCCGGACGGTCGGCCCCACCCCGTTCAGCCAGCGAGACGGCGTATGCCAGCAACCGGTCGGCCGCGTCCGGACGGCGGGCAAGCACCACATCCTCGCACAGGTCGCGCAGCTCCGGATCGACCTCGGCATAGGGCACCAGCAGTCCGGGATTCACGATGCCCATGTCCATGCCCGCCTGTACCGCATGGTACAGGAACACCGCGTGCATCGCCTCCCGGACCAGGTTGTTTCCACGGAATGAAAATGACAGGTTGCTCACCCCGCCCGAGACCTTCGCACCCGGCAGGTTTTCATGGATCCACCGGCATGCGCGGAGGAAATCGAGGCCGTACCGGTCGTGCTCGGGCAAGCCTGTCGCCACCGCCAGGATGTTCGGGTCGAAAATGATGTCCTCGGGCGGGAACCCGGCCTGTTCCGTCAGCAGCCGGTAAGCCCGCGCGCAGATGGCGGTCTTGCGTTCGAAGGTGTCAGCCTGCCCCGCCTCGTCGAAGGCCATGAACACGACGGCGGCGCCCAGCCTGCGGATTTCACGCGCCTGCGCCAGCAGGACCGCCTCGCCGCCCTTGAGGCTGATGGAATTGGCGATGTGCTTGCCCTGCAGCGACTTCAGGCCGGCAAGGAGCGCGTCGAAGTCGGAGGAGTCCACCATCACGGGCACGCGGGCGATGTCGGGATCTGCGGCAAGCAGCCGCAGGAAATGCACCATCTCGCGTTTCGCGTCGAGCATGCCGTCGTCGAGGTTCACGTCGACGACCTGGGCACCGCTTTCCACCTGCTCGCGCGCGATGTCGAGCGCCTCCCTGTACTTCCCGTCGCGGATCAGGCGGGCGAACTTGGCTGAACCCGCCACGTTCGTGCGCTCGCCGATGTTCAGGAAGTTGTTCTCCCTGCGGACTGCCATGGGTTCCAGTCCCGCGAGCGCCAGCACGCCATCCGGCTGTGGCACCATGCGGGGCTGGCGCCCCGCCGCTCGGGCGGCGATGGCCCGGATGTGCTCGGGACGGGTGCCGCAGCAGCCGCCGACATAGTTGACAAACCCGTCGTCGATGAGTTCCCCCAGCAGCCCGGCCGTCATCTCCGGCGTTTCGGTATACGCACCGAACGCATCGGGCAATCCGGCGTTCGGGTGCACGCCGACGGGCAGCGGCTGGCTCTCCGCCAGCCGCTTGACATACGGGATGAGATCGCGCGCACCGAAGGAGCAGTTCAGGCCGACAGACACCAGCAGGGGGCTGCGGATCGAAAGAGCGAACGCCTCCACGGTCTGCCCCGACAAGGTGCGCCCCGACCGGTCGGTGACCGTTCCGGACACCATGACGGGGACGCGGCGGCCCGCCGCTTCGCAGACGCGTTCCGCCGCGGCCAGCGCCGCGCGGGCGTTGAGCGAGTCGAACACGGTCTCGACCAGCAGCACATCCGCTCCCGCCCCGACCAGGGCGGCAATCTGTGCCTCATAGGCGGCCGACAGCGCATCGAAATCGATGGCGCGTGCCGCGGGGTCCTCCACATCGCGGGAAAGCGACAAGGTGCGGTTCGTGGGGCCGACGGAACCGGCGACGAACCGGCGCCGCACGGCACCGTCCTGCGCAAGACGCATGGCAGCCGCCTGCGCCTCCCATGCCGCGATCGCCTGTCGCGCCAGCTTGACCGCCTCGCGGTTCATGGCCGGAACGAGCGCCTCCGTTCCGTAGTCCGCCTGCGATACGGGGTTGGCGTTGAAGGTGTTGGTCGAGAGGATGTCCGCGCCGGCATCGAGGTATGCCCGGTGCATGGCCAGGACGATATCCGGACGTGTCAGGCAGAGCACGTCGTGGTTGCCGCGCTGGGGAAAATCCGGCGCGGCGACGCCTTCCTTCTCCGCAACCTCCCGAAGTCCCGCGCCATAATCGGCCGCAGTCAGGTGCTGCGCCTGGAACCAGGTGCCATGCGCCCCGTCGAGGATGCGGATGTCGCTGCGAAAAGCGGTTTCAAGCTCCCTGCAAGCATCCTGCCCCTGTCGTGTCGTTTGTTCCATGGTGACGATCATCCTCTCATGAGCCACAGGCCGGCAAACACGCTTGATGCGCGGCCACACCGGCGCGGCGCCTTTTCCCCATCATACCACGGGGCCCGCCGGGCCGGAAGGCGCCACGTCGCACGGCATCAGCATCTCGACCCGCGTCCAGCGCCCCTCCCGGCTGTCGACGGAAAGGCCGTACTGCGCGCCGTGGCGCAGGAGCAGCCTGCGATGGATGTTGAGCAGGCCGATATGGGTGCCCGCGCCCGAACCGGGTGCCGATGCAGCATCGCCCGCATCGCCGTCCGCCGCGGCTGATGCCGGATCCTGCGCGGGGGCGGGCATTTCCCTCCCCGGCTCGGACAGTCCGTTGTCCGGAACCTGCAGGGCCCTTGCGGCATCGGCAAGCTGACGCCGCAACCGTGCGAGCGTTTCAGGCGGTATGCCCGCGCCATTGTCCGTCACCGTCACCCGGCACGCGCCGCCGCAACGCGCCGCGGCGAGGTGGATCCTCCCCGGTCCGTTCCGGCGCGCGAATCCATGGCGGAAGACATTCTCCACAAGCGGCTGCAGCAGCATCCGTGGCATGGTCTGCCGCTCAAGGCCTTCCGCCACCCGGACACTCAGCCCGAAACGGCCCGGAAAGCGCAGCTGCATGACGGTCACATACTCGCGTGCACAGTCGATCTCCTCCCCCAGCACGGTCTCCGCCTCATCCCGGACCGCGTACCGGAAGATCGATGCGGTGGCGACGGCCAGCTGCGCGATCTCCTCCGCCCCATACACCAGTGCCATGCTGCGCATGGATTCAAGCGTGTTGTAGAGAAAGTGCGGATTGATCTGGTTCTGGTAGTAGGACAGCTCGCTGCGCACCCGCGCCAGCTCCGTCCGGTCAAGCCTGCGCTCCGTTTCGCGGGCATGCCGGTCCGCCGCGTCCAGCCTGCGGATCAACCCGTTGATGTGGGTGGACATCACGCCTACCTCGTTGTGGACCGAAATCGTGAGCTCGCGGGCGGCACCGGGCTTGCCGATCTCCGCCATCGCGGCCGCCATGCCCTCGACGGGCCGGGTGATCGCCCGGATGGTCGCGATGGACGCGGCCGCTAGCACGGACGCACCGGCTGCGAGGATCGCAAAGCCGATCCACGCCATCGACAGGATGGGTTGCTTGATGACCGCGCGCGGGACGAGGAGCCCAAGCCGCCACCCGGTATCCGGCACATCGGCATGCAGCAGGAGCGAGGGAGCCCGACGGAACCGGATGTCGACCGCCGCGCGAACCGCATCCGCGGGCCCCGCCGCACCCGCCCCTGTTCCGGAATCCATGCCGGTTATCGTCTCATCGGCGTCAGCGAGTGCCGACGACAGCATGGATCGTTCCGCCTCCAGAAGCGGCGAGGTCGCAAGGCGGACCGCACCCGCCACGGACAGCACGCCGATCATGCGCGCATCGCCTCCCGTGAGCGCATCAAGGATGCCACGGATTGTTTCCGATCCGATCAGCGTCACGAACCAGCCCGAAATCCGGCCGTTCCCGCCGGCGGCAAGGATGGGCGCGGCGTGGGCGAAGTACGGCCGGCCGGCCCCATCCTGCCCGGCGATGCCGAGAAACAGGGTGCGTGCCGGCATGCCGGCGAGAAACCCGGGCTGCCCGACCAGCGTCTGCAGCACGGCCTCCGCCCCGGCGTCCGCTCCGGCGACCGCCGCGCTTCCGGATACCGGCACGAGCGCGACCCCCTGCATGTCATCCGACAGATTGTGTATGGCGGCATAGGCATTGGCCAGATAGGTGCCCGTCTCCGCTTCGAGTCCGCCGAAATCCGGGAAACCGGCGATTTCGAGGATGTGCGCATAGGTGCGCGCATTCGCGTCGATGCCGCGCAGCGTGTCACGCAGGCTGTTTCCACCCTGCGCCGCCAGATCGTCGAACCGCTCCGCGGCCTGTCTGGTCATGATGGCGTCAAATGCGATGTAGACGGCACCCATCGTCATCACCAGCAGTGCCGCCGCGACGCACACGATGAGGTTGATCTGGTTGCGGATGCGCAGATCGCCGAACCGTGGAAACCGAATCGGTCGCATGTGGTGCTTCCTCCCTGTCCGCCGTCTCATGGTTTCGGCTCGTCCCGCATGCCGCGCCATGCGGTGGGCGTCAGACCGGTCCATTTGCGGAACTGCCGCGCGAAGTGGCAGGCATCCGCATAGCCGCACCGGGCGGCGATCTCGGTCACGGGCAGCGCGGTTTCACGCAACAGGGCCCTCGCCCGGTTCATGCGCAGCCGGGCGAGCTGCTCGGCGAAGCCCCAGCCCAGCCGCCGGCGGAACAGGTCGCTCACGTAGGTCGGATTGTAGTGGAACCGCTCGGCAAGATCCGACAGGTACAGCGCCTCCTGGCAGTGGGCTTCCACATAGGCAAGCACCTCATCGAAGCGGTCACCGGAAGCCGGCATGCCTGTACCCTTCTGTCTGAGCAGCGATGCGGCGCTTTCCCCCAGAAAGCGGCCCATTTCATCCGCGTCGCGGAACAGGGCGCACAGCTCGTGGCGGCCGATAACGGCGAAGCGGCCTTCACCGGCCTGGTCCTCCGCATGGTTCCAGCTGACACAGAAAAGATTGTAGACCCACAGGGCATCGTCGATGCCATATTCGTTCCTGCGCATGAACTCGCCAAGACCGGCGAGAAACGGAACGACAGTGGCAGGCCTGTCAAAGGCCTGCAGGAATCGCTCCAGCACCCCCCGCATCTTGACGGGCGCGTGCCTGTAGGCGAACAGGCGCAGACCGGGCTCGATGAAACGGTTGCACAAGGCCGCGTCAGCCTGGTTCCAGGTGGTCTCGGGAGAGCAGTCCAGCGTCTGGAGTCGGCTCAGGCCGAGCCGGACCGCCAGCTCCGGCCTCCCGGCCAGCATGACCGCCATGCGGTCGGTCAGGTCGTCCGCCGTATTGAAGAACACGGCGGTGCGGTTGGTCCCTACGGCAACAGACACGGAAGCCGCCACGGCTTCAAGATCCTCCTGCAGGAACCGTGCCGCGTCCCGTCCTTCGACGAGAGCCGCCTGCCAGCCTTCGCATGCGACAGGCTCCTGATGCCGCGCGAACAGCTGCCGGTGGGTGTGGATGCCCTCGGAATGGAACCAGGCACCCGCATCGTCGGTGACGGTTTCCCGATGATCCCGTCGGCCAAGGGAGGCGGCCAGGCGTTCCATTGCCGACTCGAGGGCCTCGCGGCGCATCGGCTTGAGCAGGTACCCCGACGCGCCGAGCTCCATCGCCCGCTGGGCATAGGCGAACGTGTCGTACCCGCTGATGACGACGCACGCGCAGGCGAGGCCGGCATCCCGCAGCCGCGCCATCAGGTCGAGTCCGGAAATGGCGCCCATCTCCACATCGGTCAGGACGACATCCGGCGGATCCGCCAGCATGCGGCGGATGGCCTCCTCGGGGTCCGTCGCGGCAAGGGTCACCTCCATGCCGTAACGTTGCCAGTCGCAGCTGCGGGCTATGCCCTTGACGATCCAGGGTTCATCGTCGATGATCGCGACCCGCAGCATGCGCCACCTCCTCTCCTGCCGGACGACGGACCGGTGCCCGGCGGATGGCATCCGCCAAGCCGGTCGTGTCTCAAGCCAAGTGTATGCCCCGGCGGGCCGCGTTTCAAGTTCCAATGCGGAAGCGGGCAAGCCGACCGTCCATCCGGCCGGCATGCGGACGATCCGAGTCCGACAAACCCGAAGAAAAGTCGGGAAGATCCGAAGATCCTGCAGGCACGAGCCGCGGCCGCCGCATACAATGGCCGTGAAGGCAGGTGAAATGCATGCATTGGATTGCATCGCTCGTGGTCCGCCACACCAAGACCATCGTGGCTTTTTTTCTCGCCGCCATGCTGCTCGGCGGCATCATGGCGCTGGGCGTCCATATCAATCTCGACAACATCGGATACCTGCCAGACACGTCGCAGGCCAAGCAGGCGGTCGGATTGCTCGAGTCGGAGTTCGGCATGCGGGGTACCGCCACCCTGGTGATCCACGAGCCCGATCCGGTGAAGGTGACAGCCCTGCTTGAGCGGATCGTCGCCCTGCCGGAGGTGAAGCGGGCCGTCTGGCTCGATGACCGGGTGGATCTTGCGACCCCCGTCGCCAGCTGGAACAGGCAGCTCACCGACATCTTCTACAAGGATGGCTGGGCGCGCATCACGTTGTTGTTCTCGGACAAGAACGACAGCAATGTCACGTTTGCAGGGTTGCGCCAGGTACGCGCGCTGGCAGGTCCGGACGCGCTGCTGTCCGGACCTGCCGTTGTCTCGATGCAGTCCGTGGACCGCATCGACCGCGAGGTGCCCGTCTACTCCGCCGTCGCCGTCGCGCTCATCCTGCTGCTGCTGTTCCTCTCCACCACCTCCTGGCTCGAGCCGTTCCTGTTCCTGATTTCGATCGGCGCCTCCATTCTGGTCAACATGGGCCTGAACCTGCTTTCCGGCGAAGTCTCCCAGGTGACGTTCGCCTCGGCGTCCATCCTGCAGCTCGCCGTTTCGATGGACTATTCGGTCTTCATGCTGCACCGGTTCCATGAACAGCGCGCCAAGGGAGAAGCGGTGAAGGATGCGATGGTCAGCGCCATGACCCTGTCGGCGGGACCGGTTCTGGCCAGTGCGCTGACCACGGTTGCCGGTTTCGCCGCGCTGCTGCTGATGAAGTTCGGCATCGGCGGCGACATGGGCAGGGTGCTGGCGCGTGGCGTGGCACTGAGTCTTTTGTCCGTGCTCACCTTCCTGCCCGCGCTGGTGGTCATCACCGACAAGTGGGTGGAAAAGTGGACGCACCGGGAGATCCGCATTCCCATGATCCACGTCGCCCGGATCGCCGTGCGCGGCCGGTATGTCTTCGCCGTGCTGCTGGTTCTGATTGCCGTCGTCTTCTTCCGTGCCCAGGGACGCATCGACTACTATTACGGCATGGGCAACGTCCTGCCGGCCGATGACGAGGCACTCGTGGCCGAGGCGCGGACAAGGGAGATCTACGGAGACACGGAGCAGTCCACGATTCTGCTGTCCAAGGGCAACCCGGCGATGGAGTCCGCTTTGGCCGAGGCACTCGAGCAGCTGCCGGGCGTCGTGTCGGTGGACGGCCTCGCGCGGGGGGCGACAGGCCGCATACCCGTATCGTTGCTGCCAAAATCGGTCGTGGAGACATTCGAGTCCGACAGAACCAGCCAGCTCATCCTGACAACGGGCAACGGCACCGAGTCGGAGGAAGCCTTCGCACTCGTCGACCAGGTGCGTGCCACCGTTGCGCGGTACGCGCCGGATGCGGTCATCGGCGGCAGTGCCTTCACCTACAAGGACCTCAAGGACGTCACGGACGCCGATTCCCTGCGCGTGTCCATCGCATCCGCCATCCTCATCTTCCTGATCGTGGCCATCACATTCCGCTCCATCGCCATCCCCGCCATCGCCGTCTTCCTCATCCAGACGGCCATCTGGCTGAACGTGGGACTCGTGTACTTCATCCCGACGCCGATGAGCTTCATCAGCTTCATCATCCTGGGTGCCATCCAGCTGGGCGCGACGGTGGACTATGCCATCCTCTTCATCAGCCGGTACAAGGAGAACGTCGCCCTGATGCCGGCCCGCGACGCCGCGCGGCAGACGGTGACGGACACCGCCAAGTCGATCCTCACAAGCTCGCTGGTCCTCATCAGCGCGACCTTCAGCGTCTATTTCATCGCCACCATCCGCACCGGCGCGGAGCTGTGCATGTTCATCGGGCGCGGTTCCATCATCAGCACCCTAATGGTGCTGTTCGTGCTGCCGGGCCTGTTGATTCTCTTCGATCCGATCATCCGCGCAACGACCATCGGCTGGCCGAAGACAGTCACGGCGGCGCTCCCCGGCGGAGCCGGCGCGAATCCGGACAGCAAGCCGCAGGCGTGAACAAGGAACAGGAGTGTGGACCATGAAACACATCAAGCCCTTCCGCCCCCGCCACGCGCACATCCGGCACCTGCCGGCACGGCTTGCGTGCCTCGCCCTGCTGCTGTCATCCTGCCTGCTGCCAACGGTGCCGGTTCTGGCGGCGGATTCCGTCGCCAAGGACGAAACCGTCTACGGCTTCCTCAAGGAGGATGGCGCCGTGCGCGAGGTCCTGGTCGTGAACCGGCTCATCGCTCCGGCCCCCGGCATGGCGACCGATCCCGGCAACTACCTGTCGGTTCGCGCCATGGTCGCCGCCCCGGATGCGGAGCTGTCGCCCGGGCGCGTGACCTGGGACCTGTCGGACCTGGACGGTCGCGACTTCTACTACGAGGGGGTCATGAAGTCGGCCCTGCCGGTCACGGTCCAGGCCGCCTGGACGCTCGACGGCAAGCCGACGGCCGCATCCGCCCTGTCCGGCGCGAACGGGCAGGTTGCCTTCACGATGAAGGTCACGCCGGACGAGTCCCTGCCGGCCGACCTGCGTGACGGCTTCCTGACACAGATCCAGGCATCCGTCGACCTGGACCGGATCGCACTCGATGAGGCCAAGGGCGCCGCGCAAACCATCGTGGGCCATACGGCCACCCTGGCCTGGACGCTCCTGCCCGGGGAAACCGGGGAGTTCTCGTTCTCCGGCGCCGCAAGGGACTTCGCGATCGAGCCCATCGTCCTTTCCCTGGTCCGGTACGATGTGTCCGGTTCGTTCGACGTCGGAGAACTGACCGATGGCGTCGACAGGCTGGCGGACGGTTCCGCGGAGCTGGCCGGCGGAGCGGACGATCTCGCCGCCGGCTCAACGGAGCTGGCCGACGGCCTGGTATCCCTCAAGGAAGGCATCCACGCCTTCCGGGGCGGCATCGGCCGGCTTTCCGGCGGCGTCGCGGACCTGTCGGACGGCATCGTGTCCTATGCCGCCGGACTCGACCAGTTCGGCGCGGGACTCAGTCAGGCAGCCTCCGGTTTCGGGCCGCTGGTTTCCGCCTTCTCGGAGCTGCGATCCGCCTCCGGGCAACTGCTGGCGGGCATCGACGCACTCCATGCGGGACTGTCCGAGCTGTCCGCCGGTCACGCCCAGCTGGCTGGTCTGGCCAACGGCCTGCTGGGTTCGGCAGATCCGACGGTACAGCAGCTTGCGGGTGGTGTCGTGGCCGAACAGGCCGCCATCGACCGCATCCGGGACGGACTCGGCCAACAGGCGGCGGGACTGCGGCAGTTCGATGCCGGGCTTGCGCAGGCGATGGCCGGGCTGGAACAGGCATCTTCCGGCATCGCCACGCTGCCCGGTGCCCTGACCGGGCTGCAGGCCGGGCTAGCCCGACTGGACGAGGGGGCGCGCCAGCTCCGCACCGGTGCGGCCGCGTCCGCTGCCGGAGCCGCAAAGCTCGATGACGAGACGGCACCGTTGCCGGAGGGTTCACGCAAGCTCGCGGACGGCCAGCGCACATTGGCGGAGGGGCAGCGTGAGCTTGCCGACGGGCTTGCCACGATGCGAGACCAGGTGCTCGAGCTTGCGGATACGGGCACGACGGAGGAACGGCCGGTCATCTCCTTCGCGGACCGGCACACGGAGATCCGCTCGCTCCAATATGTGATCCAGCTGCCGGGGATCGATCCCAGAGAGGAGCCGGAGGCGGAAGGTCCCCGCGATGTCCGTCTTCCCTGGTACGAGGAATTCTGGAACCGGCTGACGAACCTGTTCTGAAGCGCACACGGCAGGCGGGCCCATCGTTTGCGCCCGCGGCGAGGGTCCGCCCGATGCGGGCAGTCCTGCACAGGGGGCGGGTGCGGCGGCCCGGCAACATGGGCTTGCACCACAAGATGAAATAAACGGGATTGTCCTGTGTCATGCGTGCGATGACTGGACAATCCCGTTTGTCGTTCCATGAACCATGCAGTCTCACGCCGACTCGGATGCGTTATTTTCCTTTTCCCTTGCCATTGCCGCTGTCAGTTCCGTCGGCCTTGCCGCTGTCAGCCCCGTCGGACTTGCCGTTGTCAGCCCCGTCGTCCTTGTCGCTGTCACGCCCAACGGCCTTGCCGTTGCCTTTGGCATCGGAGCTGCCGCCCTGATTGGTTTTCCCGTTGTCGACCGCTTCTTCCGCGTCATCTGCTGCATCGTCCGCCCCGGATGCATCCGGCTCCGGCGTTGCCGTGCCAGCGGACTCCGAAGGCGCTGCCGAGGCGGATATGGCGGGCTGTCCGTCGTCCTGCCTGTTCGTGTTGCCCTTGCCGGCATTCCCCTTGTCATTGCCCTTGTGCTTGCCGTTGTTCCCGGGATCTGCTCCGGTGCTTTCCTCCGGCTCTGTCGCCACGGGACTCGAAACGGTCGGCTCCTTCCTGTCCTTGCCGGAGGCATTGCCATTGTTCGACTTGTCCGTGCCGCCCTTTCGGTTTTCCTTCGTCTGCAGCATGATGCCGGCCACCGAAACATTCGACGGGTCCGCATCCTGTCCGAACTGCTCCCGGAAGTAGCTTGTGATCGCCGCCTGCGGGTCCGCGGCGTCATCAAGCTCCACACCGGCTTCCCGCATCATCTTGCGGATGAGGTTGTACTTGCCTGGCGTGATGTCATAGCCACTTGCCGCAGCCTGATCGCGCAACGCGACGGAGGCGCTGTCCTCGACCACCTCGGCTTGCGCATCGGTTGCCGCAAGGGCTTCGTCGGTTCCCTTGCGTGCGGCATCGGCCACCCTCGGTGCCGGCTCGCCTTTCTCGGTGAGGGTGGTCAGGGAGACCACCGCACCGTCCGGCACGAATCCGCCGGCCGTTGCCTTCTCCACGAGGCGCGCCACCGCGCGGTCCACCGGACGGCCGGCCAGCGACAGCTCCGCGAGCACGTTGCGTCCATCCTCATTGACGCCGGTGGCTTCGATGACACGGTTCAACGCGTTGATGGAAAGCTCGACGCTCGGGTTGATGTCGACGTCGAGCCAGGCGACCGGCGTGGTCCAGTACGCATAACCCCCGACGGAAAGGCCGACGGTCAACATCAGCGCGGTCACGACAAATGCAAGCCGCCGGACCGCATGGACGGGAATCCTGCGCGCCGTCCGGGCGGCCATTTGCGCGGACCGCTGCGCCAGAACCGCTTCCGTTCTTCGCAGCAGGGCCTCATCCGCCCTGACCCGGTCCATGGCCGTCCTGTATGCCCTCTTCATCCCAATCGCCTCCAAGCTTCCGTTTCAGGGCCTTGCGGGCCCGGTGCAGGTCCGAATGCAGCGTGTTTTCCTTCTTGCCGAGCATCCGTGCGATCTCCGGCACATGATAGCCCTCGTAATAGTACAGATGGATGAGATCGCGCCACTTCGGCGGCAGGGAAAGCACCGCATCCATCACGCCGATCTCCCGCTCATCCTCCCAGGGGATCTCCATCTCCTCGATGGATCCGACACGCCTGTGCCAGAAGTTGCGGTAGAAATCACGGCTGCGGTTGATGGCCGTCCGCAGCAGCCACGCCTTGCGGTGTTCTTCGCTTTCGAATACGGTTTGCGTTTCCATCAGCCGGATGAACACATCCTGAAAGGCATCCTCGACATCGGCCCGTTCCTTCAGGTGAATCCGAAGAACCCGATATACCGCATCCGCGTGCAGATGCATGGCTTCCGTCACGCCACCGCACACACCGGATGATCCGTTGTCCATTTGCCGCTCCCTTCACTCTCTACACGGTTGTCAAGGGGGGATTCCTTGCACCGTCCGCGCACATCGAACACGATTCATTGATTTTGCACAACAACATGTCTCATGTGGCGCGCTTCTCCTCCACGCTGCACCAAAACGCATACATGGGGCGAAGCATGGTGAAATCCGCGACCAGCCGCTCCGCGAGCCCTTCCGAAAACAGGAGGTCGAAATCCCTGCTGGCGGCTGTGAGGCAGACGCTCTTCCGATCAAGCCAGAACCGCATCGATTCGGGCTGTTCGGGGTGCTTGCTGCGCCTGAAGCGCTCCCCTTCGAGCACGAAGGTGTCCTGCGCCTCCACCATGGCGCGTGCTTCCACGAAAAGCGGATCCTTGGCCAGGATCCTGGCCCGCATGGCTTCAAGGAAGGCCGGCTGGGCCTGGTAGTAGCCGCAGCCCCAGGACATGCCGCGCGGCCCCAATTCGAACCAGTACCCGGGCATGCCGTTCGGATTGACATGCTTCGCCCGCTGGAACACGATCCACATCACATCCCGGAACAGGGACTTGTCATGGGTGAAGCGCGTGTCGCGGTACACCCGCGATATGGTTTTATCCACCTTCGGTGCAAGCTCGAACAGCGGATCGATGGCCCGCATGCCGGGCGTCATGGCCTTTACAAGCTCCTGGAGCGGTTCGAGCACCTTAGCGGTGAACTCCGGCTTGTGCTCGTTGTACCAGGGTCTGTCGTTCCGGATGCGGTTTTCCACCAAAAAATCGAGTGTTTCACGGGTTATCGGCATGGTCATCTCCCTTCACGCAGGCAGGACTGTCACATCGTGGCTTCCGGAACCCAGCGTCACATGTGGAACTTCTTCTGGAGGAACGCGCGCAGCTCGGGGCTGCGGTGCACGACCAGCAGCAGGGCGCCCAGCGGCACGCCGACGGCGGCGACCACAGGCGACCACAACGGCAGCAGGCTTCCGTTCACGAATCGCTGTGTCAGGCTGTCCACGACCAGCAGCAGCGCCGTCGTGAAAAGCACGGCCGCCGCCGCCGCCGCGACACGCGCGCGGATGAGCCGGAAAGCAAGCCAGCAGCCCAGGCCGAACACCGTCACGGTAACAGCCAGCGGCAAGGCCAGTTGCAGGAACCAGGGACCGCTGCCGGTCAGCCATTCGATCTCCCACAGGAAGCCGGAGATCAACACGAGCCAGCCTGGCGCAAGCAGATAAGGGAATCGGCCAAGCCAGACGGGCAGCATGCCGCACAGCCAGACCAGGACGAGTGCCGAAGCGGGGTACCAGGCCCACGCGACGGCGCCATCGGCATACTGGTCGAGAGACACCAGGAACAGGGCTGTCGCCAGCATGTCCACCGTGAAGGCGACCGACAGCGTGTGCCGGCGCAACAGGGCCGGATAGGCGACCATGAGCCACAGCAGGGTCAGCGATGACATGGGATAGAAGCTCCAGGTCACCTCCCCGTTCGCCTTGAGGTCGATGAACAGGGTGACCAGGAAGGGAATGAGCAGCAGGAAGGTCGCCAGCAGCACGACCGGCTTCGGCGGCACGAGGTTGGGGCGGTGTCTGCGTTTCGCCGGCACGTGATCGGGCCATGCGCGGGCGGACGGCTCCGTCTTGGCCGTATCGGAGAGTTCGGGCAACAGCACCGGCGTGTGGCACAACGGGCATTCCTTCAAGGATTCTTCGAGTTCCACGCCGCACCGGACGCAATAGGCCATGCAAATCATCCTTTCATTGGCGGCATCGCGCCCTTTACCGGTCCTTTCCGCGCAGGCGGCGTCCAGCCGCCGTTCGTCTCGATGCGGACGGGAATGCCCAGCTTCACGAGATGCCGGAAAAAAGCCATTTCGACGTCGGTTTCCCGGATGACGCGTCCGAAGTTCATGTACAGCATGCCGTTGTATCCGGTCATGGACAGGTTCGTCCGGTTCACAGGATTGGGAATGGGGATGAACTCCACCCGTTCGACATGACGTGTCATGCCCTCGGGCAGCTGCACACGGCCGATGTTGGAGAGGGTTCCGGAGTGCAGCGACTCTCCCATGCGGCGGTACAGCAGCAGGGGACTGACCAGCCGCTTGACGAACAACGGGGTGGCGCGCACCACCGGATTGCGCTGCGCACCGACATTCCGGCTGATCTGCCGGCTGATCGCCTTCTCGTTGACTTCGGCCCCCATGAAGTTCTGCACCACCTGCAGGATTTCGTCGAAGGTGTACGGTCCGAGGCGCGGGTCGATCTCCGGCGAGACATAGAGGGTGAAGTTGCGCAACGTCCGCGATGGCCAGATCGATCGCAGGTTGACAGGCACGGAGAGCGCGATGGGCCGCTTCAGCCCGATCCGGGGCTCCTCACGATCCTGGAGCTGCTGCAGCACATCGAGATAGACGGCCGCAAGCAGCACCGTCAGCGTGACACCGCGCCGCTTGGCCTCCGCCGCGGCCGCCGCCATCGGCGCGATGCCGGTCGTCAGCAGGAACACGCCGGGGGAAAGCATCCGCCCCGACGGATGGAACGTTCGGCGCCCCTTGTTCGGCAGGGGCAGGGGACGCTGGTAGAAACGCTGGTAGGCGTCCTCCGCTTCCTCCGGGCAGGATCGTTCCGACACAGTCGGAATATCCCCCGGATCCCCCGGATCCGCGCCCGTCCTTTTGAGGTAGTCGTAGACAAGCGCCTTCAGATACGTGAGCCCTCCCGTCCCGTCGGTCAGGACATGGCTGAACTCGACGGCGATGCGGTTGTTCCAGTACCGGACGCGGAACATGTGGCGCGTACCCAGGCGCGGATGCAAGCGCGCGTTCGGGTAGCGCACATCCTTTTGCAGGCGGGGCCGCGCCTCGTTGTGTTCGAGATAGAACCAGAAGAACCCCCGGTGCAGGCGGACCTGCCAGAACGGAAACCGGGGCATGAGCGCTTCCATCGAGGCCTGAAGTGCCTTGGGATCCACCGGGGCGCGCAGCGTCATGGAAAAACGGAACATCGTGGGAATGCGCGCGGACTGCACCGCCGGGTAGAGGTTCGCGGCATTGTCCAGCCGGTACCAGGTGCGGTCGGGCGCATGTCCGGCGAGCCTGTTTCCTTGAATCGTGCCATCCGGCATGCCGTCACCCCCCTCTTTCCCCATTGTACCGCGCCCGCGGACATCCCGCCATGCATATGCGCCTCATGGGATCCTTCGCACCTCAGTCCTGCTCACCGCCAGATGGCGGCCACGTGCTTCCTGACACCGAGCGGGTCATCCAGCGCATAACGCTCCAGCACGGCCCTGCCCTCCTCGCTTTTGAGGTAGACCATCTCGCCGCGGCTGACCAGCCGGTTCCAGTGGCGCTGGAACACCGCCGCCCGCTCCTTGTTCGCCCCCAGCTCGTCCGGCACGGGATGAAACGCGGCAAGAACAGGTTTTCCGGGCGTGAGCGCCGCCCGAAGGAACGCCAGGTTGCCCTTCGCCTCCGGTACCGGCGTCTCATAACGCGGCACGGCATACCGCTGGTCGGATACGGGGCTGAACAGCTCGTCGAGGCTGCGCGAGAAGAGGGCGGATTCCTCGGGGGTACCGTCGAGAAAAACGCGCACCGAATCGCCGCTGCCGACTGATACGGATATCTGCCGTTCCGCCGTTTTCGGTCCCAGCAGCCCGGCTTCCTTCAGCGCGCCGAACACGGCCAGCGCGGCCTTGCGGACGAACGCGTCCGGACGGCTCCTGGCCACCTCTTCCCGTCCGAAGGCCGCCGTTTTCCCGATCCCCTTCGCACCACCGTACAGCAGCAATGCGGACGCGGCGCCGGCAACCAGCGCCGCAGGAAAGCTGATGCCCGCGGCCACGACGGCAGCCAGCGCCGCAAGAGCGCCGGCGCCCCCCTGAAAAGCCAATCCGTTCGTCTTGGCCCGCAAGGCGGACGTCTGGGGCGACGCGAGGCCCAGGTCGCCCGTGACGGCCTCCGCATCGATGCGCAGCTCGACGCAGGCCTGCTCGACATTGCGGAACGGCTCGCCGACCTTCCACAGGTCGTAGACCGGGTCGCGGCGCGTACTGCGCGAGAGCATGTCGGCATTGAGCGCGTTCGCCTCGTCGGCGTCAAGCCGCTCGGACAGGGCCAGCCGCGGGTCGATGTGGCCCGTTCCCTTGCTGATGCTGCCGTCCTGGCAGATGCCGTAGAAGTGCGCGTGCTTGCGGGCCAGGCGCAACACGTCGTTGGCGCCTTTCTCCAGTTCCGGCGCGCAGCAGACCACATCCCAGTTGTTGGCGAGCTTGCGGGGCGCCTGCTCATCCTTGCGGATGCTGCGCCCGCGCAGCTGGTTGACGGATGCGTAGGTTGCGGCCACCGACAGGTCGATCAGGGTGTTCAGCGACACGCTGTCCCAGCCTTCGCCCAGCAGGCCGCGCGTGCCGATGATGCACCGGGTGAGCCCCTCCTCGAGCAGCGAGGTCGTGAACAGGATGGCCGACCGGGTGTTCCAGTCGCGTCCGCCGCCCTCGATGGAGACGAACGCGGCTCCCTCGACGGGCACCTGCGTGAGTGCGATGTCGAGCCCTTGTTCCCGTGCCCAGGCATGGAAGCGGTCGCAGTAGGCCGGCGCGATGTCGTCGTCGCACAGCAGGCTCTTGCCGGTCACCATGACGGGGTTGAGCCGGTCAAGCTCGGGGTCGGCCGTCATCATGCGCATGACGCTGACCGCACCCCCGCATTCGGCGTCGAGCACCTGGTCGAGCTGGGGCAGCGACAGGGCGTTCGAGAACTCGAAATCGGTCACCACGGCGGCCCTGAGCGCATCCCCCATGGACCGCATCTCGGCCGACAGGATGTCGCGCACCGCGGTCAGCTTGCTGCGGCTGTACGCCAGCACGCGGTCGAGTGGCGAGATGTAGCTGCGCACGCCCTTTTCCGTGAGGATGAACCCCAGGGAGTAGAGCGCGTCGCGGATCTGTCCGTACAGGGCGGCATCGGCCGGTTCGGACGAGAGCTTGAGCCGGTTGAGCGCATAGTCCTCGACGAGGATCGTCCACTCCTCGAGCGTGGGATGCCCGCCCATCGCCGCGGTCACCGTGATATCCGGCGGAATGCGGATGCCGGCCGAATGGAGGTATTTCACACCCGCCACCGCAAAATCCTGCCGGGCGGTGTAAAACTTCTTCCATTCCCGCTGTGTTCCGTCCGCCAGCTTTCGCTCGAAGACGCGTTCCTGCATGAACCGGCAGAAGTCGCTGTCCGACTTGGCGAATTGAACCAGCAGGTCCCGGAATTTGCCATGGCAGCCGGAGAGATAGTTCCACTCCGCTTCCAGCGGCCGGCACAGGTACAGCAGATCCTGGTAGGGCGCCAGCATGCCGTCCTTGACGACGGCCGGTGTCGGAATCTCGAAGTCGATTGGGCCCAGCAGCCCGATGTAGTTCTCCAGGACATCGGCCTTCTCGTCGAGCGGCGGCGTCGCCGTCAGGCCGATGATGCTTTCGATGCCCATCCAGACCAGCAGGTGCTTCATGACCGTAGCCCACCAGGTCTGCAGGTGGTGGCACTCGTCGAAGATCACGGTGCGGATGCCGGCCTGCTTCAGCCCCTGCAGCAGCTTGCGGGTGTTCGGATGCAGGATGCCCAGAAAGCGTGCCTCCGGCTCTCCGGCCACCACGGTGTCCGAATCGGACAGGGAGGCCGTCGCGGTCGCACCGGAGGCGGAACCGGTCGCCCCGGTACCGACCAGTTCCTCAAGCTTCCCGTCGCGTACCTTTTTGGTGAACCGGGCCAATTCCTTGCGGTAGGCGGCCGGATTGCCCGCCTTCATGCGGGCGATGCGGTCCCTGGCCTCCGTCTCGTCGAGGGTGCCGTTCTCAGTGAGCGACTCGGCCCAGATGCCCTCGGCGATGTCGACCATGCTTTCCCCCGGATCCTCCGGGATGCTCAGGATCTGGTAGGTGAGGACGGTGAGCCAGCGGGGCGCCGCCGCATCGGTCGTCGCCAGCCGGGCGGCCTGCTCCGTCGCCCCTTCGGGCAGGAACAGCTCGAGCTTCCTGACCCATTGCCCCTGGATGGCCGTGTTCGGGCACACCACGAGTGCGGGGGCGGCAAGCCGCCGCGCCAGCTCGATGCCCACGATGGTCTTTCCCGCGCCCGGCGGCGCCACGACATGGTAGCGCAGCGGCTCCCCTGCCGGTGTGCGCCGGCGTTCCTCCTCGAACCGGTCGAGGATGAGCTCCTGGTGGGATCGGAAGGGATACCGCAAATGAAGGGATCCGACTTCTTGCTGCATGGGCACCTCCGGGCGTCGCCTTGGGCAAGGGGAAAGGCCGGGACCCGCCGGCCGGCGGCCAGAGAATGGCCAACCGGCGGCCGGTGTCGGACGGTGGCGCATTTCAGCACATGCCGCACATGAACCGGTAGGAGAAGTCGTCGAAGTCCGGCAGGCCCTCATGCCCGAAATCCGGGTAGATGACGACATCCTTCTTCGACTGGATGCGGTTGTACATCGCGAACTGCGAGGACGGCGGGCAGATGGTGTCCATCAGGCCGGTCGCCATCATCACCTCGCCCCGGATGCGGTGCGACAGGTGCTGCAGGTCGATGTACCCCAGCTGCGTGAACACCTCTTTCTCGCGCTCGTGGCGCGGATCGAAGAACCGGAACCAGGTGCGGAGCTCCTGGTAGGCGTCCTTGGCAAGGTCCATCTCCCAGACCCGCTGGTAGTCGCACAGGAACGGGAACACGGGCGCCAGGCGGTTGATGCGGGGTTCGAGCGCCGCGCAGGCGATCGTGAGCGCCCCGCCCTGCGAGCCGCCCATGGCGCCGACGCGCGTTTCATCCACTTCCGGCATGTCCATGACAATCTTCGCCAGCTGCGCCGTATCCAGGAAGATGTGGCGCATCAGCATGTTCTCCGGCTTGTCGGAGAGGCCGCGGATGATGTGGCCGTTGTGCGTTGTGCCCTTGACGCCGCCGGCGTCCTCGGAACAGCCGCCCTGGCCGCGGCAGTCGAGTGCGGCGACGACGAAGCCGGAAGCGGCATAGCCCAGCTTGCTCTGCCAGTCGCCGCAGTGGCCTGTGTAGCCGTGGAACTGCAGGACGGCGGGCGCCCTGCCCGCACGCTGCTTCGGCAGCAGCAGCTTCGCGTGGATGCGCGCGCCGCGCACACCCGTGAACCACAGGTCGTAGCAGTCCGCCACGGGGCTTGTGAACGAGGCGGGCACACGCTCGACCTTGGGATCGGTGGCGCGCATTTCCGCAAGCGCGGCTTCCCAGTATGTGTCCAGGTCGTCGGGGCGCGGATTTCGTCCCTGATAGCGTTTCAGTTCCTCCAGTGGCATGTCGGTCAGTGGCATGGTGCGTTCCTCCTTGGTTTGCTGCATCGTTGCCGGCTGGCATGTCGATCATGATTCCAGTGCGGAAACCAGCTTTCGCGCGTTGTGCTGCAGGAAATCATGATTCCCTGCGGCCGAATGGCATGGGATTGGCATGGCACCCGATCTTTCCCATTATACGTCGTCGCCCTCGCCAGTCAAAGCCGAAAGCGCCGCCTGCGCCTCCTCCCACTGCGCGTACAGCGCGGGAAGCGAGGCGGAAAGCGTCTCCCTTTCCGAAATCAGGGCCGTCAGACGCTCGAAGGCGCTCGGATTGGCTGCCATTTCCCGATCGATCGCCTCGACGCGGGCTTCGACGGTCTCGATCCTTGATTCGAGCTCCTGGCATCGCTTGGCCGCGATGCCCCGGTTGCGCTGCCGCTCCTTGTCGGCGCGGCGTTCGCGCGCGGCACCGGTTGCGGACCCGGCCTCGCCACCGGCGGCCTGTTCCGCCTCCTGCCTCGCCTTCCACGCCTTCCAGGCACGCCACTCGGTGTAGTCGAACGGCCACGTCGACACGCGGCCGTCCTCCATCTCCGCAATGCTGGTGGCGAACCGGCGGATGAAGTAGCGGTCATGGGAGACGAAGAGGATGGTGCCGCCAAACGCGTCGAGTGATTCCTCGATCCACTCCCGCGAAGGCAGATCGAGGTGGTTGGTCGGCTCGTCGAGCACCAGCAGGTTCACATCCGCCTGCATCAGCAGGCACAGCTTCAGGCGGCTCTTCTCACCGCCCGAGAGCGCGGAGACGGTCTTGAACACGTCCTCTCCGGTGAAACGGAAGCCGGCGAGCAGATTTCTGGCCTTTCCCACATCCATGGGATACGCATACCGGATGGTGTCGAGAACGGATCGTCCCGGCTCGTCGAACCGCACCTCCTGGGGCAGGTATCCGACGCGGACGGACGGACCGATGCGCACGCTGCCGGCATCGCAGGAGATCTCCGAAAGCACCGCCCGCAGCAGCGTCGTCTTGCCGCAGCCGTTCGCACCGAGCAGGGCCATGCGGTCGCCGCCGTGGAGCGTGAAGGTGACTCCGTCGAGCACCGTGCGTTCACCGAAACGCATGGACAGATCCCGCACCGCAACCGCCTCGTCGCTGCGGTACGCCTCCTCGCGGAAGCGCCCCTTCATCTCCTTCTCGCTCACCGGTTTCTGCGTCCCCGTCGCCTTCATGCGCTCGATGCGCTTTTCCATCGAGAAGGCCTGCCGGTGGAACTTCGGGCTGTCCTTGCGGTTCGCCCATTCGTGCAGGCGCTTGGCGGAGGCCTCCAGCTGGCGGATTTTCTTCTGCTCGCTCTCGAACCGCGCCAGCGCCTCGATGCGCTTCTTCTCGCGGAGGGCCGAATAGGCGGAGTAGTTGCCCGGATACAGCTCCCCCTTGCCGTCGGCGACCTCGAGGATGTGATCGGCCACCTGGTCGAGAAAGAACCGGTCATGCGAGATGAGCAGCACCGTTCCGGGGTAGTCTGACAGGAACTGCTCGAGCCATTCCACGGATCGGATGTCGAGGTGGTTGGTCGGCTCGTCGAGCAGCAGGATGTCCGTCTCGCGCAGGATGATCTGCGCGAGGCTCACCCGGGTCTTTTCTCCACCGCTGAGCCGGTCGAACGGCTGGTCGAGCATGGCCGCGGGAATGTCGAGGCCGGTGGCGACCCGCGCCAAGCGGTGCTCCATCTCATATCCGCCGCGATGCTCGAAGTCGGACTGCAGCACGCCGAACCTGCGGACCGCCTCCTCCCCGTCGGACAGGCGGGCCGCCAGCCGGTCGAGCTCCGCCTTCATCCGCAGCAGCTCATCGAAGGCGGACCAGAGGACATCGCGCACGCGTGTCCCTTCCGGATGCTGCGGCAGCTGGTCGAGCAGCCCGATACGGCGGCCGCGGGCGACATGGAGACTGCCCTTGTCACGCTCGAAATCCTCCAGACCGGCGATGACGCGGAAAATCGTCGACTTGCCGCTGCCGTTGCCGCCGACGATGCCGAGCTTCGCCCCCTCCGGCACCTCCAGGGAAAGGCCCTTGAGCACATGGACGGGACCATAGTACTTGTGGATGTTCGCTAGCTGTATTTCAGGCATGATCCGGTATCCTTTCCGCTTCACGCATGGCCGGCAGGACATCCCGGCCCAGTCGTCGCAGGGTCTTGCGCAGACTGCGCTTCAGCAGGCGGATGCCGCCGTCCGCCGCATCATGCCCGCATGTTGGATCGGCATTGACGCGGTCGGTCGAAACGGCGGATGCTTCCACGCAGGGCCACGCCGTCAAGGACCGTTCCACACCGAGTGCGATGCCCAGCGACAAACGGCACGCAACCGGCAGGCGGGTCATGGACGGGTGGGGCTCCCCGGGCAAAGGCGAGGTCATGACGGATGCCGTCGCATCCCGACGTTGCCGGAACTGCCGCCCGATCTGACGCAATGTTTTGACGAAGCCGACGGCCCGCGAGTTGTAGGCACATCCGGCCATGCCCAGCCAGACAAGCGCCAATCCCGGCAGCGCCATGAGGTAGGGCTGGGGGATCGCCAGGCCCACGCCGGCCACCAGTGCCGCCGCGACCAGCAGCATGCCCGCGGCCAGCGCGATCCGTCGGATGCGGTCATGGATGCGTGTATTGAAGCCGCACCGCTCGAAGGCTTCGGACGCGCTTCCGCAGAGGCGGTTCCAGACCCTGCCCCGTTGTGCGTTCCGTTCCGGATCGAGCAGTGCTTCCCCTTGCCGCGGCAATCGCACCAGTCCGTGCTCATCCGCAAGCAATGCCGTCCATTCGGACAACCGGCGGTAGAACGCCTCCACCGCCGCATGCCGGATGGGATCGGGATCAGCAGGGGACTGCGGCGGCGGATCGGCGGCATGCGGGTCCGTCGGCCCCATGCCGGTGATCCGCAGTCGGATCAGGGGTTGTTTGTCTCCGGAGATCTCCCCTGTCATCGCGCCCGTCTCGCTGGCACGCACCCAAGCCGCCAGCAGCGCCCGCGCATCGAAGCGGCCGTTGCGCAGGAGCATGCGCGCCAGCCAGGGATTGTCGACAAGGAGCGAGAGCTTGGGCAGGGAGGGAGGCACCGGCAGCGGGGCGCGCACACAAAAACGCACCCAGATGGAAAAGGCTGTGCCCAGCAGCGTCAACAACACGGAGAGCACCGCTGCCGCCATGCGTGTCCGATAGGCGATGATCGCGGCGAAGGCCCGCTGTCCGGCTTCCCGCGCCGCATTTTCACGGGCCCGCAACGCCGGCTCCTCCGCCTCGCGGCGCAGCATGGCCTCCTCCCGGCGTATCGCGTCAAGACGCTGTCCCGAGCTCGAGAGCGGCAGGCCGGGCACCTGGTTCGGCGGGAAAAGGACGCGCAGCACCGGCGCCTCGCCCGGCACGGTGTCCGGAATGTCGAAAGACACCACCCCGTCCGCCGTCACATCCGCCATGCCAACGAACACGCCGCGGAGAAATGCTTCCGGTTTCCATGCGACATCCGAATCCGGCAGCATCACCT
>JAEXRM010000179.1 GCA_023440865.1 Bacillota bacterium
ATACAAGAGCCTTTCGCCCATCGAGATGGTGGAAGGGCGTTTTGTCAACGACATCGATGTTTCCGCCGCATCCAGTGTCGTGATCGTCGACGAGAACTTCGTCCGCCGGTATTTCAAGAACGACGACCCCATCGGCAGGACCTTTTCCTTCCGGAGCTACAACGACACGAAGGTCGATTTCCGGATCATCGGTGTCTCGAAGGCCGAGGGCGGCGTGTTTGCAGGCATGATGGACAACGAGGACTTTCCGACCATCGTCTACATGCCCATCACCACGGTGCAGCGGCTCAACAGCGGCAACACCGAGCGGCTCGACAGCATCAGCGTCTCGATCACCGACAAGGACCAGCGGGTGCAGAAGGAGATCGCCGACCGCATCGTCAAGGCGCTGGAACTCAAGAAGGGCCGCACGGGCCTGTTTTCCGTCAGCACCACGGCGGACCAGCAGAAGATCTTCTCGAGCGTCACCGGAGTCATCTCGTCGGTGCTGCTGGTCATCGCGGTCATCACCCTGCTTGTCGGCGGCATCGGCATCGTGAACATCCTGCTGGTCTCGGTGACCGAGCGCATCCGGGAAATCGGCATCCGCAAGGCCTTGGGCGCGAAGAAGCGCGATATCCTGCTGCAGTTCATCACCGAGTCGATCATCATGACGGGCACGTCGGGCATCATCGGCATCCTGCTCGGCCTCATCGCAGGTGCCGTCATCTCCTCACTCATCAAGATTCCGCCGGTCGTGAACGTCGGCGTCATGGGCGGCGCCTTCCTCGGCTCCATTGTCCTCGGGCTTGCGTTTGGCGTGTATCCGGCAAAGAAGGCGGCGGAGATGGATCCCATCGAGTCGCTGCGGTACGAATGAGTCAAGCGGCGGCTGTCGCCCGATGGGGCCCGCCGGTCGGATGAAACGGTCTTCACACGGTGAAACGTCAAATCACAATCCAATCGGTATCGGGGGCGTCTCGGCAAGCATGAGACGCCCCCTTGCGGTTGCGTCAATATTTCCCACCCTTCCGGTTTTCGGTTGTGTCGTCGCCCGATATGACATAAGATGGTTGTGAAAAGGCATCAAGGCAGGCTGGCATGGAAAGGTCCCCCTGCCGGCGGACGTGGGAATGAGGTGCAGCATGGGCAAGAAGACATTCAGTCCCTACGCCAAGGGCATCCCCGAGAAGAAGGAGTTTGCATCGCGATACGAACCCATCCGCAGTACGGCGCCCGCCGAATCTCTTGAACGGAAACCCGCCGGCGGATCCGAGACAACCGGCCGTTCTGCAGCAAGGCAGCCTGGTGCCGGAACGCACGCACAATCCAAGCCGCTGTCAAGCGATCCGGTTCCGCCGAATGCATGGGAAGCGGGGCTCAAGCCTTCCGGACAACCCGCCGGGCATGCGTCGACCCGTGTGGCAGGCGCCACGGGCAACCGGCCCGCCTTCACGCCGCCGGACCGCGACCTGCTGGACGGCCTCGAGGGGAACCAGCGCCGGCAGCGCGGATGGGGAGATGATTCCAAGCCGAACGAGCTATGCGATGGCATTTCCATCACGCCCATATCGAAGACGGAACTGAAAAAGAAACTGGCCGCACAGAAGAGCGGCGGTTTTGTGGGCGGCAAGAGCACCTGATGCCCGGTCTTTTCTTCATCTCTTCCACATCCGCGTGGCAAACGTCCGCATTCGCGTGACAACCGCCGGATGTGCCGCTGGAGGCATGCATGAAATCGCTCCGTTGGCTGGGCCGCTATATGCCGGCTTATCTCCGGCTGGCCGTTCCAGCCTGGATCGCCCTGTTCTGCGAGGTGTTCGTCGACCTCAGCCTGCCCACCCTGCTGGCGACCATCGTGAATGTCGGCATCGCCAACCGCGACACCCCCCATGTGCTGCGGATGGGCGGCATCATGCTGCTGCTGTCGCTGGCCGGCCTTGCATTGGGCCAGGCGCGGAACTGGATGTCCACCAAGGTTTCCCAGGAACTCGGCACCCGCATCCGCGGCGACCTGTTCCGCAAGGTGCAGCGGCTCTCGATGGCCGCGGTGCAGCGTTTCGGCACGGCGTCGATGATCACGCGCCTGACCAACGATGTGATGCAGGTGCAGAACATGTCGTTCATGCTGACCCGCATTTTCATCCGCGCGCCGCTGATGCTCGTCGGCAGCATCGTCATGGCGTTCCTGCTCAATCCAGGCCTGGCCCGCATCCTCGTCGGCGTCATTCCACTGCTCGCCCTGCTGATCGTGCTGCGCATCCGCAAGGGCATGCCCCTGTTCCGGCGCGTGCAGGGGGCCGTCGACCGGGTCAACGGCGTCATGCGCGAGTTCCTCGCCGGCGTCCGCGTCGTCAAGGTGTTCAACCGCTATGACTACGAGCAGGACAAGTTCGATGCCGCAAACCGCAGGCTGACCGGTCTCGGGGTTTCCGCGGCCCGTGCCATGGCGACCATCCAGCCGCTGATGCTCGCCCTGATGAACGGCAGCATCCTGCTCGTGCTGTGGTTCGGCGGCCGGCGCGTTTCCGGCGGCGGCATGCCGGTGGGCGACGTGCTGGCGTTCATCAATTATTTCCTGCAGATCCTGCAGTCGATGATGATGGTTTCCTGGATCTTCACGGCCGGCGTGCGGGCAAAGACCTCCGCCGACCGCATCGGCGAGGTGTTCTCGCTCGAAGACGGCATGCCGGTGGCCGTGAGCCCGGTCTCGCCGCCCGTGCGCGGCACCGTGGCGATGCGGCATGTGTCCTTCCGCTGGCCGGGACAGAAGCAGCCGGTGCTCGATGACATCTCATTCGAGGCGGAAGCCGGGCAGACCATCGCCATCATCGGCGCCACCGGTTCGGGCAAGAGCTCGCTCGTGAATCTGTTCGCGCGTTTCCATGACGTGGCGGCGGGCGAGGTGCTCGTGGACGGTCTGGATGTGCGCGCCTATGATCTCGCGGACCTCCGCAGCCGCATCGCGATGGTGCCGCAGCAGGCGGTCCTGTTCACCGGCACCATCCGCGACAACTTGCGGTGGGGTGACCCGCAGGCAACGGACGAGGCGCTTATGGCGGCAGCGCATGTGGCCTGCGCCGACGAGTTCATCCCCAGGCTTCAGGACGGCTACGACACCTGGATCGGACAGGGGGGCGTGAACCTCTCCGGCGGCCAGAAACAGCGCCTGGGCATCGCCCGCGCGCTGCTGTGCAAGGCACGCGTGCTGGTGCTCGATGACAGCACCAGCGCCATCGACATGCGCACGGAAGCCGTCATCCGCCGGCACCTGCGCGCGCATGCGCGCCAATTGACCGTGTTGCTGGTCGCCCAGCGCATCCATTCGGTCATGGACGCGGACCGCATCCTGGTGCTGGACGAGGGTCGACTAGCAGGATCCGGCACGCATGCCGAACTGCTGGATACCTGCAGTGTGTATCGGGACATCTACCGGTCCCAGATGGGTCTGGACCGGTCCGGCCGGGAGGTGGTCTGACATGGAGACGAAGACGAAGCAGCATGCGTCTCCGACTGGCGGCTCCAGCGTTCCCGGACGTACGGAGGGGGGCACCCGCAGATCCGCTCCGGCAGAGCTCAAGGCTGGCACCACCGGCTTGCACCATATGGGCGGCCGCTTCGGCGGCGGACAGAAGCCAAAGGACATGTGGGGTACGATCCGCCGGCTGTGGCGCATGTTCGGACGGGAACAATGGAAGCTTGCGGCAGTATTCGCCATCGCGACTGCCGGGTCCGCCCTTAGCCTTGCCGGCCCCTGGCTGATCGGAAAGGGCATCGATTCCATGGCTGCGGCGGGCGGTGTGGACTTCCCGCAGCTTCACCGTGTCATCCTGCTGCTTGGCCTGGCCTACGGTGCCGGCGCCCTGCTGTCATACCTGCAGGAGTGGTGGATCGCCGGTGTCGTGCAGCGCATCGTCATGATCATCCGGCGTTCCCTTTTCGAAAAGGTGCAGCGGCTGCCACTCGCCTTCTTCGATACGCGCACGCATGGCGAGCTGATGAGCAGGCTTGCCAACGATGTCGAGAATGTCAGCTCGATGCTGTCCTCCTCCACAACCCAGCTGTTCTCGAGTCTGTTCACCGTGGTGGGTTCCCTCGTGATGATGCTGCTGCTCTCGCCGGTCCTGACGGTGCTGAGCCTGGTGACCGTTCCGTTCACGCTCCTGATCTCGGGGCAGATCGCCAGGCATTCACGCAAGCAGTTCCGGGCCCAGCAGGCCAACCTCGCCGAGCTCAACGGGCACATCGAGGAGATTCTTTCCGGACAGCTTGTCGTGAAGGCGTTTGGCCGGGAGGATCAGGTCACGGCCCAATTCGACGAAATCAACGAACGGCTGCGCGAATCCGGCCGCAAGGCGCAGGTGATGTCCGGCATGGTCATGCCGCTGCTCAATGCCATGACCAATCTCGGCTTCGTCATCGTGGCGACGGCCGGCGGCTGGCTTGCGGTGTCCGGCGCCGTCACCGTGGGCGTCATCGCCTCCTTCATCAATTATTCCCGACAGTTCTCCCGGCCGCTCAACGAGATCGCGAACCTGTACAGCAGCATCCAGTCCGCCCAGGCAAGCGCGGAGCGTGTCTTCGAGCTGATGGACGAGACGCCGGAGCCGCCGGATGAGCCGGATGCGGTGCCCATGACGGAGCCTGTGGGCCATGTGACGTTTGAGGACGTTTCCTTCGGCTATATCAAGGACCTTCCGGTGCTGCAGCATGTCGACATCGAGGCGCAGCCCGGCCGTACGATCGCCCTCGTCGGGCCGACCGGCGCCGGCAAGACGACGGTCGTCAATCTGTTGGTGCGCTTCTATGACGCCGATGGCGGCCGCATCCTGATGGATGGCCGCGAACTGCGCCATTGGCGGCGCGATACGCTCCGCCCCGCCTTCGGCATGGTGCTGCAGGATACCCACCTGTTTTCCGGAACCATCCGCGAGAACATCCGGTACGGGCGTCTGGATGCGACGGACGCCGATGTGGAGGCCGCCGTGCGCGCGGTCGGAGCGGAAGCCTGGGTGAGGCGTTTGCCGGACGGATACGAAACCGTGCTGGACGAGTCGGGCGGGGGCCTTTCCCAGGGGCAGCGCCAGCTGCTGTCGATCGCCCGCGCGGTGTTGGCCGACCCGGCGGTGCTCATTCTCGACGAGGCGACCTCGAGTGTCGACACCCGAACGGAAATGGTGCTGCAGCAGGCCATGCTCCACCTGCGCAGGGGGCGTACGAGCTTCATCATCGCACACCGGCTCTCCACCATCCGCGAGGCGGATGAGATCCTCGTCATCGACAAGGGCGGCATCATCGAGCGTGGAACACATGAAAGTCTGATCGCGGCGAAGGGATTCTATGCCGGCATGTATGATGCGGGCGGCCGGGAAGAGGAAGTGCCTGTGGCGGGCGCCCCGGCACAATGATGGATGCGGCTGCCAACCTGGAGGAACGCATGAAGGAAAAGATCGGTGTCGGACTCTATGGCATGAACGGACATCAGGTGCACGCGTTGCTTGCGGCGCACCCTGGCGCGGAGCTGGTCGCGGTCGCCGGGTTCCCGAAGGAACGCATCGGCCTGGATGAATCGGACGGCTGTCGCCAGTACGATACGCTGGATGCGCTGCTGGAGGACGGCAGCGTCGATCTGGTGTCACTGTGCTCGCCCCGCCGGGCGGATCAGGCGGCGGACGCCATCCGCTGCCTGCGCGCCGGACGCCATGTCTATGCGGAGAAACCCTGCGCGCTCAGCGAGGCTGAGCTCGATGAGGTCCTGCGTGTCGCGGAGGAAACAGGATGCCGGTTCCATGAGATGGCCGGAACCGCATTCGAGGAGCCGTGGTATTCGCTCCGTAGATTGGTGCTTCGCGGTGAAATCGGGGACATCGTGCAGGTGTTTTGCCAGAAATCGTATCCGCTGGGCGGCAGCCGGCCGCATGATGAGGCGGTGGACGGAGGCCTGCTTTGCCAGGTGGGCATCCATGCGTTCCGGTTTGTGGAGCACGTTGCCTGCCGGCGGATCGTGGAAGTGGAGGCGCGGCAGACGAAGCGTGGAAGCGGGCGGGAGGAGACCCCGGGCGGTCTGCATACGGCGGTTTCCTATCTGATGCGTCTCGAGGGCGGCGGTGTGGCCAGTGTGCTGGCGAATTACCTCAATCCGCCTACATTCGGCAGCTGGGGGAACGAACACGTCCGGATCTTCGGCACACGAGGGTTCGTGGAGGCCACCGATGCGGGAACCAAGACGCGTCTTGTGCTCAACGAGCGTGATTGCGGCCCCATCCCGGTGGACATTTCCACGGATGTGCCCGGTGCGGGCAAGCGGTTCTTCGACGCATACATCCGTTGTCTGCTCGGACAGGGAGACATGCCAATCTCTCTGGACGAGGAACTGCATCCACTGCGGATGGTGCTTCGGGCAAGGGCGGATGCGGAACGTGCGGAGGCCAGTGTCCAGGAAACATGGAATCCACCGGTGTTCAGGCATGAATCCGATCCGGGGTCCTGCGGCGTGGAAGTCCGTGCGGCAGATGGCGCCCATCCCGATTTCCAGCGTCTTGTCGCACAGCTCGACCGCGAGCTGTACCAGCGAAATGGTGAACAGCAGGCGCAGTTCGACCGTTTCAACGGCATCGACAAGATCCGGCACGCGGCTGTGACGTACCTTGACGGTCTGCCTTCCGCCTGTGGCGCGATCAAGCTGCTCGATTCGGAAACCGCCGAGCTCAAGCGGATGTTTGTGCATCCGTGCTGCCGTCGACTCGGACTGGCTGCCCGGGTGCTGGCGTTCCTCGAGCGGGAGGCGATGGCGCAGGGATGCCGGACCATGATGCTGGAAACCGGGGTCAACCAGTTCGAGGCGATCGCCCTGTATGAGAAGGCGGGTTACATGCGGGTGGACAATTATGGCCCTTATGTTGGGAATCCCTTGAGCCTGTGTATGTGCAAAGCCCTGTCCAACCCTGGTGACCGTTGAGGCCCGACGTCCGCCAGTGTGCGGTCGATGAAAAGGCTCGGGAGCCTTTCATGTTTCAACATCGTCGATTGTGGTATATACATAGGCAAAGCAACTCGACATGTTGATTGACCAGATGTTTACCTGTACCCGGATACGATGAGCGGATGATGTACGAAAGCCATGGATGCCTTGTGGTGCCATGGTCTTTCTTTTTCACCCGCGAGCACCTCGCCGGGGCGTCGGATGTGTGAAACCATCCTGATGAAAGATTTGCGAGGAAGGCTTGACCCGGATCGGCATGGCGTGCTATGATGGCAAAGCGCCTTCGGGAACGGACCCAAAGCCGGTCACGAGTCGACGGAAACCGACGCTATGCCGTCGCGGGGAAGTCGAAAACGGATCGAAAACGGACCGCAAGCAGATCGAAAGAAGTGCTTGACACGAAGAAGCGAACCTGATAAACTAATCAGGCTGTCACCGGGAACGACACGCCAAACGCCGCAA
>JAEXRM010000198.1 GCA_023440865.1 Bacillota bacterium
GATGACAGCACGGACATGCAGAACGAACGGAACAAACCGAAGGAACACGGCCCTGATTCATCTCAACCGCCGCCCGTTGTGGAGAAGGCGGAGCTGGTGTTCGTCGTGCCCGCCTACAAGGAGTCCCCCCATCTCGACGCCTGCCTGTGGTCGCTCCGGCAACAGACGGTGCCTTGCCGCATCCTCATCACGACATCGACGCCGAACGACCACATCGACCAGGTCGCCAAGAAGCATGATGTGCCGGTGTTCGTGCATGCCACGGGCGGCGGCATCTCCGGGGACTGGAACTTCGCGCTCGAACAGGCCGGCCCCGGCCTTGTGACACTCGCCCATCAGGACGACCTGTACAACGAGCGATACGCCGAAGCGTGCCTCGCCGCCGTTGCGCTCCATCCGGACATGGTCATGGCATTCACCGATTATGCGGAGGTACTCGGCGAGGGCGGGGTCATCCGTGGCAATACCGCCATGCTGGTCATCAAGCGGTTGCTGTTGTTCCCGTTCCTGTTCCGCTCCGCGATTCGTTCGCGGTTCATCCGCAGAGCCGTGCTGCGCCTGGGCTCGCCCGTCTGCTGCCCGAGCGTGTGCCTCAATCGCGCCATCGTTCCCGACTTCCGCTTCCTCGGCGACTACACCGTCAACATGGACTGGGATGCCTGGCTCCGTTTGGCGGATGTGCGGGGCGCGACGGTCCATATCCGTGAGCGCTACTGTCTGCACCGCATCCACGGCGGTTCCGAAACCAGCAGCGGCATCCGCGAGAACCGCCGGGCCGAGGAGGATCTCCGCATCTTTCGCCGCCTCTGGCCGGCACCGATCGCGAATCTTCTCGCGAAGGTCTATGCACTCAGCTACCGGTCGAATGGCGCGGCAGGCGACGCCTCTCGCGGCGCCGTGGAAAAGCAGGGCGCATGAAGGTATTGGTCGTCATTCCGGCGTACAACGAGGAGGACAGCATCCGCGATGTGGTTGCGGAGCTGAAGCGCGTCGCGCCTTGGGCTGACACGCATGGGCTCCCCGAAGTGCCTCCGGCGTGCCGACATCACCTTCCGCGGGTTGATCGGGTGGATCCGCTGGTCATCGACGACCATTCCGGGGATTCGACACTCGAGCTGTGCCGGGAGGCCGGCATTCCCGTGGTGGCGCTTCCCCTCAATCTCGGCATTGGCGGGGGTGTGCAGACGGGTTACCGGTACGCGATGGAAAACGGATATGACATCGCCGTACAGATGGATGGCGACGGGCAGCACGATCCGGCAATGCTGGCGCGTTTGCTGCAGCCGGTCATTGAAGGCCGGGCGGATATGGCGATCGGATCGCGGTTCTTGGGGGATGCAACGGGCACAACCAGGGCAAGCGGCAAAAAACAGGACAGGAAGAGCGACAAGAAAAGGGACAGGAATCACGACATGATACGCGATGCGGCGGCCGTCATGACCGCCATCGGCGACGTTGATGCGCCGGTTGGCATGGACGGGGGTGAGCCCGAGGACGGGGCCTTCCGCTCCACCGCGCTGCGCCGCGTGGGCATCCGGTTTTTCGAGCGGTGGATCCTTCTGCTGTCCGGCGCGCGCATCACGGATGCCACATCCGGCTTTCGGGCATGCAATCGCACGGCCATGCGTTTGTTCATCGAGGACTATGCGCGCGACTATCCGGAGCCGGAGGCGGCCATGACGGCGATCAGAAACGGATTGCGGGTCGTCGAGGTTCCCGTGCGGATGCGCGGGCGCAAGGGCGGCACCTCCTCGATCAGGCGGTTCAAGTCGGCTTACTATATGGTCAAGGTCTCGCTTGCGATCGCCATCAGTGCCGTCAAGCCGCGGATGCGGGACCTGGGGCCGGAGACGACCGACAGCATGCCAAACGGTGCGGAAAGGGCGGATGCCTGATGGACCTGCGACTACAGCTTTTCCTGATCATCTGCTGCGTGGGCTTCATCGCCCTGTGCCTGCAGCTGCTGCGCAAGGGCGCGATGGAATACAAGTATGCGCTGCTGTGGCTCGCCGGCAGCATCGTGATGCTGCTGTGCGTGCTGTTTCCGACACCGCTGTTCGCCTTCGCCCGCCTGGTTGGCATCATCGATCCCGTGAACATGGTGTTCTTCATCGCGTTCTTCTTGACCCTCCTGATCATCTTCGTGCTTTCGGTCGTCGTCTCGCGGCTGTCGATGCGCATCCGGCGGCTGACCCAGACTTTGGCGCTGCTGGAGAAGCGGGTGCTGGACGGGGACGGGGGAAATGGGAAGGACGCGACATGATCACAGCATCGCGGCTTCCGTTTGTATGTCGTGGCGCAGGCAACACGAGGAAGGGAGCATGGGGCGCCTTCCCGATGCACGTCGCAGTACCCCGATCCCCCGGAAAATGGTATGATGGTAACGCCGATTGCAGCATGCAATGCGGCGGATGGAGCGTTGTGCACGAATGATCGCGGAGATCCGAAAATACCGGTTCCTGCTGGAACAGCTCGTTTCACGGGATTTCAAGACAAAATACAAGCGTTCGGTCCTGGGGGTGCTGTGGAGCCTGCTCTACCCCCTGTTGACCATGCTCATCATGAACTTCATCTTCTCGAACGTCTTCAAGTTCGCGGTGCCGAACTATCCGCTGTACATCTTCAGCGGCCTGCTCGTGTGGAACTACTTCAACGACGCGATCAACCAGTCGATGCTCTCCATCATCCAGAACGGCCAGATCATCCGCAAAATCTACATACCGAAGATGATCTTCCCGCTCTCGAAATCGGTATCGGGCGCCATCAACTTCGGCATCTCCGCGCTGGTGCTGCTGCTGATCGCGCTGGCCACGGGCGTTCGGCCGGCATGGAGCTGGCTGCTGCTGCCGTATGTGATGGTCTGCTCCATGTTGTTCGCACTGGGCTTTGCGCTCGTGATCTCGTCCTGCATGGTGTTCCTGCGCGACCTGCAGTATCTGTGGGGCATTGTGGGCATGATCTGGATGTATGCCACGCCCATCATCTATCCCATGGACATCATCCCGCAGCAGTACGCGCCGATCATCTTCATCATGAAGCTCAATCCCATCTACCACTATGTCGGTTATGTGCGGCAGATCATCATCGAGGGCAGGCCCCCGACACTGTGGTGGCACGGCATCTGCCTGCTGTCCGCGCTGGCGATGCTCGCCTTCGGACGCTGGGTGTTCAACAAGCTTGAGGACCGGTTCATCCTGTACCTGTAGGCACCCGTTTGTCCCGTACCCGTCAGGGACGCATGATTTGCTGACTTGACCGGCCCCGTGCCAACATGCCCCGCCCGATGGCGGCATGCCCGACCACCATGACGATACGCCCGCACCGAAGCCACACTCGTCCGAAGCGGCCGATCCGCGCCGGACAGGAGAAATGACGATGATCCGCATCGATGACGTGACCATGACCTTCAACCTCGGCCGCGACCGCATCATGAGCCTCAAGGAGATGACGGTCGCTTTCCTGCGCGGCAGGCTGCGCTTCGACCCGTTCACGGCACTCGACCACGTCACGCTGCATATGGAACCGGGCGAGGTCGTCGGACTCATCGGACGGAACGGCGCCGGCAAGAGCACGCTGATGAAGCTCATCGCGGGCGTGCTCAAGCCCACTTCCGGCACTGTGCGGGTGGAGGGATCCATCGCACCGATGATCGAGTTGGGGGCCGGTTTCGACTATGAGCTGAACGCCCGCGAGAACATCCTGCTCAATGCCGCATTGCTGGGTTATTCCAAGGCGTTCATCCAGGCGCGGATGGACGAGATCATCGCGTTCTCCGAGCTCCAGGACTTCATGGACGTGCCGCTGCGCAACTTCTCCTCCGGCATGGTGACCCGGCTCGCGTTCTCGATCTCCACCGTCGTGCAGCCGCAGATCCTGCTGGTGGACGAAATCCTCTCGGTGGGTGACGAGGCTTTCCAGAAGAAGAGCAAGGCACGCATGCAGGGCCTCATGCAGGAGGGGGTGACTGTCCTGTTCGTGTCGCACTCGCTGGCGGACATCGAGGAAATCTGCGATCGCGTCATCTGGCTGGAGCACGGCCGCATCCGCATGGAAGGCGTGCCGGAAACCGTCTGTGCCGCCTACCGGGAAGGAGGCGCGTGATGAAATCGAAATGGCGCGCCTTTGCCATCGTGGAGATCCTGGTGGATCTGATCCTGATCGCAGCGGGATACGGTATCAGTTTGCTGCTGAAGTTCGGCACGACCATTCCGGATCACAATGTGACGGCATTGAAGGACACGCTTCCGCTGGCCATGGCCGGGGGATTTGTGCTGTTGGCCGTGTATGGCCTGTACGCGGATCGGTACCGTCCTTTTCGTGAAGTGCTGGTCAACCTTGCGGCTGCTGTCGGACTGCTGGCCGTGGGGGTATCCGCATTGGCCTTTTTCGTCCGGGGCTTCGCCTTTCCCCGGTCTGTCCTTGTCATGGCACCGATGCTGCATTTCGTCCTGTTGTCCGTCTGGCATGGGACGCAGCACGTTCGCAGGCGCAACAGCCGGGGGGTGCTCCGGGTCCTGACGATCGGCACATCGCCCCTGCCGCCGGCGCTGCGCGAGAAAATGGAAGCCAGCCTTGTCGAAAACCGCCGGCTCTCTGTCGGCGGATATCTTTCGCTTGACGGAACGGAGACGGAAATCGACGCGTCCCGGCTCGATGGGATGGATGGCGTGCTGCTGCTGGCGGGCGTTTCGGGCGAGGTGCGTCGGCAGATGGTACGGCAGTGCGCCCGGACGGGGCGGATGCTGCTGTGCCTTCCCGAGCCCGAGGATGTGTTGCTTGCCGGTGCCGGGGTCGTTCAGTTCGGAGACGTGCCGGTTCTGTCGGTGGAACAGTCCAGCCGGCGCCAGGAGCAGCAGTGGCTGAAACGGCTCTTGGATTTTTCGTTTGCATTGACTGCACTGGTCATATCATCACCCCTCTTTCTGCTTGCCATGATCCTGGTGCGGTTTTCTGGCGGCGGACCCGTGTTCTTCGCCCAGGAGCGCGTCACGCGTCATGGAGACCGGTTCCGCCTGTACAAGTTCAGAACGATGGTGCGGGACGCGGAGGCGGACACGGGACCGGTTCTGTCCGTCCGGAACGATCCGCGCGTGACGCCGGTCGGCCGCTTCCTTCGCAAGACCCGGCTCGATGAACTGCCCCAGCTGTGGAACATCCTGCGGGGAGACATGAGCCTTGTGGGACCATGACCGGAACGGCCGGTATTCGTGGACCAGTTCTCGCGCGAGATTCCCGGATATCCCCTGCGGCATGCGGTCCGTGCAGGGCTGACCGGATTGGCGCAGGTGTATGGGAACTACGCGACCGGCGCGGCGGACAAGCTGGTGTTCGATCTGGTCTATATCCGCGACTGGTCCTTGCTGCTGGATCTTCAGATCGTGTTGCGGACAGTGACGGCGGTGTTCCGCCATGAAGCATCGGAGGGAGTCATACCGGATCAAGCGGATCCGGCGGGAAGGGGATCGGTGAATGAAAAGAAGTAAAACCGCCGGGGGCAGGCGCTTCGCGTTCGGTGGCGGCAAGGCGATGCAATCTGCCGGGAAACGGCGTGTGTCCGGCAAGGGACGGGGAATCCAAAAGGCGGATGACGGCAACTCCCTGACAACCTCGCGGCTGGACAGGGGCATGCTGGCGATCGTCATTTTCTGTGCCGCCATCGTGCCGCTGATTGTCTACCTGAAGGCTTACGATCTCGTTGGCATACAGATCACGGCGTGGACAGGCGGCGATGAGCACATCGACTTCTTCAACTGGTGGAAGGCCGCCGCGTTGATCCTCAGCATGCTGGTGCTGCTGACCCTGCACCTGTTGCGCCGGTTCTCCTCGTCGGAAGCCATGGAAGTGCCTCGCCTGTTCCTGCCATTGCTGCTTTTTGAGGTGTTCGCACTGCTTTCGGCGGTTTCCTCGGCCGTGCCGGAAATTGCCTTTCCGGGATTCCCGGACCGGTCCGAAGGACTCTGGGTCCTGCTCGCCTACGGTTTGCTGGCGTATACGGCATTCTGCGTCGCAAGGCGCGAGTCGGCGGTCCGCGTCGTGCTGGTTGCGGCGTTCTGCGGCTCCGCCATTGTCGCGGCGATTGGCCTGTTTCAGTTTCTCGGGATGGACTTCTTCCAGACGCAGCTGGGCAAGCACCTGATGCTGCCCAAGGCGTTTGAGCGGTTTGCGGACAAGCTCACCTTCAACTTCGGCTCCAACATCATGTACACGACCGTATACAATCCCAATTACCTGGGATCCTATGCCTCGCTGCTCCTGCCGGTTGCCGTCAGCCTGATGCTTGTCTGGGCGGGTGAAGGGCGGAGTGCCGGGCCCGGAACGGGACTGGCCGCTCTGGGAAAGCGATGGCGGTGGATCGTCGGGCTTCTGTTCAGCCTTGCCGTCATCATCCTGTACCTCGGGAGCATGTCACGTGCCGGATTGCTTGGCGGCATTGCGGCGATGGTGCTGTTTGTCATCCTGCAGGGCAAAACCATGATGAGGCGGTTCGTTCCGGTTCTGTGCCTCGTGCTTCTGTTCGTTGGCTGCTATCTGTTCATGGATGGCGCTTCCGGCGGGCTGGTGACGAATGAGTTCCGCCAGACGCTCCCGAGCAGCGTGCAGCTGGCATTGGGGCAAACCCCTGTGTCGGAGGATGCCATTGCCGCGCCGTCCGTTGAAAAAACGCAGGAAATGCCTGCAGAAAACACTTCCACGGATACAGACACCCCCGCGGAGGACAAAGGGGGAGCGGCGGCGCCAGCCTGGTCGGCAATTCCAGCCGCTGCGCCACAGGTGCGTTCCGTGCGCCTTGGTGAAAACCGGTTCCGGTTCGAAACAGAAACCGAGACGCTCGAGATTGTGCTGGAAAGGGCGGCGGACGCGAACATCCGCTGCTATGACGCCAAGAGCAGCGAGCTGAGATTGACGGGAGCGGATGGGCAAAACGGTGTGCGCCGATTCGAGGATGAACGGTATGCCGCATACGCCATCACGTTCAATGACAACCAGTTCGAGCTGCAGTGGTTCTCCTACCGGTTCCTGTTGTCGAGTGAGAATGGCGTTCTCACCTACACGCCCAAGCCCCGCACCTTTTGGACGGAAGCGGAACCTGCTCCTTATGTCGGCTTTGAGGGACACGAGCGATTTGCGACAAACCGCGGATGGATCTGGTCAAGAACGATCCCGATACTGGGGAAGGCGATCTTCACCGGCTATGGTCCGGACTCCTTCGCCGTGTATTTCCCCCAGAAGGACATCGCATGGAAAATGAACCTGTACGGCGCGACGAACATCGTGGTGGACAAGCCGCACAACTGGTATCTGCAGACAGCGGTGAACACCGGCATCGTATCGCTGCTGCTGCTGCTGTGGCTGCTGGGCTCCTTCCTGCTTGACGGCCTGCGTGCCGTGGCGGGGCGGCCTGTCCGCGGCATGGCTGTGCTGATGGGCCGCAGCGTATCGGGCGATCCTTTGGAAGGCTTGTCCGTGCCGCCGGTGCCTGCGGACGGACCGACCGCCCTTCTTGTTGCCGGAGGAGCGGCGGACAACCGCAAGACGCTGCTTTCCGGCATCCTCTGCGGTGTGTTCGGATATGCGCTAGCCGGCATCTTCAACGACAGCGTTGTCTCTGTCGCACCTGTTTTCTGGATTGTTCTCGGCCTGGGCGCGGGATTGCTGCGATATGTGCCGCGCGCGGCGGTTCGGACGACGGATGGTCCGTCGCCGAAAGGAAAGTGTCCCTGATGATTGTATGGCTCGAACCGGCCATCATGCCTTGAAAGGAAGACGGAGATGACGATCCTGATCACCGGATGCCTCGGCCAGCTGGGCCGCGAGATCCGCAAGCAACTGGAAACGGACGGATGGCGGACCGCCGCGGCACGCACCGGTATCTCCGGCGTACCCCATGTGATGGGTGTCGACCTCGACGATCTCGACATCGGCAACCTGGATGCGACCCTGGCCTTCTGCCGGGAACACAGGCCCGACGCCATCCTCAACTGCGCCGCCATGACGGCGGTCGATCTGTGCGAGACGGAGCCGGACGCCGCCTTCCGCGCCAACGCCCTCGGCCCGCGCAACCTGGCCATCGCCGCGTCCGAGATCGGCGCGAAGCTGGTGCATGTCTCCACCGACTATGTGTTCGACGGCCGTGGCTGCCCCGTCAAGGCGACCGACCGCATCGGCGACGACCTGGACTACATGGCGTCCACCGGTGCGCTGGCCGGCACCCTGCGCCCCTACCGGGAGTTCGACGCGCCGAATCCGCTGACGGTCTACGGCCAGTCGAAGCTCGCCGGCGAGGCCTTCGTCCGCGAGTGCTGCGACCGGTGGTTCATCCTGCGCACCGCCTGGCTGTACGGCGACGGCAACAACTTCGCCAAAACCATGCTCAAACTCGCGGAAACCCGCGATGAGGTGAAGGTGGTCGCCGACCAGCACGGCACGCCGACCAGCGCCCGCGCGCTGGCCGCCGCCATGCTCGAGGTGCTTGCGACCGAAGCCTACGGCCTGTATCATGGCACCTGCGAGGGCATGACGGACTGGCACACCTTCGCCAGGGAGGTGTTCCGGCTCAGGGGGCTGCCGACACGCGTGGTGCCGATCACGACGGATGAGTTCCCCAAGCCGACCCCCCGTCCGCACTGGTCGGTGCTCGACAACGGCATGCTGCGCATGCAGGGCTTCACGCCATTCCCGCACTGGCAGGAGGAGATCGAACGGTATCTGGCAACCCTGCCGTGAATCCGGTCCCGCGGCACCGGCGCATGCCGCGCGAGGCCGCATGCGGCCGGCAGGCGGGAGGATATCAACCGCGACCGGGATGGACCGGCCGTCCCTACGTGGACGGCACGTGCCATCCGCACAGCAAAGGAGATCAGCACATGAAGGGCATCATTCTCGCCGGTGGATCCGGCACCCGGCTCTATCCGGTCACGAAGGCCATCTCCAAGCAGATCGTGCCGGTCTATGACAAGCCCATGATCTACTACCCGCTTTCCGTGCTCATGATGGCGGGCATCCGCGACATCCTGATCATCTCCACCCCGCGCGACATCGGCACCTTCCGCGAGCTGTTCGGCGACGGGGCGGATCTGGGCCTTCACATGGAATACGCCGTGCAGCCCGAGCCGAAGGGCTTGGCGCAGGCGTTCCTCATCGGGGCGGATTTCATCGGGGACGATTCGGTCAGCCTCATCCTGGGCGACAACATCTTCTACGGCCAGAGCTTCGGCCGCATCCTCGCCGAGGCGGCGGCCCGCCATGACCGGTTGGGAGGCAACGAACCGGGCGCCACCATCTTCGGGTACTATGTCAAGAACCCCGAAGCATACGGCGTCGTGGCGTTCGATGAGGCCGGGAAGGTCACCTCCATCGAGGAGAAGCCGAAGCAGCCGAAGTCGCGGTACGCGGTTCCCGGCCTGTATTTCTACGACAACCGGGTGGTTGCGATCGCGCGGGAACTCAGGCCGTCCGCGCGCGGAGAGCTGGAAATCACGGACCTCAACCGGGTCTACCTGCAGGACGGGCAGCTCAATGTGAAGCTGTTGGGTCGCGGCATGGCCTGGCTCGACACCGGCACGCACGATTCGATGCTTGAGGCCGGCAACTTCGTGGAGGCGATCCAGAAGCGGCAGCGGCTGTATGTCGCGTGCATCGAGGAAATCGCCTACAAGAAGGGGTTCATTGACAAGGCGCAGCTCATCGCGCTCGCGCAACCGTTGCTGAAGACCGAGTACGGGCAATATCTGCTGCAGGTGGCGGAAGGGTTCTGATTGGACCGGGGCGGATGAGGCGCGACATGGACGCCGCACGCTTGCCAGGCGGCAGGTATCGGGCGGCCATCAGCCGACGGGAATGGAAAGGATACACGCCGATGGGAAAGCTGAACTTCATCGACACCGGCATCGAAGGACTGTGGCTCATCGAGCCGACCGTTTTCGGCGACGCGCGCGGCTTCTTCATGGAGACGTGGAACGCCGCCGAGTTTGCCGAAAAGGGACTGCCGACGCTGTTCGTGCAGGACAATCATTCCCGATCGGGCAAGGGCACCCTGCGCGGCATGCACTTCCAAAAAACGCATCCGCAGGATAAACTGGTACGGGTGACCACGGGCGCGGTGTTTGATGCCGTCGTCGACCTGCGGTCCGGCTCCGCGACCTTCGGGAAATGGTATGGCGCCGAGCTTTCCGCGGAAAACAAGCGCCAGCTCTTCGTGCCGAAGGGCTTCGCGCACGGTTTCTTCGTCCTGTCGGACACGGCGGATTTCGTGTACAAGTGCACGGACTTCTACCACCCCGAGGATGAGGGCGGCCTCGCCTGGAACGATCCGGCGGTGGGGATCCAATGGCCGGCCGATGTGATGGCCCAAATGGGCGGACAGCCGAAGCTGTCCGCGAAGGACATGCGCTACCCGGGGCTCGACGCGTTCCGCGGGGCATAACGGCCCCGCGATTCAGTGGCTCGACGCGTTCCGCGGGGCGTAACGGCCCCGCTGATCCGGTGCACGCCCGCCTGCAGATACAGGATGCCGACCCCGTAACGAACAGACAGAACCGTTCCCCGTCAACCCCGGTGGAACGTTGCAAAAAGGAGACTGCCATGCCAAATGAAAAAACCCTTCTCGTCACCGGCGGCGCCGGCTTCATCGGCTGCCGGTTCGTCCGCCACATGCTCGCGAAGTATCCGGAGTACCGCATCCTCAACCTCGACAAGCTGACGTACGCGGGCCGCATGGAAAACCTGGCCGAGGTGATGGACGATCCCCGGCATGTCTTCCTCCAGGGGGACATCGGCGACGAGGCGCTCATCGCGCGGATCTTTGCGGAACACAAGCCCGACGCCGTCGTCAACTTCGCGGCGGAATCGCATGTGGACCGCTCCATCAGCGATCCGCAGCTGTTCCTGAGGACAAACATCCTCGGCACGCAGACGCTGCTGGAGGCCTGCCGCCTGTACTGGCCCAAGCCCGGCACGCCGGAGAATCCGCTGGAAAACGCCAGGGGGAGCGGGCTGCAGTACAAGTACCTGCAGGTGTCGACCGATGAGGTCTACGGTTCCCTCGGTGCGGAAGGCGCATTCCACGAAACCACGCCCATCGCGCCCAACAGTCCCTATTCCTCGTCGAAGGCATCGGCCGACCTGTTCGTGCGCGCCTACCATGAGACGTATGGCATGAAGATCAACATCACGCGCTGCTCGAACAACTACGGGCCGAACCAGTATCCCGAAAAGCTCATTCCCGTCATGATCCTCAACGCGTTTCACGACAAGCCGCTGCCTGTGTACGGCGACGGTCTGAACGTGCGTGACTGGCTGTATGTGGACGACCACTGCCGCGGCATCGACACGGTGCTGCACAAGGGGCGCTCCGGCGAGGTCTACAACATCGGCGGGAACAACGAGCAGACGAACATCGCCATCGTGAGGATGCTCCTCAAGGCGCTCGGCAAGCCCGAATCGCTGATCACCTACGTCGAAGACCGCCTCGGGCATGATCGCCGGTACGCCATCGACGCCACGAAGATCAAGGAAGAGCTCGGCTGGGAGCCGGAAATGGACTTTGAGGAGGGCATGCGCCGCACGGTGGCGTACTACCTCGAGATGGCTGCCGCAGGCGGGGAGTCGAAGGCGGTCTGATCCACACGGGGTGTCGGGAGCGGAGCCGCGGCGTCGGAAGTCCCGCCGCCCGCATACCGGCAGACAATGGCGCACACGGCGGAAGGATGCAACATGTCGGACAACGGACGGCACGGACAGACGGACAAAGGCGGACTCACCGGGAATCCCTTGCTGCGACGGCTGATGAAGCTGGGCAGGGTGGGGATTTTCATCATGAAAAATGCGAACCCGCGCACGGTCACCCGGGCGGTGACCTATGTCAGGCGCCATGGATACCGGGCCCTGCGCGGCAAGCTGCTGTACAAGTTTTCCCGCAAGGAGCAGGTGGCGGAGTCCGCCATCCTCAAGTCCGAGATCGCCTGGCACATGGCGCAGGGCTTCCGCTGGCTCGACACGCCGCTGACGGGTTCGTTCCGCTTTCCGCTGGCGGGCATGCGCTGCATGGAGTTCCAGACCGTGACCGACGGCACCATTCCCGGATCGGTCCGGCTGCGTCTGTTCAACGGGCGGGATGAACTGGTTCGGGAGGTGACCCTCCCGGGCACCCATATCCTTGACGGCGACTACACCACCTTTGCCTTCGAGCCGGTTCCCGACTCTGCCGGAAAACGGTACCATTTCGTGCTCGAGGGGCTCGGGAAGCCCTGGCCGTCCCTGTTCAGCCACGAGGCGGAGTCCACGCCCGACATCGTCTTCGACATGATGGGCAGCGTCAACTGCCGCATGTTCGCGGACAAGTGGGATGGCGACGAGTACGCGCTCTGGCGCGGCAAGAACGAACCGACGGATGAGGAGCTGACGGCTCAGGCAGCGCACGCCTTTGACGTGACGCCAACGATCAGCCTGCTGGTGCCGCTGTTCAGGACCGATCCGGCGATGTTCCGCGCCATGGTCGATTCCGTGCGCGCGCAGACGTATGCCAACTGGGAGCTGTGCCTGGCCGACGGCGGCAGCGGCAGTCCGGAGCTCGAGGCGGCGGCGGAAGCCTATGCCCGCGAGGATGCCCGCATCCGTTTTACGGCGCTGGGGGAGAACCGTGGCATTGCCGGCAACACGAACGCCGCGGCGGACCTGGCGACCGGGGACTTCATCGGCCTGCTCGACCACGACGACACCCTGGCACCCTTCGCGCTGCATGCCATGGTCGAGGCGATCAACCGGCAGCCCGACGCGGATTTCCTGTACTCGGACGAGGACAAGACCGACGAGGTCGGGGCGAAACGCTTCGATCCCCACTTCAAGCCCGATTTCGCGCCTGATACGCTGCGCAGCTACAACTACATCTGCCATTTCACCGTCATCCGGCGCTCCCTGTTCGAAGCGGTCGGCCGGTATCGCCCCGGGTTCGACGGCAGCCAGGACTATGACCTGTTCCTGCGCGCCACCGAACAGGCGCGCCGCATCGTCCATGTGCCGAAGATCCTGTACCATTGGCGCGTGAGCGCATTGTCCACCGCGCGCGACGGCGGCGCGAAGCCCTATGTCATCGAGGCATCCTGCAAGGCCCTCCAGTCGCACCTCGAGCGCGTCGGACTGCCTGGAACCGTGACACCGGGCCTGTTGCCGACCGTATTCAACGCGCGTCTGGACATCGCGGGAACACCGATGGTCTCCGTCCTCATTCCGAACAAGGATCATGTGCCGGACCTGAAGAAGTGTCTGGACAGCCTGCTGAGGAAGACCGAGTGGCCAAACTACGAGGTGCTGGTCATCGAGAACAACAGCAAGGAAGCCAAAACGTTCCGGTATTATGAGGAGATCGCCCGCGATCCACGCGTCCGCGTCATCACCTGGAAGGAAGGCTTCAACTACGCGGCCATCAACAACTTTGCCGCACGCGAGGCGAAGGGTGCGTACCTGCTGCTGCTGAACAACGACACGGAAATCATCGACGGCGACTGGATGACCCGCATGCTCGAGCATGCGCAGCGCCCCGAGGTCGGTGCCGTCGGCGCCATGCTGCTGTATCCGGATGACACCATCCAGCACGCGGGCGTCATCATCGGCATGAACTCGCTGGCAGACCATGCGTTCAAGACGGTGCACCGCGACGTGATCGGGTATTTCGCCCGCACGCATATCGTGCAGGATGTCGGCGCGGTGACGGGTGCCTGCCTGATGGTCCGAAAGGCCGCCTATGATGCGGTCGGCGGGCTGGACGAGCGCTTCGCTGTGGCGTTCAACGACATCGACTTCTGCATGAAGCTGCGGCGCGACGGCTTCCTCATCGTCTGGACGCCCTATGCCCGCCTGTACCATCATGAGTCCAAGTCGCGGGGGTACGAGGACACGCCGAAGAAGCAGAAGCGGTTCCTCGGGGAGATCGAGCAGTTCTACGACCGGTGGGGTCAGCCGCCGCACCTGGTCGACCCGTACTACAACCCGAATCTGTCGTTGACAGGCAGCGGATTCGACCTGCGGATATAGGAACCGTGGATGCCTGCCGGTTGAGGATGCCGGTGCGGACACCGGACAACGCAGCCCGGTGCGCACACCGGTCGGCATGATCCGCCACGGCTGGATCCGGTTGTCCGCATCGCATGCGGATTTGGCCCAAGCGTTGCAATGACTTGCGGGGAGGGTTGGGCATCGTGACCATCTCGTTCATCATCCCGGCCTGGAACCATTATGACCTGATGCTGCAGTGCCTCGACGCCATCCGCGCGCATGCGGACGGTGTGTGGGAGGTGGTGGTGGTCGACAACGGCTCCCGGCCGGAAGAAGTCGACCGCCTGCTTCGGGACGCCTGGTGGGGAAGCAGGGAGCGTGTCCGGATGCTTGCGCTGGAGGCGTCGGGCGGCCAAGTGCCGGGGAATGGCATGTCGGAGCGCCTCGCATCGGACGCGTGGGTGTCGGGCGGGCAGCTGGCCAAGGACCGGACGCCGTGCGATCAGGCCTCCGTGCAATCGCCGGACGCCTGGAACCGGCAGCCGCCATCCCTGGACCCGGACCATTCCCTCCTGCTGGTCCGCCTCCCTGTGAACACCGGGTTCTCCGTCGCCGTCAACATCGGTATCCGACATGCGCGCGGGGATCTGCTGGTGCTGCTGAACAACGACGTGCTGATCGAACCGGGCTTCACGACCGCCATCCGGTCGGCCATGTCCGCCCACCCCGCCTGGCTGCACGCCGCCACGAAAATCCGCCAGTTCCATCAGCCCGATCTGCTCGACGATGTCGGGAACGCCCTGCTGCCCACGGGCCGAGCGGTGAAGCTCGGCTACGCCGAACGTGATGCCGACCGGTACGACACGCCCGCACACGGCGCGCGCATCCTTTCGGCCTGCGGTGCCGCGGCCGTCTACCGCCGCGCGTTCTTTGAGGCCGTCGGCCTGTTCGACGAGGACTTCTTCGCCTATCTCGAGGATGTCGACCTGGGCTTGCGGGCCCAGCGCATGGGATACCCGTGCGGTTGGATTCACGACGCCGTATCCCGCCATATCGGCAGCGCGACAACGGGCAGCATGAAAAATGCCTTCACCGTGCGGTTGCTGGCGCGCAACCAGGTATCGCTGCTGGTCAAGAACCTGCCGGGATCCCTCTGGCTGCTGCTGGGATTGCCGATCGTCTGCACGATGGGGGCGCAGTGGCTGAAGTATGCGCTGGCCCGCAATGGCAACGGCAAGGCGTATGCGGCCGGCTTGTCCGAAGGCGTCCGTGTCATTGGCGCCATGCGGGCGAAACGCCGGGTGGCAAAAAAAGGTTGGATCCAGTCCGGCATGGCGCTCATGCGCATGATGCGGTCCGGTGCCCGTGCGTATCGGATGTCAAAAAAAAGCCGTGTCCGCATCGGGACAGGCTCATGAGCCGATCGGGTGTCGAAGGGTTGTGCTCGCGTCGGGAAATGCACAGGAGCCGAGCGGGAGCAAGAATGCCGTGCCCGAGTTGGGGTTGGATGCTGAGCGGCGGGAGCGTTCGCGATTTCACGGATGCCGCGTCTGCAGCCGCCAGGCTTTCCGCGCGCGCAACCGCCATTTTCGCGCATAATGGTGCCACGACTTGACGTTCACCCACATCAGCGCCAGTTTCCGGTGCTGGTCGCGCTGCCACTCGTGAAAGACATGGAATTCGGGTGTGAAGACGGTTTTCGAAACCTCGTTCACGCGGCGCGTGATATCGGCGTCCTCCAGATACAGGAAGAATTGCTCGTCGAAGCCGTGAATCTGCAGGTAGACTTCCGTGCGAAAGAACATGAAACAGCCCGTGGCGTAATCCACGGGGAACTCGTGATCATAGCCGGTTTCCCGCATTTCGAACCAGTCCTGCCGCCTGCGGAAGGCGTTTTTGAGGCACAGGCGCACAAACAGGTCGAACAGGGTGGGGTTGTGTTTGCACAGGTACTGCAGCCGTCCGTCCGGAAACAGGATTTTCGGTGTGAGCAGACCCACGTCCGGATGCGCATCCATGTATGCGGCCATGCCGAGCAGCATGCCGTGCGGCACCTCGATGTCCGGATTGACGACCACGTGGTATTGCCCCCGCATCAGGGGGATCGCCCTGTTGTGGCCCGCGCCGAAACCGCGGTTCGACTTGCACGGCAACCACTCGATGAGCCCGGGATACGCCTGCTGCGCTTCCATGACGGCCTTCGCGGTGCCATCGGTCGAGGCGTTGTCCACCACGATGATGGTATAGTCGGGCAGGTCGCCAACCCATTCGTCGACCGGTGACATGCCCGCGACAATGCTGTCGATGACCTTGCGGATGAAGGCTTCGCTGTTGTAGGTGACGATGGACAACGTGATGTCCGGCATGTGCGGGGATCCTCCGGTTCCGGGCCGGCGCCGTCAAGGGGACGGGAAACGCCCGAACCGTTGCGTTGCCTTGCTTGTGCGCCTGTGGTAGGGTAGATGGATGAACAGCATCCATCATACCCCAAAGGGCAGGATTTGAACAGATTCTCCACCCGAAATGATGTGTCTCGGGGAGATTCCCTGCCCGAGATGTTGCGGCCAGAACTGCTTCCCCGTGCGAGCAGCCGCGTGGCGAGGACAGAATCAACGCAGGGGCGCCCCGATCACGCGTCGTGGGCTGCCTAGAAACAGCAACCGCTTGGAGGTCAGGAACCGCATGGACCACTGGTGCCACACGGATCAAGTCGACCGCATGGACCGCACGAACCAAATGGACCGCACGGACCGCACGGACCGCACGGATCATGTCGAGGTGATGCTTTCCACCTGGAACGGGTCCGCCTGGCTGCAGCCGCAGCTCGACAGCCTCGCCGCCCAGACCGGGGTTTCCCGGGTTACCCTTTCCGTGCGGGACGACGGTTCCACCGACGAGACGTGGTCCATCCTCGAACGCTTTGCGAAGAGGGTTCGCACCGCTTCCCCCAGCGCGGCACCAGACGATTGCGCCGCTTCCCCCGCCGCTTCGCAAGGCGGTACATCCCATTCCGGCCCCGCTTGCCCCGATGTTGGCGTTCGCCTGGACCGCGGTGTCAACCTGGGCTTCATCGCCAGCTTCTTCACGCTGCTGCTGCGTGCCGACCCGCATGCGGATTGGTACGCCTTCAGCGATCAGGATGATGTATGGCAGCCCGACAAGCTGGCACGTGCCGTTGGCATGCTGCGGCAGGAAGCCGCCCGCCGGCCGCGGCAGGTCGGAACCAATCCGCAATGCCCTGCGGCCTGCGTCTTTCCGGATGGGCCGCCCCCCCTCCTGTATGCATCCCGTCTCACGCTTGTCGACGAAGCACTGCGGCCGATCGGCCAATCAAGCGTGCCCGGGCGGGGGCCCGCGTTTGAGAACGCGGTGGTGGAGAACATCGTGACCGGCGCGACGCTGGTCATGAACCGCGCCGCCAGAAAACTGCTGGGGGAGGGTCTCGCACGCATGACCGGCATCGCTCCCGGACCGGAGGCGGAAGTGCCGAGGGCCGCAGTGGAGGGCGTGCGCCTGCACGACTGGTGGTGCTACCTTGTCGTCTCCGCGTTCGGCCGCGTCGTGTTCGACAACGAAAGCCACGTCCTGTACCGCCAGCATGGCGGGAACCAGGTCGGTTGGCGGCCCTCCTTCCTTGCCCGACAAATGCAGCGCTTCACGCGGCTTCGCCGGCAGGGCGACGTGCGGGCCATCACCCGGCAGGCCGCACTGTTTGCGCTTGTGTACGGCACGGCGCTGGATCCCGGCAAAAGACTTGTCCTCAGACGGTTTCTGGCCAAGGACGAGCGGCTCTCCGCCCGCATCGCCTGTGCCGTGCATCCCGGCGTCTGGCGCCAAGGCCGCGCGGATGGCCTGCTGCTGCGGGTGCTGATCCTGTCCGGGAGGATCTGACATGAGCGGTTCCCACGGACATGCGGGGGCCCATGTATGAAAAATGAAACAGATCCGTACGGAACTGAAATGCCTTCCCCGCCGACCCGGTGCTATACTGGTGGCGTGTCCGTACTCGTTGGGGGTGACGCCGACAATCGTGTATCCCAAGCGAGCCCCCCGGACCAATGCATCGGTGGAATCAGGCGAGGGCATATCCCACATACCGGGCGGGAGGCGCAGAGACGGGCCATGATCATGCCGAAGGATGATGAACGGTCGGAATCCGGCCTGGAAGAGGAAAGCGGCCCGCGTCGGGAAGCCGCCCGCCCGCCGGTTTTTCATGCGCAGGCTGATTCATTTCACGCACCCGGCATGCGTCCTCTCCCGGAGACGAACCCCATGCCGCGTGTCCGGCCCCGCACAGTCCGCCATGACGGTCTGATCATGCAGGCGCAGGCATTCATGCAGCAACAGTACGCCAACGGCGACCTCTCGCTCAACGATGTGGCCGCGCATGTGCGCATCAGCCCCAATCACTTCTCGGCCGTGTTCCAGCGCGAGACCGGCAGCAGCTTCATCCGTTACCTGACGGAGATCCGCATGGAAAGGGCAGTCGACTTGCTCACCCATACGGACATGCATTGCGTGGACATCGGAGTCTCCGTTGGGTACCGCGATCCACACTATTTTTCCTTCCTCTTCAAGAAGAGATTCGGCAGGACACCCATGCAGGTGCGGCTGGCGGGGAGGTGACGCATGCCGGCGGTTTGCGGCTGCATGCCCATGTCATGCAAACCGCGCTTCTCCGGACATGCGTCCGACACCAGGCGGAATGACCGGTCCCGGGCCATGAGCCGCGGTTCTTCCCGCGCATCATGATGCCGCTTGCCGCGCTCGGAACAGCCATGCGTGACGCTGCTTCCATCATCGCTTGACAAAAACGATAATGATAATTAAAATCAATAAGGCGACTCGCTTCGATCGGGCGGCTTGCCTTGCCCGCATCGTCTGACAACTTGTCCATCATCCCCTGCGTCACCGCGCGCACCCCACCGGGCCCATGTCCCATGAGACAAACACACGACCGCAACACCGCGCTCGCAGCATCGCGTTCAGCATGCCTGCGCCGCGAAAGGAAAGGGAACACGCATGAATCCGCTCATCCAACGTGCCATGGGGGCCATCGCCCTGTCGTTGTCGCTCCTGCTGACCGGCTGCTCCGGAAATTTGCCCGTGACAACCGGGTCCGCGTCCTCGGTGGCTGCGGGTGCAACCGACGGATCAACCGCCACACCCGCCTCCGCTGCCACGGAGGCCGCCATTGCCGCCGAATCCGGTGCCAATGCGGATGCCGTCTCGGTCGAGCCGGTGTCCGGCACGGGTGCCAGCTACCCGGTCGTCATACCGCACGCATTCGGAGAAACGGTGCTGCAGCGGCAACCCGAGCGCATTGCCACCATCGCGTGGGGAAATCACGATGTGCCCTTGGCGCTCGGCATCGTCCCTGTCGGCATCTCGAAGGCCAATTATGGCGTGACGGACGGCAGCGGATTGCTTCCCTGGACGTCCGCGGGCTACCGGGCGCTTGGCGTTGAGAATCCGGTGCTGTTCGACGATGTGGCCGGCCTGGACTTCGAGGCCATCAGTGCCGCTAAGCCGGATGTCATCCTGGCTGCCTACTCCGGCATCACAAAGGAGGAATACGAGCTGCTCAGCCAGATCGCCCCGGTTGTGGCGTATCCGGCGAATCCGTGGCAGACATACTGGCGTGACCAGATCGTCCTCGATGCGACCGGCATGGGCAGGAAAACCGAAGGGGAAGCCCTGGTTGCCGGGCTGGAGGCGCTGATCGACCGCAAGACGGCGGCGCATCCGGTTCTTGCCGGGAAGTCCGCGGTCTTCCTGTACTTCAATCCGGCAAGCCTGGGCAAGTTTTATGTCTACATGCCGGAGGATCCCCGCGCCGCATATCTGACCGATCTGGGCATGACGGTGCCCGACAGTGTGAAGGCGCTGGCGGAGCAAACCGATTCCTTCGCGCTGGAGATCAGTGCGGAACAGGCCGACCGCCTATCCGACGCGGACCTGATCATCACCTACGGCACACCGGAGCTGTTGCCCCTGCTGCAGGCCGATGCGCTTCTTGGCACCATTCCCGCCATCCGGCGCGGATCGGTTGCCGTGATCGCGGATGCGACCCCGCTGGCCGCATCCGGCACACCGAGCGCGCTCTCCATTCCCGCAACCATCGATGAATACCTGACCCTGCTGTCCGCTGCGGCGGCCGCCGGAACATAGCCATGACGTCGATGAACGGTTCCATGCGAACCCGGATGCGGGCAGGCAGGCGCCTGCCCGCATCCCTGCCCGTCTTGGCGGCAGTGCTGCTGCTGGGCGCGTGTGCGGGGATTTCACTCGCTGTCGGAGCCAGAACGGTTCCCCTGTCGGATGTCCTGGAGACCCTCGCAGGCGGACGCCGCGGCACACTGGCGGACGCCGTCGTGCTCGGGCGGATCCCGCGAACGATATTCGGCCTGCTGGCCGGGGCCTCGCTGGGTACGGCCGGTGTCCTGATGCAGGCGGTAACGCGCAATCCGGTGGCGGATCCCGGCATCCTTGGCGTCAATACGGGCGCTGCGCTTGCGGTCGTCTGCGGCATCGCCTTTCTCGGCATTGGCACGCCCGGCGCTTACCTGCTGCTCGCCCTGGCGGGAGCGGGATTGACCGCCGTGCTGGTCTATGGGGTGGGCTCACTCGGTCCGGGTGGGGCGACACCGATCAAGCTGGCCTTGGCCGGCGCCGCGGCCAGTGCCGCGCTGTCATCCGCCGTTGGTGCGGTGATGCTCCCCCGGACGGAAGTCATGAATGCCTACCGTTTCTGGCAGGTCGGCAGTCTCGGTGGCGCCGATTGGCAGGGCATCGCGGCCATCCTGCCGCTGCTGGCCGTCGGTTTCCTGCTGGGCATGCTGCTGGGTCCTTCGCTGGATGCGCTCGCGATGGGGGACGACATGGCACGCGGCCTGGGCGTACGGGTGCAGTGCGTACGGATTGCGGGTGCGGCGGCGGGCGTCCTGCTATGCGGCGCCGTGACCGCGCAGGCGGGGCCGATCGGGTTTGTCGGTCTGCTGGTGCCCCATGTGGCGCGGATGCTCACAGGACCGGACCATCGCCTGCTGCTTCCCTGGGCGGCGGCAGGGGGCGCCTTGCTGATGCTGTCCGCAGACATCGCCGGCCGCCTGCTTGGCAGCCCAGGCGAGCTGGAGGCGGGCATTGTCACTGCGTTTTTGGGAGCGCCGGCTTTGATTGTGCTGGCGAGAAAGACCATGGTGAAGGCATGAGGCGGCCAATGACAGGACATCCTTCTCCTCCGGGCGGGCCCGCGGATGCGGTCGGCCCAGGCCGGCAGCTCCATGCGCCCCGCCTGCGACGGCAGGTGGTCGTTTGGCTGCTGCCGCTGCTCGTGGCAGGTCTGGCCACCGCCTTGCTGATGGCCGGCAGCATGCCGGTTTCCGCCGCAACGGTGTTGCGCGTGCTTTTGGGCGAGCAGGTCGAAGGGGCGTCCTTCGCGGTCGGCACGATCCGGCTGCCACGCATGCTTGCGGGCCTTTTGACAGGCATGGCGTTCGGCATGGCCGGCAGCACCTTCCAGACCATGCTGCGGAATCCGCTCGCCAGTCCCGATGTGATCGGCATCTCCGCTGGCGCCTGCACGGCAGCCGTATTCCTGATGCTGGTGCTGCGTCTTGATGGAACAGCCGTATCGCTCGCTGCGGCGGCCGCGGGTTTGTCGACGACGGCCTGCATCTTCCTGCTGGCCGGAGGCGGAGTGTTCTCAGGCGGACGCCTCATCCTGACGGGAATCGGCGTACAGGCGCTGCTGCAGGCGGTCACCTCCTGGCTGCTGTTGCGCGCCTCGCAGTACGACATCCCGGCGGCCATGCGCTGGCTCAGCGGCAGCCTCAACGGGGTGCGGATGGCGGAGACGGTGCCGTTGGCCGTCGCTGTCTGCCTTGGCGGAGGTGCGCTGCTGTTCCTTGACCGGCCATTGCGCGTGCTCGAGCTGGGGGATGCCGTCGCGGTATCGCTCGGCGTGCGGCCGGGCAGCACGCGGCTGCTGCTGTCTGCTTGTGCGGTCGTGCTCATTGCGGCAGCAACGGCGGTGGCGGGGCCCATTGCCTTTGTCGCCTTCCTCTCCGGTCCGGTCGCAGGCCGCCTGACCGGGGGCGTCCGCCCGCATGCCCTTGTATCCGGTCTTGTGGGTGCCTCGCTGGTTCTCGGTGCGGATCTTGCCGGACAGACCGCTTTCGGCACCCGGTTTCCGGTTGGCGTCGTCACGGGGCTGGTGGGTGCGCCGGTACTGCTGGCCATGCTGGTTCGCTTGAACACGAAGGGAGTATCATGATGGCATCGAACGGATCGGGAACCGGGAACCTCGTGCGTGTGCGGGGAAAGACCGCCACATTGCCGCCCCGCCCGGCCCCGTCGGGCAGCCCGGGGGTGTCGGATCCGGGGCAAGCAAGGCTGCGCGCCGAGTCGCTCACCGTCGGCTATGGGGACCGGATCATCCTGCCGGACATCAGTCTCGCGGTTCCGGATGGGCGGATCACCGTCATTCTCGGCGCGAACGCCTGCGGCAAATCCACCCTGCTCAAGGCGCTTGCCCGTTTGCTCCGGCCACGGAGCGGCGTTGTGTCACTGGATGGGCGGACCCTTTCCTCGATCCACCCCAGGCAGCTCGCCCGCATGCTGGGCTTGCTGCCCCAGTCGCCGATCGTTCCGGAGGGCATCACCGTGGGCGAGCTGGTTTCCCGTGGACGGCACCCGCACCGGCGGATGCTGCGCGGAGCGGGCCTTCGGGACGAGGAAGCCGTGCGTGGGGCGATGGAGGCAACCGGGGTCCTTGCGCTGTCGGAACGTTGCGTCGACGCCTTGTCCGGGGGGCAGCGCCAGCGTGTGTGGATCGCCATGGCGCTGGCACAGGAAACGGAGCTGCTGCTGCTCGACGAGCCGACGACTTTTCTGGATATCGCCCACCAGGTGGAGATTCTCGACCTGCTGACAGACCTGAACCGCACACGGGGCACGACCATCGTCATGGTGCTGCATGACTTGAACCTGTCGGCCCGCTATGCCGACCACATCGTCGCGTTGCAGGGCGGACGCGTGCTTGCGCAGGGAAAGCCTGCGGAGGTGGTGACCGAGGCGGTGGTTCGCTCGGTTTACGGGCTCGAATGCCGCGTCGTGCCGGATCCCGTGTCGGGTACGCCGCTGGTCGTGCCGGTTGGCCGGCACCATGCGGGGTGAGGGAAACCGACGGAATCGCGGGTTCAGGGGATGCGTCCGCTGCGGCCCCTGGGGCCGAGCGCCTCTCGCCTGCGGGACACGCATGAAAACCCGCCAAGCCGTCCCGGGGGGGTGGACGGCTTGGCGGGTTTTCGGATGTGCGAACAGGCGCCATGCGGCGGGACTATTCCATCGTGCCTGTCGCGACGATGAGCTGCAGGGTGCTGCCGGAGAGGACCCCGGAGACATTGATCACTTCCTTGCCATCCATCTTGATGTATCCGGTCGTGTCGCCCAGATCCGTCTTCTCGTAGCCTTCCCGTTCCAGCGTCTTCGTGTAGGCTTCCCAGTCGGCCTTTGTCACATCGAGCCAGGTGAGGGTGAAGAAGTTGTCGCCCATTGCGAGCATTTCCTTGTATGCGCCCGCTGGGAACGGGGGAAGCTGTTTCAGTACCTCCGGCCAGTCCTTCGTGTCTGGTCCCTTGCCTGCATTGGCCAGTGCCTCGGCATCCTTCATGGCCGCGGCTCCCGAGTGCGATGCGATGATGCTGGTCGTTGCCTCGTCGTGCGAGAGCATCAGCCGGATGACGCCCTCCGGAACGGTCTTCTCGTGCACCTGGAGCAGCACGTCGATGGAGTCCTTGGCCTTGTCGAAGCCGGCCGAGAGCAAGTCCTCCGTGTAGCGGTCAAACTGCTTGCGCGTCAGCCCGTCGATGATGACCGTCGCCGTCACGCCGGAGGTCATCGCATCGCCCGTCGAGCTCTTGTTGTCGGCGAAGGACAGGGTTGCGCCGCTGATCGTGGGAATGCCCCACGCCTTGAACTCCACGGGCCAGGCCAGGCCGGCCTTGTCCGGTGCGGCGTCTCCGCCGGATGCGGCAGCTTGCGTGTCCGTTTGCCCAACACCATCCGTAGGCTGAGCCTTCTCCGGAGAGGCGCTATCGGAAGGCGCGGGGCCGGCCGATTCCGCAGGGGACACCTCCTTGGCGCCGTCTGCCTTCGCGGCTTCCCCGGAAGCGGGATCCGCCGATGTGCCTTCCGGCATGGCGCTTCCCCGCCCGCAGGCCGTCAAGGCAAGCAGGAGTGCCAGGCACATTGCTGAGGCGGACAGGAGGATGCGTTTTTTCATGCCATGCTTCATATGCGTTTCCTTTCAGCTGCCCTGCGTGTTGCCCGTCGTCCGCCGTGCGCGCCGGCCTTCTTGCGCCGTGTGCGCCGGTCTTCTTGCGCCGTGCGCGCCGGCCTTCTTGCGCCGTGCGCGCCGGTCCTCCGCGTCATGCCTGCCGGCTTGCCGCAGCCGGACGCGAAAGCCTGCGGGCTCCGCATGGCGCTTCATGCCCATGATACGGCCGCCGGCCCTGCCATAGAAGGGCCGATGGGACAGAAAACACGATGACGATCGGCCAATCCCGCCATGCGGATCGCCATCCTGCGAGGGAAGCAGCCTCGCATGGACGGGATCGCCAGACGCCGGCGGCATGCATCCCGCCGCAAGGTGGCGTCCCTCGTGTGCCGGCGCAGGGCTCCCGCATGAATCCTTTTTCTGCAAGTGAGTAGGCAGGCATGCACTCACATTGGGCCAACCAGCTCCGTCGCAGTCCTCGAAACGACGAGCGCTGGACATCCGACAGAAAGGCAAGGTTCGCCATCTGCTGGTGGATATCCTCTTCATCAGTATTGTCGGAGCCATGGCCGGATGTCAGGATTTCGAAGAGATCGGGTTGTTCGCGATCGATTGCAAGTCGTGATTTGACGAGTATCTTGCATTGCCAAACGGAATCCCTTCACATGACACCATCGAGAGAACCTTCAAGTGGCTTGATCCAAAGTGCTTCTTGCAAGCATTCATCAAGTTCACCCAAATGGCCATGGCACAAGCGGGTCAAGGGGTGATTGCGATTGATGGGAAAACCATGCGAGGCACTGCGGATGATACGCAAAAGCCGCTGCACATCGTCAGTGCATGGTTCAGTGAAACCAAAATGGTTCTTGGTCAGGTTGCGACGGACTCGAAGTCAAATGAAGTCACGGCAATCCCCGCCCTTCTCGGGATGCTTCATGTGACCAATCACATCGTGACCATGGACGCAATGGGCACCCAAAAGGACATCGCCGAGTTGATCTGCAGCAAGAAGGGCGATTACGTGTTGGCGTTGAAGGGGAACCACCCGACTATGCAGAGGGAAGTTGAACTGTTCTTCTCGGAGGAGCGAATCCCCGCATGGCAGAAACAGTATCAGATTCAACATGTTCACCGTATTGAAAAGGGGCATGGTCGGAATGAGAAAAGGGATTGGTGCATCACGGACCAGATTGAATGGCTGTCCGAAAAGGTGAAGTGGGCAGGATTGAAAAGCATCGGCATGTGTGAGCGTTCCTGGGAGACAAAGGACGGCCAGAAGAAGTCGGACCGCAGATACTTCCTGTGCAGCATTGGTGCGGATCCACACAAGTTCGCTTATGCGACAAGAAATCATTGGGGCATCGAAAGCATGCATTGGACTTTGGATGTAACCTTCAACGAAGACGCGAGAAGAAACCGGAAAGACTATTCGGCCGAAAACCTGTCCATCCTTTTGAAGTTCGCCTACAATGTGCATCGCAAGGATCACGTTCGGGATATGATGTCGTTCAAGGGCAAGCGCATCTCGATTCGTCGGCAGAAGCGCCGTGCGATGATGAGTGAAGTCTACCTGGAAAACTCATGCTTGCCTGTTTCGAGTAGGGCTTGTGTTGCTTGAGGAATACTCCGCAGGATTTAGCCAGATGGTCAAGAAAAGCGTAACTTGGCCTGTAATCGCTACGCAATTGCAGGCTGGATGAGGGCAGTTGGCTTCCAGTAAAGGGAAAACGGAGGCAAAAACCGCTGGACGCGGTTTTTAGCCGCGCAGAGCACCCCTTCGGCTACGTACTTCCTGCGGAAGTACTTTGGGATGGTGCGATTCGCGGCGGGCCCCGTTTTCACGAGATGGGAGCCTACTGCCCCAGCGAGACGAGGACGAAAGCAATACCGCCCTGCTCGAAACCGGCACCGGCTTCCGACAGGAATCTCTGCTACATCATGACGATTCATGCGGGAGCCCTGTGTACCGGCGGCCCACACCATGCGCGCAAGCCGCTTCCATGGTATAATCGGGACAATCCTTCCCCCCGATCTTTTACAGGCAGCTCAATCGTTGACACGATGGTCTTGGGTCAGATGGCCGTGCGGCGCCGGTATGCCGAAGCACCGCCTTGATTCATACAGGAAACCATGACGGGAGATGCGCATGTCTCACGGGAAGAAGCGACTCGCAGGGTGGCCCGTTCTGCTGGGGGCTTCATGCCTGCTTTTGCTCGCGGCCATCGGCACTTCCGGGTGTGGATCCGTCGCGTTCGGATCCGGTACGGATGCCGCCGGAGCGGGAACCACCGCCGGTGCGGATGCGCGCGGGTTGTCCGCCGGCATGGGACCGAAGATGGGAGCCGCCCCGGGCGGCATCCGCATCAACGAGGTGGTCGCTGACAACGGCGCCACGTTCATCGATGCGGCCGGCGACACCCCCGATTGGATCGAGCTGTTCAATGCCGGCGACGCTGCGGTCGACCTCGCGGGCTGCGGCCTGAGCGACGATATGCGGAACCCCATGAAATGGGTGTTTCCGGCCTGCACCGTCGAACCCGGCGCATACCTGCTGGTGCTGGCCAAGGGGGGCACGCAGGAAGATGCCCGGGGAGACGCGCAGGAAGATGCCCGGGAAATCGAGCAGGGCGATGCCCTCGCAGCGGCGGACGCGGCCGATGCCGTCCAAACCGGCGAGGGAACCGGGGGAACCGGGGGAACCGGGGGAACCGGGAGATCCGCCCGCAGCCCTTCACCCGCCGCCCCCCTGGTGGCGGGATTCGCCGTCAGCCGGCATGGCGAGAGCCTTGTCTTGTCCGACCCGCAGGGCCGCACCCTGCAGGTGCTGCGTCTGGAGGCCGTCCCGGCGGAGGTCTCCTTTGGCGCGGATCAGAATGGAAACTACACCTGGTGGACCCGGGCGACGCCGGGATCCGCGAACCAAGGCCCCACGATCGCCAACCTGAGTCGCTACCGCGCCGGCTGCACGATCACGCCATCGGCCGAAGGCGGCTTCTTCACGGACCCCTTCGATTTGGCGCTGTCCGTGGACGTGCCCGGTCTGGTCATTCGGTACACGCTCGACGGCACGGCGCCGGTCATGGGCTCCCCTCTCTATGAAGCGCCCATTCCGATCACGGATCGGAGAGGAGACCGCTACCGGTACGCGGACCGGCAGGTGACATTCGCCGCGCCGTACGCGCCCGCACGGACGGCAGTCGAGCTGGCGACGGTCGTGACCGCGCAGGCCTACGACGGGGAGACGCCCATCGGCAGCCCCCTGCTCCGCACGTATTTCGTGGACCCGGACGGTGCGGGGCGATACACGCTGCCCGTCGTCTCGCTCACGACCGATCCGGACAATCTGTTTGACGACGCGTCCGGCATTTTCGCCGTCGGCTCCCGTTTCAGGATGGCGGCGCCGCCCCTTGCGGACGGCGAGACCCCGGCCAATTACAACCAGCGCGGGCGTGCCTGGGAACGGCCCGTGCACATGGAGTACATCGAAAACGGCGTGCGCGTGTTCAGCCAGCATCTGGGCATGCGGACCTTCGGCGCCTGGTCGCGATCGGAAATGAAGAAGTCGCTCAAGCTGTTCGCGCGCGACACGTACGAACCGGACCGTTCGACGATGGCGTACCCGTTCTTTTCCGGCCTGGCGGACGCCAACGGGCGGCCGGTGCGGGAGTTCCGGCAGCTCGTGCTCCGCAACGGCGGCAACGACTGGAACACCACGCTGTTCCGCGATCCGCTGATGCAGGGGCTGGCGGATGACGTCGCCGTGCGGCAGGCATCGAAACCCGTCATCCTGTTCCTGGACGGGGAGTACTGGGGCGTCTACTTCCTGACGGAGAGCCTGGATGCGGACTGGGTCGCTTCCCACGAAGCCGTTCCGGCCGGGGATGTGGGCATCATCGCCAACGACGGCGAGCTGTATGAGGGAACCGATGCCGATGTGAAGGACTACGCCGCGTTCATGGACTATGTGGAGACCCACGACCTGGGCGATCCGGCGGTGTATGCGGTCGTGGCGGGCCAGGTGGATGTGGAGGCGTACCTGCGGTACCAGGCAGCACAGATCTATTTCGGCAACCTCGACTGGCCGGGCAACAACATCCGGATGTACCGGATCCGGCCGGAGGAGGGTGACAGCGGTGACATCGACGCGGACAACGACCGGCCGCTGCGGGCCACGGATGGCCGCTGGCGCCCGATGCTCTTCGACACCGACTTCGGGTTCGGCCTGTACGAGGACACCTCGGATGTGATGCACGACACGCTGGGACTGACGCTCGATCCCGTCGGCAAGGACTGGCCGAACCCGCCGTGGTCGACCCGCCTGTTCCGCGGGCTCATGCGGAACGACGCTTGCCGGGAGCGGTTCATCGCCATCATGGAAGAATCTTTGCAGACGAGGTTTTCGCCGGAGAGCGTGCAGTCGGAGATCGCCCACTGGCAGACGCTGCTGGAACCGGAGATGGCGGAGTATGCGAGGCGGTATCCGCTGTGGCGCATGCCGGATGTGGCAACCTGGAAGAGCGAGGGCATCGCCCGGCTCAAGGCATACGCCCGCCAGCGGCCGCGCCAGATCCGCCTGCAGATGGCCCGGCACCTTGGCGCGCCGGCGCCGTAGGGGGACCGGCGCTTCCCTTTCTGCGTGTCCGTCATGGGGGATCAAGCCCCTGCCGGCTTACGCCGCGCCTGCATGGCCGCCGGTTGACGGCTCCCTTTGCGGATGAGATGATGGGCGCATATCGACCCGGTTCACAGGAGGGCGGCTCATGCGGGCATGCTACAGGGGTTTGGATCTGCTGCGCGGTCTGGGCATTTTCGTGCTGCTGTGGATGCACACGGCGTTCTACTATTTCGACGGGCTGTATGATCTCGATTTCGACAACCCGCCGGTCATCGTCACCCTCATCGGCCTGCTGTTGATGTTTGCCGGCATCTTCGGCATGATCAGCGGCACGGCGCATGTCGTGCAGTTCCGGCGCAAGACCCTGGAGCAGGGTGTTTCCCCCGGCAGCCTGCTCCGGTACAACACGGTCAACGCGCTGCTGATGCTGGCCGTCGCCTGGCTGTACTTCGTGTTCACCGGCCCCGGACTGGCCGACATGGCGAACCGCGGCATGAACAACAGCATCCTCGTGGAGCTGGTGCGCAACGGGCGGTGGGCCGGGTTCAGCGCGGAACGCTTCCTGTATGTGGACAGCCTGGTCATGATCGGCATGAACCTGCTGCTGCTCGGCCCGGTCTACCTGTTGCTCCGGAGAAGCTCCGCCACGCCATGGCTGGTCGCGGGGCTTGGCTTCCTGATGCTGTCGCTGCTGCGCATTCCGCTGTATGCACGGTATCTCGACGCGGTGGACGCGGGGGAGACGGCGGTCGTGCTGCTGTTGAACTGGCTCGTGAACAAGAACAATCCCCTCCTGCCCTACCTGTCGTTCGGCCTGTTCGGCGGATGGATCGGGCGTTTGCTGGAGGATGGCGATTTCCGGCGCATGGTCCGGCGGATCGTGCCGGTCGGAACCGGCCTGTTCGTGCTGGGCGCCGCGCTGTACGTGCTGATGCCGGACACGATGCTCGAGCGGAGCATCGACGCCAAGTGGTTCGCGATCATGACCGCGCAGCTGGGCCTGTTTCCGCTGCTGATCCTGCTTTCGCTGTGGCTGTTCGACTTCCGGAGGGCGCAACATGCGCAAACCCAGCTCCCGCTGCCCCTGGCTTTCCTCAATCGATACGGCGTCGCCGGCCTCACGGCCTTCTTCTTCGAGGGTGTGCTCAGTGCGGCGTTGTTCCGGCTGCTGCGGCTGTTCGTGCCGTCGCTGCAGTTCGGATTGGGCGGAGCGCTGCTCTACGGGTTCTGCCTCGCGATGCTCTGGGGCGTGCTGCTGCGTTTATGGGAGCGGATTCAGTACCGGTATGGCATTGAATGGCTGTTGTGCCGGCTGCTTGCGCCGTTCGGGCACAGCGCGAAGCAGGACAAGCTGGCGGTGCGCTCATGAGCGGGCCGGGTGATGCCCCGCGTGCTGCAGACGGCATCAGGACGTCCCTCACCGACCGGCTGCGGACCCTGCCCGGCCTCCTGTCGGGGCCAGTCGACTTCCTGCGCCTGCGCCGGCACCTGTACCGGTACTCTGTGGCGCAGATCCGGCGCTACCAGACGCAGGAGGTGCTCGATCTGCTCGCGTACGCCCGCGCGCATGCGCCGTTCTACCGCGAACGGTACAAGGGCATGGACGTGCGTTCCCTCGAAGATTTCCGGAAACTTCCCGTCATCGACAAGCAGGTCATGATGAACCACTTCGACACGCTCAACACCTGCGGCCTGCAGCTTGCCGATGTCATGGCGCACGCGGTCGAAAAGGAACGCAACCGCGACTTTCTGGGATACTACCGTGACGCGTATGTTGTCGGCCTGTCCAGCGGCACCAGCGGGAACCGGGGCATCTATGTCACGCCCAAGGCGCTCACCCGCCGGCTCCCGTTCGTGTTCCTGGCACGCGGCGGCATCCCGCTGCGGCTGCTGCCGTTCCGCATCCTGTTCCTGCTGCGCGTTTTCAGCCAGGGCTTTGCGGACATCAACGCGCCGTTCGTCCATCTGAAATATCAAAGCACGATGACGCCTGTATCGGAGATTCTCCAGGCCATCGAGACGGGCCGCATCAACATCCTGATGGCGCCGCCGAGCCTGATCCGCCTGCTGCTGCCCTTCAAGGACCGCCTCGCGCGGCAGGTCCGGCTCATCATGACCTATGCCGAGGTGCTGGAGATCGAGGAGAAGCAGCGGTTCGAGCAGGTATTCGGCGCGCGGGTCATCGAAATCTACCAGGCCAGCGAGGGACAGATCGGCAGCGCCTGCCGGTGCGGCCGGCTGCACCTGAACGAGGACCTTGTGTATGTGGAGCTGCTCGATGCGGACGGGAACCCGGTCACGACGCCGGGCACCGTCGCGAGCCGCATGCTGGTGACCAATCTGGTCAACCGCGCGCAGCCGCTGATCCGGTACGAGATGAACGACCTGGTGGTGCTGGACGGTCCATGCCCGTGCGGCAGCCGGTTCCGCACCATCGACCGGGTGCTGGGGCGCAACGACGACGTGCTGTGGCTGCGGAACGCCGAGGGTGCGTGGCAGCACGTGTTCCCGGATCTCGTGAGCCGGTGGATCATCACATCCGATGACAACATCCGCGAGTTCCAGATGCTGCAGGCGCGTGCGGATGCCCTGACGCTGCGCGTGGCGCTGCTCAAGGACGGACCGGCCGAACGGGAGACCGCCCGCAGCGTGCTGGTGGACAGGTTCCGGGAGGAAATGGCCCGGTTCGGGCTGGCGCCGGCGCTCGACATCCGGTTCGAGGACATCGGGCAACCGGCGGACAAGGGCAAGTACAAGCGGTTCATCCGCACGATGCCGGCGCCTGCCGCGGGGGAGCCGTTTGCGTGAAAGGGCATCATGCGATGGTGCCTTACAGCCAGCCCTTTTCCGGGAAAGCGAGTTCGTCCACGATGTTCAGCAGAAGAATGCCGTTTTCGTCTTTGGCGATGGTGCGGTCCATGGACAGGATGGCGCGCGGATACTGATCTGGGATACGCAACAGCGGTTCGAGCTCACGCGCCATGGTTCGAGGATCGCTCAGTGTTTGGGTTACCTGGATATACAGGCGGCGATCGGTTTTCTCGGCGATGAAATCCACTTCCAGTTGATTGATCTTGCCGATACGGACCCGATACCCTCTGCGGAGCAGCTCCAGGTAAACCAGATTTTCCAGTATGCTCCCCATGTTGATGGACCGCAGTCCGAGAAGCATGTTGCGGATTCCGATATCAACGGTGTAGTACTTTTCCTGTGTGCGCAACACATCGCGGCTGACGACATCCTCCCGTTCCGCCCGGTACAGGATAAACGCATCACAAAACATCTGGAGATAATGCAGCACGGTGATGTGGGACACCTGTATGTTTTCGCTGGACAATGTGGTTGAAATCTTTCTGCCGGATATGGTTTGTCCGATGTTCGCCATGATGAAGCGGAGCAGGCGGTCGAGGACGACGACATCCTTGACCTGATATCGCGCCAGGATATCCTTTGTCAGAACCGTGTTGTACAAGCCCAGCAGCAGGCTGCTGAACAATGATTCATCCCGGCGGTGGTAGAACAGGACCGGCATGGATCCATATTGAAGATAATCACTGAACAGCCGGTCTTCGGACAAGGATTTGTCTTCCTCTCGAAAATGTCGGTTGAAATCGATGTATTCGGCAAAGGAAAGCGGCAGCATGGGGATTTCCACATATCGGCCGGAAAGGAACGTGGAGAGTTCCGACGAAAGCAGATGTGCATTCGAGCCAGTGATGGTCAGGTCCACGCTGAAATCGGTCATGAAGGAATTGATGGCACGCGGCCAGTCCCTGACCTCCTGGATTTCGTCGAACAGCAGGTAATACCTGTCGCGGCTTTCTCCGATGCACTCCGCAATGTGCCTGTACAGCAGTTTTGCTTCCTGCCATGGTTCTGTCGCAATCGAATCGAAGTTCATGTGGATGATGCGGCGCCCATCGATTCCCTTGGCAAGCAATTGCTGCTTGAACAGCTGCAGTACGGATGACTTGCCGCACCGGCGCATGCCGGTGATCACCTTGGTGACAGGCACATCCGTGAGATCGGCCAGTTTCCGTGTATAGAGGGGGCGATCCACCAAAAGGCTTGTTTCCATGCGTCCACCAACCGTTCCATCGTGGCATTGATGTGGAAATGATATCATTATATACGAAAGTGTCAGAGCAATGGTAATTCAAATAACCAAAATGCGAGATTCAACAAATTTGGTAACTCAGATTACCAAAATGTTCAATCGCGACATATTGGCAAGCAAACTTACCAAAAGCCAATATCGCGGCAGGCTGAACAGGACGACGCCTGCCCCGTCAACGATCGGAGGGCGCATGCACCACATCGTTTCCCGTTTCATCGTCTACCGGAATCTGGCGGCTGATGGCATTCTTGCCGGTTTGGCCGATGTGTGCCGCAGGGTTGAGGCGGCGCAAGGCGCCATCGATCATCCAATGGCATCCGGCGAGCCCGCTGCCGAACGGTCGGCGCCTGAAACCTCCTTGGCGCGCCTGGCAGAGGACATCTACACCCAGGTGCACCACCTGCTCGATCTCGCCACACGCTACGGCTTCGATGGCGACCTGTGGCAGTGCTACCTTGCCTGGCTGCTGGCGATGACGGAGAATCCGTTCAGCCTTTCCTGCGAAAGGCGCGGTGCCCTCGAGGGCACCGTCAACGCCCTTGCGACGCGCGATTTTGAAGGGTTCAGGGCCCTGTTCCATTACGATTTCGGCCCGCTGGAGCAGGCGCTGGGCATCGACTGCCTCACGCTGCTGCGCGACTACCGCGCGCTCGACAAGGACCGTCGCACCTACAACCACCACGTCGCCGAGCAGGTGCGCGCCCTGCGGCTGGCGCTGGCGCAGGCGCCCGACGGGGTGGCCTTTTTCCGCATCGTGACCGGGTTCTACCGGGAACACGGGGTGGGCCTGATCGGCATGAACCAGGTGTTCCGCCTCTCCGGCTCGAACCCGCCCATGCTGGAGCCCATCACGAACACGGTGGATGTGCGGCTGGAAGACTTGGTCGGCTACGAGTCGCAGAAGCGGCAGCTCGTGGAGAACACCGAGGCGTTCCTGCGCGGATCGCGGGCTAACAACCTGCTGCTGTACGGAGACAGCGGCACGGGCAAGTCGACCTGCATCAAGGCACTGCGCAGCGCCTATCAGGATCGGGGCCTGCGGATCATCGAGCTGTACAAGCACCAGTTCGGCGACCTGTCCGCCCTCATTTCGCAGATCAAGAACCGGAACTACAAATTCATCCTGTTTCTCGACGACCTCTCCTTCGAGGAGTTCGAGATCGAGTACAAGTACCTCAAGGCCGTCATCGAGGGCGGCATGGAGGTGACGCCGGACAACGTGCTGGTCTACGCGACCTCCAACCGCCGCCACCTCATCCGGGAGACGTGGTCCGACCGCAAGGACGCGCGCAACGAGGATGACGTGCATCATTCCGACACCATGGAGGAAAAGATCTCGCTCGTCAACCGGTTCGGGTTGACCATCTGGTTCCCGCGGCCGGACCAGCAGGCCTATCAGGACATCGTGCGCGGCATCGCCAACCGGTATCCGGAGATTCGGATGGACGAAGAGACGCTGACCAGGGAGGCCGTGCGGTGGGGCCTGTGGAACGGCACCCTGTCCGGCCGGCGCGCCCAGCAGTTCGTCAATCACCTGCTGGCGCAGGCAACAAAGGAGTAAGCCGGGCGCAAGCCACTCACAGCAGATTCCGGATGCGCTCCTCGACCAGGGCCATGTCCTCGAAGGGCTCGAACCGCTGCACGACGTTTCCATCGCGGTCGACAAGGAATTTCGTGAAGTTCCACTTGATGTCGCTGTTCCGGTCATAGTCCGGATCGATGCCACGGAGCATCCGGTCGAAGTCGGCCGCGGCCGGATCCTTCAGGTCGAGGGGGCGGAACCCCTGCTTCTGCTTGAGCCAGGCGAACAGGAGCGAGGCCTGCGGTCCGTTGACCTCCACCTTGGAGAAGATCGGGAAGGTGATGCCGAAGCTGGCGTCACAGAAATGCACGATCTCCTCGGTGGTGCCAGGTGCCTGGCCACCGAACTGGTTGCACGGGAAGTCGAGCACGACGAAGCCTTCATCCCCGTATTTCTCGTACAGATCCTGCAGGTCGTCATACTGCCTGGTGAAGCCGCACTTCGTGGCAGAGTTGATGATCAGGAGCACCTTTCCCCGATAGGAAGCGAGGGTGCTGTCGAATCCGTACTGGTTGACGACGGGGATGTCATAAAGCGTCATGGGATCCTCCTTCAGGATGACCGTGTGCGCATGCTGCCGGGCTGACCGGTCAGGCGTGGTCTGTTGTGCGTCGATTCAATTGATGCAATTAAATTGTAAGCAACTTAACATGCATTGTCAAGATATCGATTGATTACCCGAACAAAGTGTGCCGAACACGCGGCCGGTATGCTTGGTGGTCCTGCCCGGGGTCCCTTGCCGCAGGTCGAACCCCATGATAGGATGAACGGGAACCAGGTTCACAAATTGAACGATTGAACGAAGGAGGCTTCCCATGGATTTTCGCACCGTGATTGAATCGCGCCGCTCCATCCGGAACTATCGCACCGATGCCATACCGGATGCCGTGCTGCTGCGCATCCGCGAAGCAGTCCGGCTTGCGCCGACCGCCAACAACCGGCAGCCCTTCAAGGTGTTGTTTGTCCGGAATCCCGCACTGCGCGCCGAAATCGCCCAAAAGGCCTGTCATCAGCCGTTTTTGGCGCAGGTTCCGGTGCTGTCCGTCGTTTGCTGCCGAAAGGGGGCCGAATTCGACGCGGCCATCGCGACGGACCATCTGGTGCTGGCTGCTACGGCCGAAGGGCTTGGATCATGCTGGGTGGGCTGGTTTGAACGCGAAGAAGTCATGCGCATCCTGCCCATGCCCGAGGGCATGGAGCCCTGCATCCTGGTACCGCTGGGTTATGCGGCGGAGCATCCGGAGGCGCGGGCCAGAAAGGTGCTGGAGGAGATCACCGGCGTGCTGGACTAAGTCTTCCGGTAAACGCGGATCATCCTGCTGGAGGCTTCACGCCGGCTGCACATGCAGCATCTGGTCGAACACGAGCGCCGCGCCCCCGTGAAGCGGAGACTGATGGCCGAATGCCGAATACAGGATGGGCAGCTCGCGGTGCCGCGGCGCAAGCACGCGGCGGTGGACCTCATCCAGCAGCGCGGTGCGGATTGCTTCTCCCGCCAGTGCGATTTCATGCCCCAGAAAAACCGCCTGCGGATCGAACAGGTTCACAAGGTTGACGATGCCTGTGCTCAAATCGCTGCAGGCAGCCTTCACCGGCAACTGGAACCGCGCGTCTCCGGAACGCAGGGAAGCGGCGATCTCCTCCCAGGTGGGCGGCGCAGATGCGTCGCCGCCGGGTCGGGTCTGCTCGCCGGGTCGGGTCTGCTCTCCGGTTCGTTTCTTCTCGCCGGTTCGGGTCTGCTCGCCGACGCGTGCGACGATGGCGGGGATGGAGGCATACAGCTCCAGACACCCCGAATTGCCGCATGCGCAGGCCGGGCCGTGCACCGAGATCGAGGTGTGGCCCAGTTCGCCGGCGAAACCGGCGTTCCCGCGGAATGGCCGGCCATCGAGAATGATGCCTGAGCCGATGCCGTTCGTGACACCGACATACAGGAAAGACCGGAGTCCCTTCCCCTTGCCGAACAACAGCTCCGCCACGGCGGAGGCGTTCATGTCGTTGTCCATGCAGACCGGCACATCGAACGCCTCTTCCAGCCATTCGCGGATCGGCAGCTCGCACAGGTTGTGGAAGTTCGGCGGATTGAGGATGATGCCGCGCTGCAGATCGACCGGGCCGATGACGGCGACGCCGATGCCGCTCACGTCGCTTTCAGCCAGCGCGGCGGAATCGAGCACGTTACGGACGCACGCGATCAGGCGGGGGTGGAACGCTTCGGGTTTGTCGATGGCGGGGAAGTCGATGGCGAAGGATGCCTTCATGGCAAGCCGCCAGTTGAAGACCGCCGCCTCGATCCGATCACGGGAGATGTAGAGGGAGACCGCGTGCCGGGCGTCCGGCACGGTTTCCAGCAGGATCGGCCTGCGGCCGGTACGGGATGCGCCGGGAGCGGATTCGGCCGAATCCCCGGTGAGCGCATGCCCGCCTTCGGAGCCCGCCGCCTCGCACTCCCGGATGTCTCCGCCGTCGAGCAGCTCCTGGATGCGGTTGGTGATGGTCATCTTGCTCAGCCCGCAGCGCGCCGCGAGTTCAGTGCGGCTCATGGGGCCTTCCTCGTGCAGCCTGCGCAGCACGAGCAGCCCGTTTCCGGCTTTCACGGTCTGATGGTTCAAACCGGTTTCGCGCATGGGGATTCCTTTCCTGGATGCTTGGAGGGTGGATCCAATGCCGCCTCCGCCCATTGTAGCGGAAGCCGCATCTCCCGGCAAGATATTCATAAAATGCATGGACGAATCAACGGAATGCAGTTGACGAAATAAAACAACTGTCATATGATCTGTTTGTAAAAGCAATATACAAACAAATGGCATGCCCCCGGCATGCAGGGTTCCATCGGAAGCGCCCGTGGCATGCGGGTTTTCTTGGACGAAGGGAGCGGACATGGGTTTCACGGGCAACCGCGAACGCTTTCTCGACTACATCAGGACGGGGCGCGGCGACATGTTCTGCTCGCCGCAGATCGGCGCGGGCGCTGGCTTCGACGCCAGGCTTTGCGGAAAGGAATGGGTCACCGAGGTTACCCTGACCGACACGAAGGCGGTCTGCGGCCGTTTCGACATGGTGCCGCTGTTCAATGCGGGCCTGCCGGACCTGACACGGCTGACACCCGGTTTTTCCTGGGAGGTGACATCCGCCTCTGTGGATGAAAAGGGTCGCCGCATCACCGAGCGCGCGTTCCGGACGCCGGCGGGCGAGCTGCCGAGCCGGACGGTGGAGGAAAAGCGGCGCGGCGCGACGCAAACCCGCTACCCCGTCGAGGAGGAGCCGGACCTTGCCGTGCTGTCCGCATGGCTGGACGCCCTGCTCGATGCGGCCGACACCGAGGTGATCCGCCAGGGTGTCGCGGCGCTCCGCCGTGAGGTGGGCGAAGACGAGGCGCTGTCCATCCAATGGGCCATGCAGCCCTACGAGCTGCTCTGCTTTCCGGACACCATGCACACGGCCATCCTGGCGGCGGAATGTCCGGAGTTGTTCCGTTCGCTGATGGACAAGATCCTGCGGGTCGATGAGCGACTGCTCGATGCGGTTGCCGCCGGCGGCGGCGATTTCGTGTTCCTGGGCGGACCCGGTTCGGAAATGATCTCTCCACGCTATTACGAGGACTTTCTCATTCCCTATTCGCGCATCGTGACTGAAATGGCGCATGCAAAGGGTCTTCTCGTCTACACCCACATCTGCTCTCCGATTGAGCCGATGCTGACGCTCGGCTGCTACAACCGCATGGGCATCGACCTGTTCGAGACCCTGTCAGAGCCGCCCGTGGGCAATGTCCGTTCCCTTTCCGACGCGTTCGGCAAGCTGTCACCGGACATCTGCACGCGTGGCAACATCGGACTCGACCTGCTGCTGGAGGGAACGTCGGCACAGGTGGCGGTAAAGAGTCTGGAGATTCTCGAAGCGGCGTCGAAGGCGGGGCGCCGGCATGTGCTCGCGGCCAGCGACTACCTGTTCCACGACATTCCCGAGGAGAATGTGCAGGCCATGTGCGGGGCTGTCCGGCAGTTTTACGGAAGATGAAACTGATATCATGCATCATTTCTTGACTACGGGAGGGAAGGGCCATGTTTGATGTCGCATGTCTTGGCATACTGGTGGCGGACGTGGTTGTGCGCACGGTTCATGCGCTGCCGGATCCGGGACGCCTCACACTGACCGACCACATCGACCTGCACACGGGCGGCTGCGCCACCAGCAGCGCGATCGACATGGCCCGGCTGGGCCTGCGGACGGCGGTCGTCGGACGGATCGGAAGGGACGGCTTCGGCGGCTTCATGCGGCAGGCGCTCAAGGACGCGGGTGTTTCGGATGCGTTCGTTGCCGAGGACCCGGAAAACGGCACCTCCGCTTCCGCCGTGCTGGTGGATGCACACGGGGAGCGGAGCTTCCTGCACTGCCTGGGTGCAAACGCCCACTTCACAGACACGGATGTGCCCGATGCCCTCCTGTCGCAGGCCGGCATCGTATTCGTGGCCGGATCCATGCTGATGCCGGCCTTCGACGGCGAGCCGTGCGCCCGTGTGCTTGCCCGCGCGCGGCAGATGGGACGGACGACGGCCCTCGACACCGCATGGGATGACAAGGGGCGCTGGATGCGGGTGCTCCGCCCCTGCATGCCGTTGCTGGACTACTTCCTGCCCAGTTATGACGAGGCCGTCGAGCTGTCCGGGGAGAAAGATCCGGATCGGATCGCCGCCTTGTTTCTCGGGATGGGGGTGGGGACGGTTGTCATCAAGCTGGGCGCGGAAGGGTGCCTCATCCGCAGCGGCGATGACACCTGGCGCGGGGGGGGCCGGGGGGGGGG
>JAEXRM010000018.1 GCA_023440865.1 Bacillota bacterium
GGCCCCGTTCGCGCCGTTGTCGGCCTGTCGATCGGGCTGGCGGGCTTTGCCGGCTGTCTGCTCATGTATGCGGGGACCCGCCAGCTGTACGGCGAGGACAGGCGCATCCGCTACATGCCGATACTCCTGCCCGCAATCGTCCTGCTGGTGGCAGGCTTCGCACTCGACCTGCTGGGTTTCCACTTTCTTGCGGATTTGCTCGGGTATGGCCTGATGAGCGCCATACAGACAGCCACGGGCATCATGCTGCTGCGTCCGAGAGAATCGGAGACGGAACCGCGCCTGCTGGGCATCCTGTTCATCGCGTGGGGCATCCACCGCCTTCTCAATCCGATCCTCATCGCCCACCCGGTTCCCTTCCCGCTCCACAATCAGGCCGGAAGCCTGCTGACCATCGGCATCGGCCTGATCGCGCTGGTGTACCATTACCGCAAGGACCGCACCTCGCGCGAGGAGCTGATGGGGCTGCACGAGCGCATTTTCCATGACAATGCCAGCATCATGATGCTCGTGCGTCCCGCGGACGGCCACATTGTCGATGCCAACGAGGCCGCTTCCCGGTTTTATGGTTATCCGGTCGAGCGGCTCTGCCGCATGAGCGTCCTCGACATCAATCCGATGCCGGCATCCAGACACCTGGCCCTGCTGCAGGAGATGGCGCGTGCCGACCGGCGGACCTACGATTTCGAACAGATCCTGGCCGATGGCCGCATTGAGAATGTCGAGGCCACCGTCAGCCCCATCCGGTTCCACGGGGAGGACCTGTATTTCGCCATTCTCCGCGACCTCAGCGACCGGCACGAACGCGAGCGTTTCCTCATGCTCGAGCGTGAGCTCTCCCTGTCGGGCAACCAGGCAATGGAAAAAATGAGATGGCTTGACCACAGTGCCCGGCTTGTCGCCGCGTTCGGCTCCATCTGCGGGTGTGCCGCCTTCCTCATCCATGTCGAAAGCGGACAGCTTCAACTCGGCGCCTGTGCCGCGGAGGACGAGGCGGTGCGCGACATTCTTGCATCGGCCGGTGTCAGGGAGATGGCCGCCGCCTGGCTCCGTGAGGGCGGCTCCCATTATGAGGCGGATTTTCACCGTCTGTGCGACAGGGGTGAGGCGGAGTGTCCGATCGGCAGCATCATCTCCTGTCCGATCCCCGATGTGGATGGACAGCAGGGCATCCTGCTGTGCGTGTCCGCCCGTCCCGGGCTATTCACGGAGGCAGCCCGCGAGCACCTGGAATTTGCCGCGGGCCAGATCGGCGGCACGCTGCAGCGGCTGGAGACCGAGCGGCGCCGCTTCGAGGCGGACACGCGCTGGAAATTCGCGCTCGAGGGCACCGGGGACGGCATGCTCGAGTTCCGGCCCGACGGCCGGATCGCCTATGCGTCCGAATCGGTCGAGGAGCTGCTCGGGGTGTCCCATGAGCAGCTGGAGAGCACGCAGTATGTCTGGACGTCACGCGTTCCGGCAGAGGATGCCGCCTCCCTGCGCGAGGCCGTCCTGCCGCTGCTGGAAGCCCGGAGTGAACGGTACAGCCTCGAGCACCGCATCCTGACGGGAAACGGCACGGAGGCATGGGTCCTGCACCGTGGCTGTGTCGTGTCCTGGGTCGAAGACGGTTCCGTCGACCGCATCCTCGCGACCCTGACCGACATCACGGCCCGAAAGGATTTCGAGCGGGAGCTCGTGCGCGCGAAGGAGGAGCTCGAGCGCGCAAACAACGTCAAGAGCCTGTTCCTCGCCAACATCAGCCACGAGCTCAGGACGCCGATGAACGGCATCATGGGCATGCTGCAGCTGCTGGAGTTCTCCGGACAGGACGAGGAGACCATGGAGAGCCTGCAGATCATGAAGGATTCCAGCCGGCGCATGATGACGCTGATCAACAACCTCATCACCTACACGAGCATCGAGGCGGGTGAACTGACGCTGTACGAGCAGCGGTTCAACCTGCGGGAAGCCATGGAGGAGTGCATTTCGATGGCGCGATATGATGCCGCATCGAAGGGGCTCTCGCTCCGCATCGACGTCGGTGCGGTGCCGGACATGGTCGTGGGGGATCGTGAGAAAATGCAGATGGTCGTGTCCCAGCTGCTGGACAACGCGATCAAGTTCACCGATGCCGGCAGCGTCACACTGTCCGTCGGCACCGTCGGCGCGCCAGACGGCGGGACGCCGCCCGATGGCGCCGTACGCGTCTCCCTGGCTGTTGCCGATACGGGCATCGGCATCCGCAGGGAGGACCTGCGCCACCTGTTCACGAACTTCTCGCAGGTCGATCCAAGCTACACCCGCCTGTATCAGGGATCCGGCCTCGGCCTGGCCATCTGCCGCAAGGTCAAGGAACTGATGGGGGCCGACTTCGAGGTGGACAGCACACCGGGGAGCGGCAGCACATTCCGGTTCACCGTGGCCCTCAAGGCGGTTGCCGCCGGGCGTGTCGTGCCGCCGCGGGAGGGCTGCGTCGGACGGGTCCTTGTCGTGGATGACGACGAGGTGAGCCGCCGCCTGCTGGGGATCTTTTGCGAGAAGAGCAATCTCGAGGTGCATTACGCGGCCGGAGCCCGTGAAGCGATCCAACTGAACGACATGCACGATTTCGACATCATCTTCATGGATATCCAGATGCCCGAGATGAGCGGTATCGAGGCGTCGAAGATCATCAACCGGAACAACGCGAACCGGGAAAGGCCCGCCCGCATCGTCGCCGTGACCGCGTATGCGCTCAAGGGGGATCGTGAGCGGTTTCTCGAGGAAGGCATGCACGACTACATCGCCAAGCCCGTTGACAATGCGCGCCTGCAGCAGACCATCCGGCGATGGATCGGTGGCGATGCGGGGGTTCCTTCCGCAATCACGGAGGGGTGAAATCGCCGCGTTGCTTCCCCGGGCGCGCGATCCGCTTCTTTGCATCGGTTCCGGCCTTGTGGTACAATGCTCGGGAGTCCGCGGCCTCCCGGCCCCCACGCTTGTTCCCTTCGGCCGCGGGAAGCATCCGGACGGGCATGCCGCATTCGACCCAAGGAGGTTCTGCAAATGCGGCGGCATGCCGGTTCAGCCGCATGGACGCATTTGCAGGCAGCACGCCATGACATACTTGGAAAAGGTCGCGCGCATGGATCGGCTGGCGGACGACATCGTCCGCATGGTCCTCCATTCGCCGCGGCTGGCCGCATCGTCCGCACCGGGGCAGTTTCTCAACATCCGGTGCGGCGATTCCTATGAGGCATATCTGAGAAGGCCCATCAGCATCTGCGATGTCCATCCGGAAGAAGAAACGGTGGACATCGTTTTTCAAGTCAGGGGTGCCGGCACGGAACGGCTGGCACGGCTGAATCCCGGCGACATGGCGGATGTCATGGGACCGCTCGGACGGCCGTTCACCCCTGTGCCCGCAGGGGGACGCGCGGTGGTCGTCGGCGGCGGTATCGGCACCTTTCCGCTGCTGTATCTGCTGCGATCCATGTCCGGTGTCGACACGACCGCGCTGCTGGGTTTCAGAAGCCGCAGCCAGGTGGTGCTTGAGGCGGAGTTCACCGCGGCCTGTTCCCGGACGCGGATCGCCACGGACGACGGTTCATATGGGACCCCCGGGTTCGTCACCGCATTGCTCGAGCGGCACCTTGCGGACGAACGGCCCGACCGCGTCTACGTGTGCGGTCCCACGCCCATGATGCGTGCGGTCGTGGCGTTGTGTGCCGACAGGGACATTCCCGTGCAGGTTTCCATGGAACAGCGCATGGGATGCGGTGTCGGCGCCTGCCTTGTATGCGCCTGCAAGAAGAAGGCGGCGGACGGCTTCCACTATACCCATGTCTGCAAGGATGGTCCCGTGTTCGATGGGCGCGAGGTTCTGTTCGATTGATTTCCTGCAGCCCCTTCCCGACAGACGGGGCCGCGGCGGGCCAAGGAGAGAGTGACATGACACAGCATGTGGACAATGGGCCGGACCTGCGCGTGGCGGTCGGCGGTCTGCGGATGAAGAATCCCGTCATTGCCGCTTCCGGCACCTTCGGGTTTGGGCGGGAGTATGGCGAGTTCTTCGACCTGTCGCTGCTCGGCGGCATCTCCGTCAAGGGGCTGACGCTGGAGCCCCGCCAGGGCAACCGGCCGCCGCGCATCGCCGAGACGCCGGCCGGCATCCTCAACAGCGTGGGCTTGCAGAATCCGGGTGTCCATGCCTTCATCGAGCGCGAAATCCCCTTCCTGCGCCAGCACGACGTGGCCATCATCGCCAATGCCTCCGGCAGCACGCGGCAGGATTACGAGGCGATGGTCGAGATTCTTTCGGATGCCGATGTCGACTGCATCGAGCTCAATCTTTCCTGCCCGAACGTCAAGTGCGGCGGCATGGCCTTCGGC
>JAEXRM010000080.1 GCA_023440865.1 Bacillota bacterium
GAGTTCCGGTCGAACGCCGGCCGGGCCGCGCCAATCACCTACCGGAACCGGTACCCCGCTCCCCACACCGTCTCGATGTATTGCGGCTTTTTCGGATCCGCCTCGATTTTCTCGCGCAGCTTGCCGATGTGCACGGTGACCGTCGCGGTGTCGCCCAGGGCCTCCATGCCCCAGATGCGGTCAAACAGGACATCCTTCGAGAACACCTTGTTCTGGTTCCGCAACAGGAAAAGCAGCAGATCGTACTCCTTGACCGTCAGTTGCACGGGTTTGCCTTCCACTGTGACGGAACGCGCGTCCGGATCCACGGCCAGACCGCGCAGCTGCAGCACGCCCTCCCGCTTGACATGGTTGCCGGTCAGGCGCTGGAACCGCGCCAGGTGCGCCCGGACCCGGGCCACCAGCTCGCCGGGGCTGAACGGCTTCGTGATGTAGTCATCGGCGCCGAGACCAAGTCCCCGGATCTTGTCGATGTCCTCGCGCCGGGCGGAAACCAGCAGCACCGGCGTTTCCCGCTCCTCGCGGATGTGCCTGAGCACCTCGAAGCCGTCCATGCCGGGCAGCATGATGTCGAGGAGCACCAGGTCGAAGGAGCCGGCAAGCGCCTTTTCCAGACCGGCGGGCCCCGTGTGGGCCATTTCCGTCGTCATGCCGTTGATTTCGAGATAGTCGCGCAGCAGCTCCGCGATGCTTTTGTCGTCTTCGACGATAAGGATGTGCGACGCCATGTGTTCCTCCCTCAGGGCATGACGGCCTGTTCCAGCGGCAGCGTCCAAAGGACGCGGGTGAACCGGCCGACCTCGCTCTCGATGCGGATGTCGCCGCCGTGCTCCTCCACGATCTGCCGGGCGATCTGCAGCCCCAGGCCTGTTCCGCCGGTTTCGGAGTTGCGCGCAGCATCGGCCCGGTAGAACCGGTCGAATACGCGTTCCAGCTCCTCGGCCGGTATGCCGCAGCCGTTGTCCTCCATCGTCACCACAAGGCGGTTGACGAGCACCGAGACCGTGAGCCTGACGGTCTTGTCCTGCTTGTCGCCGTATTTCGCCGCATTCTCCGCCAGGTTGTGCTGGACCCGCCGGATCATCAGGCGATCGAGCCGCATCATCACCCCGTCGGGTACACGCACCTCGCTTGTGACTTCGAAGCCGCGTTCGGACAGGTCAAGGCGGGTCTCCTCCGCAAGATCGGACCAATACCGGCGGGCATCGACCATCTCGAAATGGAAGGGCATCTTGCCCAGATCGAGCTTCGAGAACAGGAACAGGTCGTCGATCATCCGGTCGAGGACCAACGTCTTGTCGAGGATGGTCTTGAGGTAGCGGTCCTTCTTGTCCTGGGTATCCGCCACCCCGTCGATCAAGCCTTCCACATATCCCTTGATGGACGTGACGGGCGTCTTGAGGTCGTGCGAGATGCCGGCGACCAGCTCGCGCCGGTTCTCCTCCATCCGCAGCTGCCCGTCGATGCTGGTCTTGAGACGGACACGCATCTGTTCGAAGGCGCGGATGACATCGGCCACCTCGTCCTTCCCCTTCGCCTGCATCTGAAAATCGAGGTTGCCCTCCGCGATGCTGCGGACACCGGCGCCCAGCTGGCGGAGCGAGCGCAGCATGCTGCGGGATACCAGCCATGTCAGCAGAAAGATGATGATGGCGAGCATGCCGAGCGTGACCCGGCCGACAATGCGGAAATACTTGCCTGCGACCTCGCCGACGGGCCCCATGTTCATGATCAGGTACAGGTGACCCAGCTTGCCGCCATCGAGCTCCCGATCGAGGATGGTGTAGGGGGCGCGGTTGACGATGACGTGGTAGGCGCTGTAGTGTCCGTCCACGCTCTCGCGCAGGCTCGGGTTGTCCGCAAGCGCGTCGAGGATCGCCGTCGCGTCGGTGCCTTCGGTCGCATACATCACGGATCCGGATGCATCCACGGCGATGAGGGCGCTTTTGAACGCGCCAAGCGCCGCATCGAGCTCCTTGAGCGTCTCCCGTTCAAGAAAGGATGCCGGCTCCCGCTCGATGCGGCTCTCCACCTGCGACAGGTAGTCGCTGTGCTGGAAGATGTCCTCGATCGCGCCGCCCGCGAAACCGCGGAAAAAGGGCGACTGGTCGATCACCTGCACGATGGCGAACCCCATGGCGCCCACGAGGATGAGCAACGGCAGGATGGCCATTACGATATAGGAGACAATGAGCTTGGCGCGAAGCGACACGGGTGCACCTGCCTTCGGAATGTGATACCGGCGTCTGTTGCCGGAACGAGGAAGCCGGAATGAGGAAGCTGGACGCGGCTACGCTTATCCTACCACACGAACCGCCAAGCGGCCATGCGTCTTGGAAGAGGGCTGCAGCCAGCCGGAAGGGGAGGCGTTCGGGCGGATGCCCGGCGGCGCGGAACACACGAAGCCCTCAGAAAGGGCGCTTTTCAAAGCGGAGCCAGCCGACCATCGCAAACAGCACGGTCCAGGCGACCAGCACGACCAGCGCGGAGAGGGCGCCTGTCATGGACATGGTCCGGACGGACGCGCCGAGTCCCATCCAGGTTGTCGGCAGGACCGGTCCGATGCCCTTGATGAGAAACGGCAGGAAGTTGACCGCGATGCTGGCGAGCACAAGTGTCACGAGGATGCCGCCGGCGCTTTTGAGCCATTGGGACAGCATCACGACGAAACCGACAATCAAGGCCGCAGGGGCCAGTGCGGCGATGCCGGAGGCCAGATCGGCGCCGATCCAGGCGAAGACCGGACCACGGCCGGGCAGGAAGATGCCGGCGATCAACGTCATTCCCCACATCGCCCCGACGAGAACGCCGCATCCGGCAAGCACGGCGATTGCCTTGGCCCAGTATACGGCCGTCCTTCCCGCCGGAAGGAACAACGTGGAGCGGATGGCGCCCTTGGCTGCCTCGTCGCAGAAGGCATCGATCGCCAGCGCGGCGGCCATCAGCGGCAGCACCAGCGGGGCAACCAGATGAAGGGCGGACGAAAGAACGTCCTCGCGTGTGAGCACGCTCTGTCCGGGCAACAACAGGCGCTGCAGCACGGCCAGCGCCAAAGGGACAAGAGCGGCGATGCCGGCGAACACCCACATCTTCCTGCGTTTTGCCTGTTTGATCCATTCGTTGCGCATCATGGCCGGGAACACCGCGATGCCGTGATAGCCGGACGCTGTCGCAATGGCTGGTGCCTGTGCTTCCATACGAGTCATCATGTTCTGCTCCATCAGGCCACCTCCGGCGTCCGACGCGATCCGCGGACAACCTGCAGATACCACTGTTCCAGCGTGCTTCCGGCCTGCGTGATTTCCGACATGCCGCAAGTCGCCACCTGCACGCCCTCATCCAGCACCACGACATGGTCGGCAAGCTGTTCGAGCTCCGAGACAAGGTGGCTCGACAGCAGCACCGCCACGCCCCGCTCCCGCCGCAGCGCCTGCATCAGCTCGCGGAAGTCGCTGCGCCCCTCGATGTCCATGCCGTTTGTCGGCTCATCCAGCACGAGGAGGGACGGCTCGCCTGTCAGTGCGAATGCGAGTCCCAACCGTTGCTTCATGCCCATGGAAAAGGTCTTCACCTTCTCATGCCGATGGTCGGCAAGGCCGACCTGCATCAGGGCCCGCTCCGCGGACGCAGCGCCGTCGCTGTAGAAGCGGGCCTTTTGCATCAGATTCTCCCAGGCGGTGAGATAACCGAAGGCCTCGGGCTGTTCCACCATGAATCCGACATCACGCAACAGTGCGGCCGTTCCTTGTGCGTGTTCCGCGCCGCGGTGGCACAGCATGCCGCCTTCCGGCGGCAGCAGACCGGCGATCATTTTCATGGCCGTGCTCTTCCCGGCCCCGTTTGCGCCAAGCAGGCCGGTGATGGTTCCGGGTTCCATCCGGAAGGAGACTTCGCGGACACCCCGTCCGTTGGGATATGTCTTGGTCAGATTTCTCAGTTCAAGGATGGCTTCCATGTCTACCTCTTCTCCTGCCGAACCGACGCGTTCGCCGACCGGCGCTCGGCCTGCCGGCAATCACCGGCAAGCCGCACACCTGATCGACAGACGCATGCGATGGTTTCTACTTCTGACCGTGCCGCTTATTCCGCCTTGTCATGCACCGGCGTCTTCACGACCTGGATGTCCTTGCCTTCGGCATCGAAGGTGTCAGGCACCGTGCTGCCGATGGCGCCGGTCTTTGCGGCAATGTCGATGGCGTAGGTGTGTGCGCCGCCATCGGCGGCTTTCCCAGACACGATGAGGCTTGCGTTGCTGGCAACCGGCTGGTTGTCGGCATCCACGGTGAAGGAGAGGTCGATGGACTCGACGGTGACGTTTTCCGTGAGGTTCACGGCGTCATGGAGCGCCTTCATTTCAGGCAGGAGAGCCTTGAGCTGCGCTTCTGCGACCGGGTTGCCCAAATCGGCCAGGTCCTTGTCGCTCATGCAGACCTCGTCCGCCACGGCATCCCGCTTCTGGCATGCGCCGGCTGCCAGCGCCGCCTTCAGCAGCTCGGGCATGTTGGATTGGTCGATCCTGAGCGAGAAAGTCTTTTCCGTTCCGTTCTCCTCGAGCACCACGGCATGCTTCAGATCACCCATGACCGCATCGAGCAGGGATTCGGCGAACTTCACGGCGTTGGGGTCCATCGCCATGTCACCCTTCATGTCGAAGCGGGCATCATCCGAACCGAACCCGCTCATGCGACCATGTGCGCCGCGAGCGCCCATGCCGCCTTCCATGCCGGTTTCATCCGTACGGTCCGAGCGGAACCACGTGTCGCTGCCGGAGATGTTGAAGTATGCGGTCTCCCCGGACTTGAAGACGGTCATCGTCCGGTCCACGCCGGAACCGCTGACCGAAACGGAACCGCTCATCTTCTCCTGCGCGGCGTCCACCTTCATCACGGCATCCACCAGCACCAGCGGCTGTCCTTCTTCCGTGACGGACACCGTCATGTCGACGGTCGCATTCTTCGCCTCGACCGTGTTGCGGGTCCGCATCATCGCCTTGAGGGCATCATAGCCGCTGGTCGCGGCGGTGCCGGCGAATGCCACCGTGGCGAGCATCACGGTGCTCAGGCCCATGGCCGTGCCGATGATCCATGCTTTCTTGTTCTTCATGTCAGTTACACTCCTTCTCACAGTTTTCACATCATGCCGGCACCCTTTGCCGACAAGTGCATTCTATCGAAGGGGTGTAAAGCGCCCTCAAAGGAATTCCAAAGAAAGTATAAAGAAAGCGGCCCGAAAGAAAACGGCCTGAAAGAAAACGGCCCGAAGGACGATCGCGACGTCGCATACGCAATGGTTCGCAGCCTTGTGCTGCAGTTCGAAAAACGCGAACAGCTCAAGTCCCAGGCCAACGGCGCACGCGTGAAATACACGGTCTGCCGGCATGCAGGGCCGGCTTGACAAGACAAGGCGATTGCCTGAGAATGTAGTTGCCCAAATCATGCAACAAATGGCATTCATGTGAAATATCAACAGCACAAGGTGGTCCGCAAAGAATGAAATCCACTCTCCGAAAGGAGGATCCCATGCCGACTCTGCATATGCACGGCACCATGGGTCACATGCAGCATACACCAGGCACCCGGTTTTCCAGAGGCATACGCGCGCGTCTGATGCTGCTCATCGCCGTGATCGCGCTTGCCGGCTGCGGAAGGACCAGCGCCTCCCCCTCGACTGTCGGTTCCGACGGCAGCCCGGCCGTCTCCGCAGAAGCCTCTGCCACAGGCAAGAC